>JBEAQJ010000171.1:0-8504 GCA_041163945.1 Pseudomonadota bacterium
GCGCAGCCGCCGCTTTACAAGGTCAGCCGCGGCAAATCCGAGGTCTACATCAAGGATCAGACCGCGCTTGAGGATTATCTGATCCAACAAGGCACCGAAGGCGCGGTGCTGCGTTTGCCCAGCGGCGAAGAAATCGCCGGCGCCGATCTGGCCCGCGTGGTCGAGGCCGCGCGCAGTTTCAAGCGTATTCTGGAAGCTTTCCCCACCCATTACCCGCGTCACATCCTGGAACAGGCGGCCCTGGCGGGGGCGTTCGATCCCGGTCGGGCGGATGCCGATTTGCAGCGTGTGGCCGATGCGGTCGCCCAACGGCTGGATCTGGTGGCGGTCGAATATGAACGCGGCTGGGCTGGCCGGATCACGCAAGACCATGGCATTCGTCTTAGCCGCGTCTTGCGCGGGGTCGAGGAAATCCGCACGCTCGACGGCGCGGTGCTGCGTTCGGGCGAGGCCCGCAAACTGGCCGAGGTCAGCCGCGACAGCCGCGAGGTCTATCGCGATCCGGCGAAACTGGCGCGCAAGGAACGCGAACTGTTGATCCACGGACCCACCGAATTGCTGGGCGCGATCCTGGACGAAGGCGCCAAGGGCCTGCAGTTGCAACGCTACAAGGGGTTGGGCGAAATGAACCCCGGCCAGCTTTGGGAAACCACGCTGGATCCCGAAGCGCGCACCCTTTTGCAGGTCAAGGTCGAAGACCTGGCCGAGGCGGATGATATCTTTACCAAGCTGATGGGTGACGTGGTGGAGCCGCGGCGCGACTTCATTCAGGCCAATGCGCTGAGCGTCGAGAACCTCGATTTCTGAAACAGCGACCGTCGCCGCGGGTTTGGTGCGCGCCAGGTCCGCAGCGGGTGGACCCCGCACAAAGTCGTGGCTTAGCCCAGGCTGCCCAACGCGGCTGTCGTGGCATCGATCGAGCCGCCGTTGCGTTCCAGCAGCGATCCCATTTCGGACCGTTCGGTGATCACCAGCGATACGCCCTCGATCAACAGGTCGATGAACAAGGCCTGTCCTGACCGGTCCCAGACGCGGAACCGAACCTCGAATGGGGCGGTGGTGGGCATGTCGACCACACCGACCACCTCGACGAAGCGGCCCGTGTCTTGCGCGCCTGTCACATGCACAGTGCCACCGATGAATTCCCGAAACCGCCGCCCGTATTTGCGCGCCATATAGCCCTTGAACGCATCGGCAAAGGCCCGCAGCTGCGAAGCGCTGGCCGCGCGTGCGGGCGGGCCCAGCACCGATTGCGCGATCGTGGGCATGTCGGCGTAGCGCGACAGCATGCGTTCGAAATCGCGCAGCATCGTCGCCTCGGACTGGCCCGAATTGATGATGCGGGTAATCTCGGCCGTCACCTGATCGACCAATCCGCTGGCTTGCGCGGTCGACAGCGCCCAGGCCCGGGCCGGCACCAGTGCCGTGCCGGCCATCGCACCACAGCTTGCGATCAAAAAGGCGCGGCGAAAGACGGGCGTGTCATGGGGCATGGCGATCGGTCCAGTCCTCGATGTGCGATCAATACGGGTCAACATAGGGGTCGGCATAGAGTTCGTCACCCACATCTGCCTGTGGCGCCGTCGCGCCGCCCAAGTTGAAACGGCGGTTCTGAAGATACAGCGAGCGTAGCTGCGCGTAGCTGTCGGCGCTTTCATACAAAAGCCCGTCCAGCGTATCATCCATCTCGTAGCGATCCCCCAGCCGATCCAGAAGCTGCGTCGCGGTGACATAGCTGCGCTCGGCCGGGGCCACGGCGACGCGCACGGGGTTGCTGGCCATATCCACGATCAGCCCCACCGTATCGCGCGTGGTCGAGGGGCCAAAGCCCGGCAGCATGACGAAATCGCCTTCGCCCACGCCCCAGACGTGCAGGGTTTCGCCGAAATCTGTCCGGGTTTCCGGCAGCCCCAGCGCGGTGGCCGGATCAAACAGCCCGGCCAAGCCGACCGTCGAATTGACCAGGAAACGCAACAGGTTCTGCGATGCCTGGCCGACGCGAACCTGAAGCAAATTGTTCATGATGTAGGACGGGTGCGACAGGTTTGCGGCGAAATTTCCCACACCGGCACGCACCGGGTCTGGAACGATCGTTCCGTAACCGCGGGCCGTGGGCCCCACAACAGCCTGGTCCAACGCCAGGTTGAAGCGATGGATGGCCCGATTCGTTGCCTCGCCCGCATCGGTAATCTGATCGCCGGGCGGCAATGTCGCCGGGCCGCACGCGCCCAGCACCATAAGCCCTGCAAGGGCAAGGCCAGACACAAGGCGGCGAAGGGGCAGGCTGTCAGGCAAGGGCAATATCCGTCGGGTCCAATCAATGATTTTCGGCAACCTAGCCGCCGGAAACCGAATTTAAAGGTCTGTGCCCCCAGATGGTTGTCGGGCGGTGGCATGTCTTAGAGGGGCCTGACCCGGCCAGAGTCAAGGGTTCGGCGACACCTGCCGGCGTATCGAGTGAGCGTAATGGTCTGTATGTCGCGCGAAACCGGATCGGGCAGCGACCCTTTGGCAGGGTTTCAGCGTCGCAATGGCTGGGTGCTGTGGTCGATCGGGCTGTTCAGCATGGCGGTCAATGCGTTGATGCTGACGGGGCCGCTTTACATGCTGCAAGTCTACGATCGCGTTCTGGGGTCGCGATCGCAGGAAACATTGCTGGCGCTGAGCCTTTTGGTTGTCTTCTTGTTCCTGATCATGGGCGTCCTCGATTTCGTGAGGGGTCGTATCGGGGCACGCTACGGCGCCCGCTTGCAGGCCGCCCTTGATGAACCGGTTTTTGCCGCGGCCCTTGCGCGGGCCCGCCGTAGGGGCAGCGAACACGGCGCGCTGCAAGATCTGGATGCGGTTCAACGCCTGGCGGCGGCCCCGGTGTTCATGGCCCTGTTCGATTTGCCCTGGACGGGCCTGTTTCTGGCCGCGATTTTCTTGTTCCATCCGCTTCTGGGTGGTCTGGCCCTGTCGGGCATGGTGCTGCTGATCGGTCTTGCGTGGATCAATCGCGCCGTTTGCCAAGCGCCTGTCGCGCGCGCCGCGGCCCTGTTGCAGCGGGCCGATCGGATGGCGGCTGATCTACAGGGCGCGGCCGAACCGATCCGGGCGCTGGGCATGCAAGGGGCTGTCTTTCGCCGCTGGCAGCGGCAACGTGGCCTTGCGTTGGATGATGCGATGCGCACCGCCGATGTGCTTGGCGGTTTCAGCACCGCGACCCGCACGATGCGCATGTTGCTGCAATCGGCGATCCTTGGGTTTGGTGCATTCCTCGTGCTTGAGGCCGAACTGACCGCGGGCGCGATGATCGCGGCCTCGATCCTGCTCGGACGGGCCTTGGCGCCCATCGAGATGGTGGTGGGCCAGTGGGGCACGCTGGCCGAGGCGGCGCAGGCTTGGCGCAGGCTGCGCGCGCTTCTGGCATCCGAGCCCGCAGCGCCTGCGCGCATGGCGTTGCCCCGGCCCCAGGCGGGCCTTGTGGTGTCGCAGCTTTCGGTCATGCCGCCCGGGGCCGCGGCCCCGACGTTGCGGGGCATCAGTTTCACCGTTGCGCCCGGTCAGGCGCTGGGCGTGATCGGGCCGTCGGGTGCGGGAAAATCCACCTTGGCACGGGCCATCACCGGCGTTTGGCAGCCCACCCATGGGCAGATTCGGTTGGTTGGGGTGCTGCTTGATCAGCACGATCCCGATGCCTTGGGGTCGGCCATCGGCTACCTGCCGCAGGCCGTGACGCTGTTTGAGGGCACGATTGCCCAGAACATCGCGCGGCTCGACGAAAGCCCCGACAGCGACAGGGTGATCGCGGCCGCGCGTGCCGCGGCCGCGCACCAGATGATCCTCGATCTGCCGCAAGGGTATGACACGCCGGTCACCGGACTTGGCACGCATCTGTCGGGCGGGCAGATCCAGCGCATCGGCCTGGCGCGCGCCCTGTACGGCAACCCGGTGCTTTTGGTGCTGGATGAACCCAATTCCGCCTTCGACACCGAAGGATCTTTGGCGCTGAACGCTGCGGTGCGTGCGTTGAAGCAGGCGGGTTGCACGGTGGTGATCATGGCGCATCGGCCGGCCGCGATCCGTGAATGTGACCGGCTTTTGGTGCTGGCGGGCGGCGCAGCGATGATGTGCGGCCCCACGCAGGAGGTGCTGCAAAAAACACTGGACCGGTCTGCCCATCTTGCGACCGTGGTCGGGGGGGCGGCATGACCGCCCAGACCCCCGTCGGCCCGCCCATGGGCTTGGCGGGCCCGTTTCCCGAGGCCGTAGCGCGCGCCGGATCGCTGCGTGGCCTGCTTTGGGTCGGTCTTTTGGCGATGATCGCGCTACTGGGCGGGTTTGGCGGCTGGGCCATGACCAGCCAGCTTGCGGGCGCCATTGTCGTGTCCGGCCGAATCGCGGTTACGCAGACCCGCCAAGCCTTGCAGCATCCCGAAGGTGGTGTGGTCGCGGCCCTTCTGGTCGCCGAAGGCGACAGGGTCGCGGCAGGCGACGTGGTGGTGCGCCTGGCACCGGGCACGCTGGCCGGCGACCGGGCGGTGGCGGCCGCGCGGTTGTTCGAATTGCGCCTGCGCCGTGCCCGGCTTGAGGCCGAACGCGATGATGCGGCCGCCCTTGTCTTTGCCCAAGACTTGACCGATGCGGCCGCCCAGGATGCCGGTTTGGCCGATTTTCTGAACGGGCAGGCGGCCCTTTTTGCCGCCCGCCGCGCCACCGCCCAGCGAGAGATCGACCAGATGCAGGCCCGCATCGCCCAGATCGCCGCCCAAATCGAGGCGCTGCGCGCGCAGCACGCCGCGCTGTCCGAACAGCTTGCCCTGGTCGACGGCGATCTGGCGCGCCAGCGGGATCTGCACGAGCGTGGCCTGATTGCGGCCGACCCTGTCTTGCGCCTGCACCGCGATGCCGTGCAGCTTCGCGGGACCTTGGGTGAGCTTGCCGCGCGCAAGGCCGAAGCCCGCGAACGCATCATCGAGACGGAATTGGCCCTGTTGCAGCGCGCCACCAATCGCCGTGAACACGCCATCGCCGAGCTGCGCGAAATTCGCATCATGGAAGAAGAGTTGCATCATCGCCTTGCCGATCTGGATCGCCGGATGGCCGCGCTGGCACTGCGCAGCCCTGTTGCGGGCCGGATCATCGGGCTTGCTGTGTCGGGCCCGCAAGCGGTGTTGGGCCCCGGCGATCCGCTCGGTTTCGTGGTGCCCGAAGGTTTGCCCCTGGTGATCACGACCGAGGTTCCGGCCATTCACATAGACCAGGTCTTTGTCGGTCAGCCCGTCAGCCTGCGCTTTCCCGCGCATGATCTGCGCCATCTGCCCGATCTGATGGGGCGGGTGACGCAGGTTTCGGCGGATGCGTTCGTCGACGAGCCGACGCGCGCCGCGGTCTATCGGGTCGAGGTGGCACTGGATGCCGACACACAGGCGCGGTTGGCCCCGCGCGCGCTTGTGCCCGGCATGCCGGTCGATGCCTTCATCCGGACCGGGGATCGCACCCCGATGCGCTACCTGCTGGAACCTTTGGCCAATTATTTCACCCGTGCCTTCCGCGAAAGCTGATGCCTGCGCGCTTGGCCCTTTTCCTTTGCCGGGCCCCCGGTTAGCTTCGCGCCGAACGAGATCGGCGAAGGGGTGTCGGAATGGCTGGAAAAATCGAATCGCGTCTTGCAGAGCTGGGCATTGTCTTGGCCGGGCCCCCGCCCGCGCCGGCTGCGAATTACGTCCCTTATGTGGTCGCCGGCGATCTGGTGTTCGTGTCGGGGCAGATCCCGATGACATCGGCCGGGCTCGACAGCCTGATCAAGGGTCGCGTCGGCGTCGATCTGGATATCGCGGCGGGCGCGGCAGCGGCGCGGCTGTGCGCGATCAATCTTTTGGCGCAGCTCAAGGCCGCGTGCGGCGGCGATCTCGATCGGCTGGTGCGGGTGGTCAAGCTGACCGGCTTTGTCAACGCGCCCCCGGAATTCGGCGACCAGCCCAAGGTTGTCAACGGCGCCTCCGACCTGTTGGTCGAGGTCTTGGGCGACAAGGGCCGGCACAGCCGGTCGGCGGTCAGCGCCGGCGGGCTGCCCTTTGGCTGCGCTGTCGAAGTCGAAGGGATTTTCCAGATCCAGCCGGCCTGAGCCACGATCATGCCTGCGCTTCCTGCCGCATTGCTGGCCCGGCCCATCGCCCATCGCGGGTTGCATGACCCGGCGGCAGGCGTGATCGAAAACAGCCCCACCGCCTTTGCCCGGGCCATTGCGGCGGGTTATGGCATCGAGCTGGACCTGCAGCTTAGCGCCGACGGCGTGGCCATGGTCTTTCATGACGACAAGCTGGACCGGCTGACCCATCAAAATGGGCCCTTGCGCGCCCGCACGGCCGCGGATTTGGGTCAGATCGTGCTTGCCGGGGCCGCGGCCGGCGACCGCATTCCGACGCTGGCCCAAGTGCTGGATCAGGTGGCCGGTCAGGTGCCGCTGTTGATCGAGCTGAAAGACCAGTCGGCCGGCACGGGTGCCGGTGCGACGGATCTGGAACAGGCGGTGGCCCGGACGCTGGCGGGCTACCGGGGCGATGTGGCGGTGATGTCCTTCAACCCGGCGATGATGGCCGCGATGGCTGATCTTGCCCCGGCACTGCCCCGCGGGATCACCAGCTGCGATTTCGCGCCAGACGACTGGCCCGGCGTGTCGGCCGAAACCTGCGCGGCGCTGCGCGACATCGACCGGTTCGAGGCCGTGGGCGCCAGTTTCATCAGCCATGACTGGCAGGATCTGGCCCGCCCCCGGGTGGTGGAATTGCGCGCCCGTGGCGTGCCGGTTCTGTGCTGGACCGTCAAATCGCCCGCGGCCGAAGCCATCGCGCGGCAAGGTGCGGATCAGATCACCTTTGAGGGCTATCTGGCCTGACCGGCGGATTGACCTGTCGCGCCTGCGCCCCATCTGAGGCCATAGCCCCCGCAACCGCCGGAGACGGGATTTGCCCGCAAGCGACCCCATAGAAATCGAGGTTCTGGGCCAGATCGACCAGATCGATGCCATCCAATGGGATGCCTGTGCCTGCCCCGAAACGGCCGATGGCGGGCGGCCGAAAGATCCCTTTACCACGCACCGGTTCCTGCATGCGCTGGAATCATCGCGTTCGGTTGGCACCGGCACGGGGTGGGCGCCCCGCCATCTGGTGGCCCGTCGCGCCGGTCAGGTGATCGCGGTGGCGCCGCTTTATGCCAAGGGCCACAGCCAAGGCGAATACATCTTTGATCACAATTGGGCCGATGCCTATCAGCGCGCCGGGGGGCGCTATTACCCCAAGCTGCAAATGGCCGTGCCTTTTACCCCGGCGACGGGGCGGCGCTTTCTGACCCGCCCCGGTCACGAGGTCGACGGCATGGCCGCACTGGTGCAGGGCGCCCGGCAACTGACGGAAGACAACAATCTCAGCTCGCTGCACATCACCTTCTGCACCGAGGCCGAGGCGACGGCCGGCGCCCAGATGGGCCTGATGGCGCGGGTCAGCCAGCAGTTTCACTGGGTGAATGCGGGCTATCGCGATTTCGACGGGTTTCTGGCCGCGCTGAGTTCGCGCAAACGCAAGGCCATCCGCAAGGAACGCGCCGAGGCGCAGGGGTTTGGCGGCACGATCGTGGCGTTGACGGGCGATGCCATCCAGCCCGCGCATTGGGATGCCTTTTGGCGGTTCTATCAAGATACCGGCGCGCGCAAATGGGGGCAGCCGTATCTGACGCGGGCCTTTTTCGATCGCGCCCATGACCGATTGCGCGACGACATGCTGCTGGTCTTGGCGCTGCGCGATGGTCAGCCGATTGCGGGGGCGCTGAATTTCATTGGCCGCGATGTGCTGTACGGGCGTTACTGGGGTTGCACCGAACATCATCCGTGCCTGCATTTCGAGCTGTGCTATTATCAGGCCATCGATTTTGCCATCGCCCAAAGTTTGGCGCGGGTCGAAGCCGGTGCGCAGGGCGAACACAAGCTGGCGCGCGGTTACCTGCCGGTGCAGACCCATTCGCTGCACTGGGTGCGCGACGCAGGCTTTGCGCAAGCCATCGCCCGCTACCTGAGCCTGGAGCGCGCCGCCGTGGATGAAGAGATCGAGGTGATGACGGGCTATGGCCCGTTCAAGCGCGTGCATGTGGAGGAACAAGAATGACACAAGCCCAAAAGCTCGACGGCCAGGATCGCGCGCAGGCGCTCAAGGCTTTGGCGGACAACGGCTGGGCCTTGGTTGAGGGGCGCGACGCGATCACCAAGCGTTTCGTTTTCGCCGATTTCAACGCGGCCTTCGGCTGGATGGCCCGCGTGGCCCTGATTGCCGAACAGATGAACCACCACCCCGAATGGTTCAACGTGTACAAGACGGTCGAGGTCGTTCTGACGACCCATGATGTTCAGGGCCTGAGCCAGCTTGACGTCATGCTGGCATCCAAGATGGATCGTTTTGCCGGATAAGGGGGGCGGAACCCGGTCGTGGCCCGCCCCGCCGTTGTCAAATCGCGGCCAGCAGCGTTTCGCC
>JBEAQJ010000172.1:0-2786 GCA_041163945.1 Pseudomonadota bacterium
GCCCCGGCGGTCTTTGCCGCTCAACTCACCGCAATGGGCGATCAGCTTCGCGCATCCGAACCGCTGCGCAGATCGCCCATTGCTCCGTCGGCGCAACCGCGCCAAATTCAACCGTGGACTCGGGTCTCAGCCGGATGAGCATCGGGGATCACAGCACGAGCAGCAGGGAGAAGTCCACATTCATCGTGCAGGGCTCCACAATGGCCTTTGAAAAAAGCTGCCAAGTCAATACGATGGCGCCCGCCTACATTTTCGCACCCCGCTCAGGGATTACCAAGAACGCCGATGGCGGGAGAAGGCCTTCATGCGGGCTGGACAAGCGGTCGGGTCGTTGCCTGCGCCATCCTGCCGGTCCGCGCGATCACGACGTTGCAAGCCGTTGAGCAGCGTCCTGACACCCGTTTGAGATGATCGCCGGCATTTGGTTGCCAGACCCGCACGAGGCGATTGGTTTTCGAAACTGCATCCATTTCAATAAAGTCAACGGTTTAGAGGGTGGAGAGGGTTGGCCGCCAGACCCATCCCCTCCGCGCATTGGTCGGATGGTTCTCTTCACCACATTGCCTGTCAATCGTGGCGGAGTCGAAAACGTTTTGGAGCCATAACCTTAAACGCCGATTCCATAAGATTTTTTCCGCAGATGGCTGGCCATTTGCTTCGCGAGCGGTTTCCGCTTTTCCATTTTTTGGGTTGCTCAATTTTTCCCCCATCATTTTAGGCCTGCTGGATTTTCTACGTTGCGGCCCATTTCCTTCAGGTCTGAATAGCGGTCACCGATACGATGGTGCGGTCGGCCTCGCGTGGCAGCGCCGAGTGCCACCAAAAGTTCGTCATGGCTGGGCGCATCCGGTACAGCGAACTGGACGGTCAGGTAATGCGAGCGGCGCCCGCTGTCGTGCTTGTCCATCAAGGGGATCTGGATTTGGGAATTGGCTGGGCCGCGAGCGTTGGTGAAACCAAGATAGGTTTTTGCGCCGACCGCCTCTCGATAGAAATTGCCGAAGCGTAACGTGTGAATCAGCGCCGACCCGTGTTCCAGTTCACAGGCTGTGCCGCATAGCGCTGCCTTGCCATAGGCCTCGATCGCATCGCCGGATCCGGCGAGCGCGATCAGCCGATCGGTCAGGAGCTTGCCCAGAACGGGCGCCATGCGGCGAATTTCCGGCTGAAGGTCCTCGACGAAACCGCGGCCGTGCCAAGGATTACTGACCACAGCTGCGACCCCGATCATCCTGAGGGGCGGCGTGCTGGCGCGGCCACCGTCAGTCAGAATGTCCTCGTCATAAGTAACGACCTTGCGGAGTTCTGGAAGCGACATCGGATTTCCCTTCAGTTTTGAGCATTGGCGCGCGCGACCCGCCGGACCGAGCCTGTGGTTTCATCGCCGTGATAGATGCTGAAGACCCCATTCCGAAAATCATCGGAGAACCGCGTGAGCATCTGGGCCTCGGCGGCATTTGCCAGATCGGAATTGGCCAGGTCACCCAAGGGAACGATCCGGAAACCGGTTGGGGCAGGCCCCTCGATACGCCCGTGGTAATAGATCGCATGGCCGCCAGCCGCTCGGTCATCGAAGGCCGCGTAGACAAAATCGATGTCGGGTTGCAGACCGAGAGCGACTAGACTGTCTTTCAGGGCGCGCAGCGATGGGGGCGAACCGGGGGCCTTGGGAAGGGACAGTCGTCCAGCAGCATCTGTTTTCAGAAGCACGCCATCGCAGGTTGCGAGAACCGCGCCAATCTGGCTGCCTTTCGCGGAAAGGGCGGCCTCGACCAGGTCGCCCTCCAGACCGATCGAGAAATAGCTTCCCTTGAAATATCCAAGCGGTTGGCCCGCGCCATGGGAGAAATCTTCTACCCGACCAATCAGAACCAGATGGTCGCCGGCATCGACCATTCGGTGCCGCCGGCAAGAGAAGTGCGACAACGTCCCGTTCAGGAGAGGCAGATCGGCATGTCCTGCGCGCCAGTCGCACTGCTGGAATTTGTCAGGCGCCCGCGAGGAGAAGAGGCCAGACACGGACTTTTGGTCTTGGGAAAGGACATTGACGGCGAAATGCCGGGCGGTGGCAAAAACCTCGCAGGAATGGGCGGATTTGGCCAGACATACCAGCAGAAGCGGCGGGTCGAGCGAGACCGAGGTGAAGCTGTTGGCAGTAAAGCCACGGGGTGTGCCGTTTGCTTCGCGGGTGGTGATGACGGTAACTCCGGTGGCGAAAGTCCCGAAGGCCTGGCGCAGTACCTTGGGGTCGATGCCCAATTGTGCGGGGGTCACGCTTGCCAGAACCTGATCGGCGCCGAGGGCAGGAGGCGCCCTGGGTGGCGGTGCAGGTGTTGCGGCAAAACGCAGCGGATTGGCGGCAACGCGCCACGGTCTTTTGTCCGGCTCGGGGTGTGGGATGGTGGCGATCATTCCCCGTGCCGCCACATGGGGATCGGCAAAGATAGCAGCGATATCGTTCACTGGCCCATAAGGAATGCACCCGCCAAGCAGCGCAGTCAGCGCCGCAATGCTATGCTGGGCCGTCCAATCTGAAACAATACGATTGACCTTGGCCATGTTCTCACGCCGGACCGCGCGTGTGGCATAGGCCGGATCGGCGCCAAGTTCGGGCCGCTTCATCGCCTCTGCCAGAATTCGCCAGAAGGCATCGTCGACCACGCCGATCGCCACCAGACCGTCCTTGGCCCTGTAAAGGCCGAAGGGTGCCAGAAGTGGATGGCCATTACCCTCGGGCTCTGGCACGACGCCTTCGATATCGTGCTGATAGACTAGTCTTTCGCACA
>JBEAQJ010000173.1:0-11804 GCA_041163945.1 Pseudomonadota bacterium
GCCGCGCCGCGACCGGGCGACCCGCATCTTGACCTACATCGCCGACATCACCGTGAACGGGCACCCCGAAACCGAAGGCCGCCCGCGCCCGCGCGCCGATGTCAAGACGCCCCGCCCCCCCACCACCCGCAGCGACCGCTACACCATGGGAACGCGGCAGATGCTGGATGAACAAGGGCCACAGGCGGTGGCCAAGTGGATGAAGGATCAAAAGCGGCTTTTGATCACCGACACCACGATGCGCGATGGGCACCAATCGCTGCTGGCAACGCGGATGCGATCGATCGACATGATCAAGGTGGCGCCCGCCTATGCCGCGAAGCTGCCCGGTTTGTTTTCGGTGGAATGCTGGGGGGGGGCGACATTCGACGTGGCCTACCGGTTCTTGCAAGAATGCCCCTGGCAGCGCCTGCGCGACATCCGCGCGGCCATGCCCAACATCATGACGCAGATGCTTTTGCGCGGCGCCAACGGCGTGGGCTACACGATCTATCCCGACAATGTGGTGCAGGCTTTCGTGCAACAGGCCGCGGCATCGGGGGTGGATGTGTTCCGCGTGTTCGACAGCCTGAACTGGGTCGAAAACATGCGCGTGGCCATGGATGCGGTGCAAGATGCCGGCAAGATCTGCGAAGGCACGATCTGTTACACCGGCAACATCCTTGACCCCGACCGGGCCAAGTACGACCTGAAATACTACGTCAATATGGCCAAGGAGCTGGAGGCCGCCGGCGCGCATGTGCTGGGGCTGAAAGACATGGCGGGGCTGTTGAAGCCGGCCTCGGCCGCGGTGCTGATCCCCGCGCTGAAGGATGCGGTCGATCTGCCCATTCACTTTCACACCCATGACACGGCCGGCGTGGCTTGCGGCACGATCCTTGCGGCCAGCGACGCGGGCGTGGATGCGGTCGATTGCGCGATGGACGCGCTGTCGGGCAACACCAGCCAGGCGACGCTGGGAACCATCGTGGAATCGCTGCAATTCACCGCGCGCGACACGGGCCTCGACATCAAGGCGATCCGTGACATCAGCGACTACTGGGAAGCGGTGCGCGCCCATTACGCGGCCTTCGAATCCGGCATGCAGGCCCCGGCATCCGAGGTCTATCTGCACGAAATGCCGGGCGGGCAATTCACCAATCTCAAGGCGCAGGCCCGATCGATGGGGCTGGAAGACCGCTGGCACGAGGTGGCGCAGATGTATGCCGATGTGAACCGGATGTTCGGCGATATCGTCAAGGTCACGCCGTCGTCCAAGGTGGTGGGCGACATGGCGCTGATGATGGTCAGCCAGGGCCTGAGCCGCGCCGATGTCGAAGACCCCACGAAAGATGTCGCCTTTCCCGACAGCGTCATCGACATGATGCGCGGCAATCTGGGCCAGCCGCCGGGCGGATTTCCCCCGGGCATCCTGAAAAAAGTGCTGAAAGACGAACAGCCGATCTTGGACCGGCCGGGCCTGCATGTGCCCCCGGCTGATCTGGAACAGACCCGTGCCGATCTGGCCGTCAAGCTGGAACAAGATGTCGATGGCGAAGATCTGATGGGCTATCTGATGTATCCCAAGGTCTTCACCGATTATGCCACCCGCCACAAGGATTACGGGCCGGTGCGCACGCTGCCCACGCGGACGTTTTTCTACGGCATGCAGCCGGGCGAAGAAATCGAGGCCGAGATCGACCCCGGCAAGACGCTGGTGATCCAGCTTCAGGCGGTGGGCGAAACCACCGATCTGGGCGAGGTCAAGGTGTTCTTCGAATTGAACGGCCAGCCGCGCACCATTCGCGTGCCCAATCGGCGGATCGCGGCAACGACGGTCAAGCGCGCCAAGGCCGAAGCCGGCAACCCCGCCCATATCGGCGCACCGATGCCCGGCGTGGTCGCATCGGTCGCGATCAGCGCCGGCCAGAAGCTCAAGATGGGCGATCTGATGCTGACCATCGAGGCGATGAAGATGGAAACGGGCCTTCATGCCGAACGCGACGCGGTGGTCAAGGCGGTTCATGTCAGCCCCGGCGGCCAGATCGATGCCAAGGATCTGCTGATCGAGCTGGAATAGGGCGGCCACGATGACCGGTCTTGTGCTCTACGGGCATCCCGACTCGGGTCATGCCTGCAAGGTGGCGCTGGCGCTTTCGTTGGCAGGTCTGGCCCACCAGACGATCTGGGTCGACATCTGGGCGCCGCGCGAAACCCGCCCTGCCGCTTTTCTTGCCGCCACCCCCTTGGCCGAGGTGCCGGTGCTGGTGATCGACGGGCAGGCCCATCTGCAATCGGGGGCGATCTTGCTGGAAATCGCGGCGCGCTACCGCTGCCTGGGCGGTCAAACGCCCGCGGGCCTGCGCCGCGGCCGTGAGCTGTTGATGTGGGAGGCCAACCGCATCGGCATGTGCCTGCCGCAACTCAAGCAAGCCCGGCGCGATCAAGGGCGCGGCTTTTCGCAAGGGGCCATCGATTGGCTCCGGCAGCGCTACGCGACCGACCGCAGCCGCTTTGACGATCTGCTGGGCGAAGGCCCCTTTTTCCATGGGCAAAGCCCCGGCATCGGGGATTGCGCGATCTGGGGTTACACCCAATGGCTGCCCGACGCCGGGGTCGAACCCACGCCCAAGATGGACGCATGGCTCGACCGCATGCGCGCCCTTCCGGCAATGCGCCCGCCCAAGGTCTTCTTTCCGGCGCCGTGATGGCCCCGTTCGGACATGGTGCGCACAGCTCACGCGCGCGCCGCGGCCGGTGCATTCGGTGGATCGGGGCTGCGCGCGAAACCCGGCCGCAAAACCCGCGGCCCGCCCGCAAATTCCCCCTTGCACCCCCTTGGTCTTCGCCTTAATACCCGCCTCCACAGAGCGGGTGTAGCTCAGGGGTAGAGCATTACCTTGCCAAGGTAAGGGTCGTGAGTTCGAATCTCATCACCCGCTCCAGTCGCAAAGGCCCGGGTCGCAAGACCCGGGTCTTTTCGTTTCGCCCCAAGCCTTGCCCTGTCACTTGCCCGTGTCTGACGCCGCCGGCGCGGCCCCATTGGCCCGTTGCCGCCGCTGCCTTTCGTGGGTAGCACTGCGCGAAAGATCGCGCTTTGGGGCATTCACACATGGCTGGCCGGCAGATCGCCATCATCGGCACGGTGGGCCTGCCTGCGCGCTATGGCGGTTTCGAAACGCTGGCCGACCATCTGGTGCAAGCAGCAGCCCGGCGCGGACTGGCCCATCGCCTGACGATCTGGTGCAGCGCGCCGCAAAGCGCAACGCCGCCGCCTGCCACCTATCTGGGCGCGCGCCTGCGCTACCTGCCGTTGCGGGCCAATGGCGCGCAATCCATCCCCTATGATGCGGTGTCGCTTTGGCAAGCCGCCCGAAGCGGTCATGGCGCGGCGCTTGTTCTGGGCGTGTCGGGGGCGGTGGCCTTGCCCGCGGTGCGGGCCATGTCGGCGATGCAGATCATCACCCATGTCGACGGCATCGAATGGCAGCGGCGCAAATGGGGCGGGCTGGCGCGCGCGGTGCTGAAGGCCAGCGAAGCGCTGGCCGTGCGCTGGTCGCATGCCATCGTGGCCGACAACCCCGATATCGCCACCCATATCCAAACCCGTCATGGTCGGGTGCCCGTCGAAATCGCCTATGGCCACGAAGCCCAGGCCGTGGCGGCCGACATCTCTGATCTGCAGCTGCCCCCCGCCTTTGCACTGGCCATGGCCCGGGCCGAGCCCGAGAACAATCTGGCGCTTGTGCTGGCAAGCTTTGGCCGGGGCGCGCCCCTGCCGCCCCTGGTGGTCGTGTCGAACTGGGCCGACACCGCCCATGGTCGCGCGCTCATGGCGCGCTACGCCGGGCATCCGCATCTGCACCTGTGCGGCCCCGAATATGACCCCGGCCGCCTTGCCGCCTTGCAAGCGCGCGCCTTGGTCTATGTGCATGGCCATTCGGCGGGCGGCACCAACCCCAGCCTGGTGCGCATGATGGGCGCAGGGCTGCCCATTGCGGCGTGGGATTGTGGCTTCAATCGCGCCACGACCGAGGGGCGCGCCCTTTATTTCCATGACGCCCACAGCCTTGTGGCGCGCATCGAAGAATTGGGCGATCGGCATCTGCGCAGGGCCATGGCGGCCGATCTGCGCGCCATTGCCCGGCGGCGCTACCGCTGGGAAGATGTCACAGACGCCTATTTCCGGCTCTTGGGTCTATAGGCCGCTCTTTCCCCTGCGGCCGCGGGCGTCTATACCCGCCCCAAGACCCAGAGGGAGCCCGCCGATGCGCACCGCCCAGATCACCCGCACCACCAACGAGACCGACATCACCCTGTCGGTCGATCTCGATGGCACGGGCCGCCGCGACATCCAGACCGGGATCGGCTTTTTCGACCACATGCTGGAACAGCTGGCCCGCCATGCGCTGATCGACATGGATATCCGCGCCAAGGGCGATCTGCACATCGATGATCATCACACCGTCGAAGACGTGGGCATCGCGCTGGGTCAGGCGCTGGCACGCGCCATGGGCGACAAGCGCGGCATCCGCCGTTACGGCAGCTTTCATCTGGCGATGGACGACGCGCTGGTGCGCGCGGCGCTTGATCTGTCGGGGCGGCCCTACCTTGTCTGGGATGTGACTTTTCCGACCGCCCGGATCGGTGGCTTCGACACCGAGCTGGTGCGCGAATTCTTCCAAGCGCTATCCACCCACGGCGGCATCACCCTGCACGTGACGGGGCTGGCCGGCATCAACAGCCACCACATCGCCGAAGCGGCATTCAAGGCGGTCGCGCGCAGCCTGCGCGAAGCGCTGGAATCCGACCCTCGGGGCGGCGATGCGATCCCTTCGACCAAGGGTCTGCTGTGAACCGATGACGACGGTCCTGATCGACTACGACTCGGGCAATTTGCATTCGGCCGCCAAGGCGTTCCAGCGCATGGCCGCCGAGGGTGGGCATGGCGCGGTGGTCGTCACCAGCGACCCCGATCAGGTGGCCCGCGCCGAGCGCATCGTGTTGCCCGGCGATGGGGCCTTTCCGGCCTGCCGCCGCGGCTTGGCCGCCATCGACGGGCTGGAAGAAGCCATCCGCACGGCGGTGGAACGGCGGGGCGTGCCCTTTCTGGGCATTTGCGTCGGCATGCAGATGCTGGCGACATGGGGCCGCGAATACGAAGACGTCGCGGGCTTTGGCTGGACACCGGGCGAGGTGACGCGCATCACCCCCGATGATCCCGCGCTCAAGGTCCCGCATATGGGCTGGAACGATCTGGTGATCGACGCCCCCCACCCGGTGCTGTCAGGCATCGAAACAGGCGATCACGCCTATTTCGTACATTCCTACGCCATGCGCCTGGATGATCCCGGCGATCGACTGGCGCATGCCGACTATGGCGGCCCCGTCACGGCCATCGTCGGACGGGGCACCGTGGTCGGCACCCAGTTCCACCCGGAAAAAAGCCAGCGCGCGGGGCTTAGGCTGATCGCCAATTTCCTGAACTGGCGACCCTGAGCCCCGGTGCTGTGATCAGTTGGCCCGCTGCCATGTGCCGCCTTCACGGCAGATCGCACCGCCCATGATGCAACCCGACACCGTCAGCGCATCGCCCGCCAAAACCAACCGCGAGCGATAATCACGCCCCCGGTCCGGCGAATGGATCATGCCGCGATACTGGCCGGCCTCGGTCGTGGGATTTGTGTCCCAGACAAGTTGACGACCCAGGTTGTCCGACTGCATCGGCTTGCCGGCACTGTCGAAGGATTGCACCAAGGTGCCACACAGCGCACTGCCGCACTGGGTGATGCGGATGATCCCGCTGTTGCCATTGTCATCGGGCGCCGTGCGCCAATCGCCGATCAAGGGATCGGCATGGGCGGCCGTTGCCACCATTGCCATTGCCAGCGCCACCGCGCCAGACCACCATTTTCGCATCACGCGTCTCCTCCCGCTGCGTTGCAGGCCCATCTAGCCGTGCGAGGCTTGAGTCTGTCCAGCATGACGTTGCGCCACAAGCGGCCCTTGCCCAAGGCGCGCCCCTTTGACAAAAGCGCGCAAGCGCTTGCGAAAGGACCCCGCCGATGATCCTCTACCCTGCCATCGATCTCAAGGATGGCCACGCTGTCCGGCTGTTGCGCGGCGCGATGGATCAGGCGACGGTCTTCAACACCGACCCCGCCGCACAGGCGCGCACCTTTCAGGATGCGGGCTGCACCTGGCTGCATCTGGTCGATCTGAACGGTGCCTTTGCCGGTGCGCCGGTCAACGCCGCCGCGGTCGACGCGATCCTGGCCGCCACATCGGTGCCGGCGCAGTTGGGCGGCGGCATCCGCGACATGGCCACGATCGACATGTGGCTGAACCGCGGCATTGCGCGCGTGATCTTGGGAACGGTCGCGGTGGAAAACCCCGATCTCGTGCGCCAGGCCGCGGCGCGCTTCCCGGGCCAGGTCGCCGTCGGCATCGACGCCCGCAACGGGCGGGTGGCCACCAAGGGCTGGGCCGAGGACACCGACGTGATGGTGACCGACCTTGCGCGCCAGTTCGAGGATGCGGGCGTGGCCGCCATCATCTACACCGACATCGACCGCGACGGTGCGATGGGGGGGCCAAATATCGCGGCCACCGCGGAACTGGCGCGCGCGACGCATATTCCCGTGATCGCATCGGGCGGGGTGTCATCGCTGGCCGATCTGATGGCGCTGCGCGACACCGGTGTCATCGCCGGGGCGATTTCGGGCCGCGCGCTTTATGACGGTGCGCTCGACCTGGCCCAAGCCTTGGCCGCACTGGCCTGACGTCTTTGTCATCCGCAACACAGGCAGATCCCAAGGCCCGCCTTCCCTCGGAGCCGTCAATCGGCTAGGCAGCGCGCATGCTCAAGACACGCATCATTCCCTGTCTCGATGTCGCCGATGGCCGCGTGGTCAAGGGCGTGAACTTCGTCGATCTGGTCGATGCGGGCGACCCGGTGGAACAGGCGCGCGCCTATGATGCCGCCGGCGCGGACGAACTGTGTTTCCTCGACATTCACGCGACGCATGAAAACCGCGGCACGATGTATGATCTGGCGACCCGAACGGCCGAACAGTGCTTTATGCCGCTGACCATCGGCGGGGGTGTGCGCACGGTCGCCGATGTGCGCGACCTGCTGCTTGCCGGCGCCGACAAGGTCAGCTTCAATTCCGCCGCCGTGGCCGACCCCGATGTCGTGGCGCGCGCGGCCGACAAGTTCGGAAGCCAATGCATCGTGGTGGCCATCGATGCCAAGACCGTCGCCCCCGGAAAATGGGAAATTTTCACCCACGGCGGGCGCAAACCCACCGGCATCGACGCGGTGGCTTTCGCGCGCCTCGTGGTGGCCAAGGGCGCGGGCGAAATCTTGCTGACCTCGATGGATCGCGACGGCACCAAATCGGGGTTCAACATCCCGCTCACCCGCGCGGTCGCCGACGCCGTGCCGGTGCCGGTGATCGCCTCGGGCGGGGTCGGCACGCTCGACCATCTGGTCGAAGGCGTGACCGAGGGGCACGCCAGCGCGGTTCTGGCGGCTTCGATTTTTCATTTCGGCACCTATTCCATCGCCGAGGCCAAGATGCACATGGCCAAGGCCGGCATTCCGATGAGGCTGACATGACCGACGACACCCTGCGCCGCCTGGCCGCCACCATCGCCGCGCGCAAGGGCGGCGATCCCGATCGGTCGTGGACGGCGCGTCTTTTGGCCAAGGGCCCGGAGGCCTGCGCCGCAAAATTCGGCGAAGAGGCCGTGGAAGCGATCGTCGAAGCGGTGCGGGGCGACCGCGACCGGCTGACCGCCGAAGCCGCCGATGTGCTCTATCACCTGCTGGTGATGCTGGCGGCATGCGACGTCAGCCTGAGCGATGTCTGCGCCGAACTGGACCGGCGCGAGGGGCAATCGGGCCTGGCGGAAAAAGCTGCGCGCAGCTAGCGTTTGCCGCCGCCCCTACAGCCGTGACGAGATGATGCCGGTGGCAAAACCACCCCGGCGCAATTCGCCGAAAAGGCGTTGATATTCAATCTTGGGGCAACGGTTCTGAATCACGATCAGCCCGGCCGCCTGCGCACGGGCGGCGGCCTCGGGATGGGTGACGCCGATCTGCATCCAGATCACCTTTGGCCGCGGGGTCATCGCCAACGCGGCCGCCACGATGTCGGGCACCGCGTCAGGACGGCGGAAGATGTCGACCACATCGACCGGCTCGGCGATGTCCGACAGGCTGGCCTTGACCGTTTGGCCCCAAAGCGTTTCACCCGCATGGCCGGGGTTGATGGGGATCACGCGATACCCTTTCAGCCCCAGATACCGCCCGACATAATGGCTGGGCCGCACCGGGTTGGGCGACACGCCCACAAGGGCAAAGACGCGCGATCGCGTCAGCACGTCGCGCAACAGATCATCTGTGGGGGTCTCGGTCATAGCCGTCTTGTAGCAGACCAAAAAAGCGCCCGCAGCCGAAATGACGCGGGCGCAGGTGACGGAACGAGGGACAGTGATGAGCCGCGGTGTTCCAGATCGCAGCCGTGATCCAGACATAAGCAGCCGATCACCGATGTTGAGGGCTGCCACGAAAACGTGAAAAATCCGGCCCGGACTAGTCGAACATATCCTCGATCAGGTCGAAAACCTCGGACATGGCTTTTTTCCAAAAGGCTTTGCGCCGTTTCACCGGCCGGGTCGGCCGGGGCGTTTGGTGCGCGACAGGCCCGGCATGCGGGGCTGGCGCCGGGATGCTGCGCTTGCGCGGTTGATCGGGCGTGGGCGGTTTCAGCCACTTCATTTCGTGCAGCGGCGCGCCACAGGCGCCACAGGCCATCTCGTGCCCGCCGCGCGCGGTCAATTGCAACGCCGCCCGGCGCCCACAATAGGAACAGGTGGCGATCTTCGTGGGTGGGGACATGCAAGATCCTTTAGCGGCGTGTAACCGCATATAGGGACACCGCCGCCGCATTCGAGACATTAAGTGACCCGAACGCCCCAGCGGCCGGAATGCGCACCAGATGGTCGCACAATTCCCGCGTGCGTTCGCGCAAACCCGGCCCTTCGGCCCCCAGCACCAGGGCCACGGGCCGGGTGCTGAGCCCTTCGGCGATCTGGGCCAGTTCGACCGTTCCAGCGCCGTCCAGCCCGAGCACCGTGTAACCCATATCCTTCAACGCCTCGATGGCGTTGCCCAGATTGGGCACCCGCAGATAGGGTTGGCGTTCCAGCGCCCCCGACGCGGTCTTGGCCAAGGCACCGGTTTCGGGGGCGGAATGGCGGGCGGGGGCGATGACGGCCTGCGCGCCGAACACTTCGGCCGATCGCAGGATCGCACCCACATTGTGCGGATCGCTGACCCGATCCAGCAGCACAAGCCGTGGCGCACCCGCACTGTCGGCCAAGGCCACATCCTCAAGCCGGCCCCAATCAAGCGGCTTGACCTCGAGCGCGGCCCCCTGGTGGACCGAACCGGGATCGATCGGCACATCGAATTTGCGCGGGTCCGCAATTTCGGGCGTCATGCCCGAAGTGGCGATCGCATCGGCCAGCTTGTCGGCGGCGTTGCGCGTCAGCACAAGGCGCAGCCGCGTGCGGGCCGGGTTCAGCAAGGCATCGCGCACCGCATGCAGACCGAACAGCCACACCGTTTCGGCGGCGGCGGCACGCTTGGCTTTTTCCTTGTCGACGACCCAGCTGGGTTTTTTCACCATGTTTGGCGTTCCTGTTCCTGCCCGACCGGGTTACGCGCGACGCCGGCGAAAGCCAATAGACCGCGCGCAGGCGTTTTCGCGGTTGACGGCCCCTGCCCCCGTCAGTATCCACCGCTTCGCGTCGGGCGACGAGCTGCAAGGTGCGGCAGCGGACTGTAACTCCGCCGGGGAGACCCATGCCTGGTTCGATTCCAGGGTCGCCCACCATTCCCCTTCAACACCAGCACCACAAAGCCTGGGGCAAGCAGTGCCGTCGTGGCCCAGCCACCGGCCCATAGGCCCCGGTTTGCCCTTTGACCAAAAGGGGCCAGGCCGGTCGTCAGGATGGTTGCATCGTGGGGCTTTGCCGTCTATCGAAAGATGATCAACATGCGCTTTCGAAATGGCAGGTCTTGGGGAGGGCCATGGTCAGGCGACAGTCCGATCCTGGATATGCCGGATACGGCCCCGCGTCGGGCCATTTTCACATGGGCGGGCAGACCTGCATCTATCGGATGGCCAAGCGCGCGCTGGATGTCACGGTGGCGGTGGCAATCTTGGCGCCATGGGCGGTGATCGTCGGGGTGGTGCTGCTTGTGGCAAACCCGCTCTTCAACCCCGGGCCGCTTTTCTTCGTGCAAACCCGCATGGGCCGGGGCGGTCTGCCTTTTCGCATGATCAAGTTCCGCACCATGTGCCCCGACCACAGCGGCGCGCGCGGCGCATGGGATCCGCTTGAGCAACAGCAGATCCCGCCCTTGGGCCGCTGGTTGCGCACCCGTCATCTGGACGAATTGCCCCAGTGCGTGAACGTGTTGCGCGGCGAGATGAGCTTGATCGGCCCAAGACCCGACGCCTGGGACCATGCGGCGGCCTATTTGCACGCCATACCCGGATATCGCCAGCGACACGGGCTGCGCCCTGGCATCAGCGGTTGGGCACAGGTGCAGCTGGGCTATGCCCAGGGCCGTGCGGCCGCGGCCCGAAAAACCGCGATCGATCTTGCCTATATCCGCAAGGCCAGCCTGGGGCTGGATCTATGGCTGGTCTGGCGCACCCTGTGCCATCTTTTGGCCCGCTGCCGCGACTGAACAATGGGGCACAGCATGGCATCCGACAGCGGCCCGCCCAAGACCACCCCGTGTCGGTTCAATGTGGTCATCGTGGCGCAAGCAGGGCGGTTGACCTATGAAGCGGTGCTGTTTGCCGCATCATTTCGGCGCTTCAACAAGGATTTTCCGGGGCGCCTGTTTGTGGCCGAACCCCAGCCCGGCCCCCTGTGGTCGAACGATCCGCGCATCCATGACACGGCCGCCCGAACGTTGTTGATCGAGCATTTCGGCGCCACCATCTTGCCCTTTGAAAGCCGCCATTTCGGCGAAGCCTATCCGTATGGCAACAAGATCGAAGCCCTGTCGGTGCTGCCCGGCGATGCGCCTTTCGTGTTTTTCGACACCGACACCTTGATCACCGGCACGCTGATGGATGTGCCCTTTGATTTCGACCGGCCATCGGCCAGCCTGAAGGTTGCGCCGACATGGCCCCGGATCGCACTTTACGGCCCGGGCTATTCGGCAATCTGGCAGGCCTTGTACCGGAAATTCGGCTTGGATTTCGCAAGCTCGCTCGATCCTGCATGGCCCGATGGCCATTGGCGGCGCTATCTCTATTTCAACGCGGGATTTTTCTACTTTCGCGATGCCGCCCGCTTCGGGCAGCGTTTTGCCCAATACGCCTGTGCCATCCGCGATACGCCACCGCCCGAATTGCTGTGCCAGTCGCTTGATCCCTGGCTGGATCAGGTGGCCCTGCCCCTTGTGATCCATGCCTTCGGCGGCGGGCGCGACGCGTTGGCGCCGGGGTGGCTCGACGGCACGCACAGTTGCCATTACCGCACGCTGCCGCTGGCCTATGCGCGCGAAGATCAGGCCGTGATCGACCTGCTGGAAGATATCGCCACCCATCCCCGGCTCAAGGCAGTCTTGACCGCCCATGCGCCCATCAACCGCATGATCTATCAGCGCAAGGGGGCCGAAGCGCGCGCCTTGTTCGACCGCGCCAGCCTGCCCCCTGCCGAAGCGGCGATCCGCAAGGCGCTGAAGCGGGCCGATCTTTGGATGCGCTGACCGCGCCGCGATGGCTGGCGGG
>JBEAQJ010000174.1:0-19291 GCA_041163945.1 Pseudomonadota bacterium
CCGTGCAGGGCCAGCATGGCCTTGTTGGCGGTCACCACGTCCTTGCCGGCGGCGATGGCGGCCTGTGTCGCGGCCCGCGCCGGCCCATCGGCACCGCCCATCAATTCCACGAACACATCCACATCCGGCCGCCGCGCCAAGGCGACGGGATCATCTTCCCACGCGTAGCGCGACAGGTTCACGCCGCGGTCCTTGGCCCTGTTGCGCGCGGATACGGCGGTGATCTGGATCGGGCGCCCACAGCGACGTGCCAACAGGTCGGCATGGCGTTCGACGATGTTCACCACGCCCACACCGACGGTGCCAAGCCCGGCAATGCCAAGGCGCAGGGGGTCAGACATGGGGTTCCTCCGAACGATTGGAATGCCGCGTTGGGGTGAGTGTTAGCCGCTTCGCCGCCCGCCTGCAACGCAGGCCCCATCTAGAAGGGTTCGGCTTGCAACAACGCCGCGCGTCGGCGCAATTCATCGGCCCGGGTGGTCAGTTCCGTTCCCTCTTCCATGGGGCTGCGCGCGGCCAGCGCGGCGCCTTGTGCCAGCAGCGGGTCAAGCGGCACAAGGGCCGGATAGGCCACGGCACCGTCGAACGGCCGCTGCCAGGCCTCGGGCAGGGCGCTGCACCCGGCAAGGACTGTCAGACAGCACAAGAGAACCCATCGCGTTTGCATGCCGCCAGCTAACCCGCGCGCCCGGGTGCTGTCCAGCACGGTTGAATTGAACATCTGTTCAGATAATCATGCCGCCATGGCACGCACCCAAGGAAGCCACGCCGGGATCACCCGGCCCCGCCTGCGCGACGCCGCGCTGCGGCTTTTTGCACGCCACGGCTTTGCCGCCGTGTCGATGCGCCAGATCGCGGCCGAGGTCGGGGTGCAGGCGGGGGCGTTGTATCTTTACACGCCCGACAAGCAGGCGCTGCTGTTCGATCTGATGCGCGACCATCTCGAAGATCTATTGGCCGATTGGCAGCCCCCCGCGGCCCCGCCTGTGGGCCAGTTGGAAAGTTTCGTGCGCCATCACATCCGCTATCACCTGGATCGGCCTGATCTGGTGTTCATCGCCTACATGGAATTGCGCAACCTCGAGCCGGAAAATTTCGCCGTTATCGCCAAGCTGCGCGGCGACTATGAAACGCGGCTTGAAACCATCCTCAAGCGCGGCAAGGCGGATGGCGTTTTTGACATCGCCGATACCAAGCTGGCCACGATGGCATTGATCGCGATGCTGACGGGTGTGACCACATGGTACCGCGACGGGGGGCGGCTCGACCGGGCGCATGTCGAAGCGCTGTATTGGGACATGGCGTATAAATCCGTGGCGGCCGCCCAGTCCTAGGTTGGCGCGCCGCCCGTGGCCGACCGCGGGTGTGGCGCGCTGCGCGTCGCACGGCAATAGCGATGCGGGATGCCGGGCGTTGGCCCAGCTAGGCCATGGCCATCCCGGCTTTGCCCCCGGCCTTCGGAAAGGGCACAAGCCGGCCCCGGTCTTCGTCCCAGAGCTTCAGGGTGAAGGATCTGAGCGCTTCGCCCCAGCCGATCGTCTGCACCTGATAACGATCGCGCAGCGCACGATGACAGGCCCGCAGCCGGTAGCTGGGGATGTTGGCGTTGAAATGGTGGATGTCGTGATAGGTGATGTTGGCCACCGCCAGATCGAACCACCAGCCCAGGTCCAGCGCCGATGATCCCTGAAGCGCGGCGCGCGCCGGGTTCAGATCGGGCTTGCGATCCCACCATGTGTCTTCGAAATTGTGCTGAAGATAGACCAGAAACACCCCGATGCAGGCCGCCACGAACACCGTGCCCGCATAGACGACAAGCCCGGCCACCCCCGCCAGTGCCCAGATCAGCGCGACCCAGCCCAGAAGTGCGAGATTGTGCAAGATCACGCCGCGCGGGTCGACGCGGCCCGCGTTCTTGGGCCAGCGATAGGCCAGCACATAGGTGAAAATGCCGCCGATCGGGATCAGGATCAGCGGGTGGCGATACAGCCGATACCACAGCCGCCGCCACACCCCCGATGCCTGCCATTCGCGCAGCGTCATGGTGAAGATCTCGGTCGTGTCGCGCGCATCAAGATTGCCAAGATGGGAATGGTGATCATTGTGGTTGGACTGCATCACCCGGTAAGGGGTCAGCGTGAACACCGAAAGGCCGTGGCCGGCCAGGTCGTTGCGCCCCTTGGTGGAAAACAGCGATCCATGCCCGCAATCATGCTGCAACACGTAAAGCCGCACACCGGCCAAGGCGTTGATCACGATCAGGGGCAGGCAGAGCCACGGGTTGGGCCAAGCCAAGATCGCCAACCATAAGGTCAAACCATAGGCCGCAAAGGTGGCGAAATAGCTGACCGCAGCCAGGCGGTCGTCGCGCGCGGTCCAGTCGCGCAGAAAGCTGCGGATTTCGCGCTCGGCGGCAGCACGGTACTGGGGGGTGATTTCCGGGCGGCAGCTTTCTTCGGCGTGCATCTGTGCGACCTCGAACCGGTTGACGGTGCGAGGCGCGGCCGAACCCGTGACACAGCCGGTTGTGGCCACCCCCGCCCATGCCGCGAATTTAGGTCGTGGCGGCAGGGGCGACAAGATCGTTGCAACCGAAAAGGCTGTCTTTTGCCGAAGGTTTTGCCGATCAGAGCGCGGGATAGATCGGGAAACGCTGGCACAGCGCCTCGACCTCGGCGCGCACCTGGGCCTCGACCGCGCCGTTGCCCGTTTCGCCATGGGCGGCCAGCCCATCGACCACCCGGGTGATCCAGTCGCCGATCTGGCGGAACTCCGGCTCGCCAAAGCCGCGGGTGGTGCCCGCCGGGCTGCCCAAGCGGATGCCGCTGGTGATCGTCGGCTTTTCGGTGTCGAACGGGATCCCGTTCTTGTTGCAGGTGATGTGGGCGCGCCCAAGCGCTTGTTCGGTGGCATTCCCCTTGACGCCCTTGGGCCGCAAATCGACCAGCATCAGATGGGTGTCGGTGCCGCCGGTCACGATATCCAACCCGCCCTTGATCAACTGATCGGCCAGGGCTTGGGCGTTGCGGATGACCTGGGTCTGGTAATCCTTGAATTCGGGGCGCAGGGCCTCGCCAAAGGCCACGGCCTTGGCCGCGATGACATGCATCAGCGGACCGCCCTGGATGCCGGGGAAAATGGCCGAGTTCAGCTTTTTCGCGATGCCTTCGTCATCGGTCAGGATCATGCCGCCGCGGGGCCCGCGCAGCGTTTTGTGCGTGGTCGTGGTCGCGACATGGGCATGGGGGAAGGGCGATGGGTAGTGCCCCGAGGCGACCAGACCGGCAAAATGCGCCATGTCGACCAGAAGATAGGCCCCCACGCTGTCGGCAATTTCGCGCATCTTGGCGAAATCGATGATGCGCGGAATGGCAGATCCGCCCGCGATCAACATCTTGGGGTGATGTTCGGCGGCCAGATCCGCGATCTGGTCATAGTCGATCTGCAGATCCTGCTGGCGAACCCCGTATTGGATGGCGTTGAACCATTTGCCCGACTGGTTGGGCTTGGCCCCGTGGGTCAGGTGGCCGCCGGCGTCCAGGCTCATGCCAAGGATGGTATCGCCCGGCTGCAACAGCGCTGTGAACACACCCTGGTTGGCCTGCGAGCCGGAATTGGGCTGCACATTGGCAAAGCCCACGCCAAACAGCTGCTTGGCCCGTTCAATCGCCAGATCCTCGGCGATGTCGACGAACTGGCATCCGCCATAGTAGCGTCGGCCCGGATAGCCTTCGGCGTATTTGTTCGTCATCACCGAACCTTGTGCCTCCATCACGGCGGCCGAGACGATGTTTTCCGAGGCGATCAGCTCGATCTCGTGGCGCTGACGGCCAAGTTCCTGGCGGATCGCGCCGAAAATCGCGGGGTCGCGGCTTTCCAGGGTCTCGGTGAAAAAGCCGGCGTCGCGGTGCGGGGCGTTCATGGCAGCGTTTCCCTCATGTGATGGTTCTGTGCGTGGCATCAGGTAGCGCGGGGTTTACGGGATGGAAGGGCATGGGGAAAGGGCCCAAAGCGTCGCGATACCCTCGGAAAGCGGCGTCTGCGATGCGCAAGATGGATTGAGTTTCCGATCCGCCCGCGCAACTGTGGCCACAGGCCCATAGCCAAAGGAAGCCCGAACATGCCCGCGGCGCGCACAATTGCGTTTCTTGCCTCTGACACGCCCCTGTCGCAAGACGCCAAAGCGCGGCTTGAAGCGCGCTATGGGGCGCACCCGCCTGACGCGGCCGATGTGATTGTCGCACTGGGCGGCGACGGCTTCATGTTGTCGACGCTGCACGCCACGCAAGCGCTGGGCGTGCCGGTTTACGGCATGAACCGTGGGACGGTCGGCTTTTTGATGAACGCCTATGACGAAGAGGGGCTGATCGCGCGGCTGGAAACAGCCGAGGCGGCGGTGATCAACCCGCTGCACATGACCGCCACCACGACCGATGGCGCCGTGGTCGAAGCCTTGGCGATCAACGAGGTCAGCCTGTTGCGCGCCGGGCCGCAGGCGGCAAAGCTGCGCATCGTGGTCGATGGGCGGCTGCGGATGGAGGAACTGGTCTGCGACGGTGCGCTGGTCTGCACGCCGGCCGGATCGACCGCCTATAACTATTCCGCCCATGGGCCGATCTTGCCGATCGAGTCCGATGTGCTGGCGCTGACAGCGGTGGCTGCGTTTCGCCCGCGCCGCTGGCGCGGCGCGCTGTTGCCCAAACACGCCGTGGTCCGGTTCGATGTGGTTGACCCCGACAAACGTCCCGTGATGGCCGATGCCGATAGCCGGTCGGTGGCCAATGTGGTGTCGGTGGAAATCCGGTCGGACCCCACGGTGACCCATCGAATCTTGTTCGACCCCGGTCACGGGCTGGAAGAGCGGTTGTTGCGCGAGCAATTCACCTGACGGCAATGCGGGCCCGGACGCGGCGTTGCGCCGCGTTTCGGCCGCCGCGCAGAAAATGTTTAACGTTAAACAAATTTTATTGTGGAGAGCGCGATGAGCGACGACAGACAGGATAGCTTGCGCGCCGCCGCCTTGGCCTATCATGAATTTCCAAAGCCCGGGAAACTGGAAATCCGGGCCACCAAACCGCTTGCAAACGGGCGCGATCTGGCGCGCGCCTATTCCCCCGGCGTGGCCGAGGCCTGCCTTGAAATCAAGGCCGATCCCGCCAATGCCGCGCGCTACACCACGCGGGGCAACTTGGTGGCCGTGGTCAGCAACGGCACGGCCGTTCTGGGCCTTGGCAACATCGGCGCGCTGGCCTCGAAGCCGGTGATGGAAGGCAAGGCCGTTTTGTTCAAGACCTTTGCCAATATCGATTGCTTCGACATCGAATTGAACGAACCCGACCCGGTGAAGCTGGCCGAAATCGTCTGTGCGCTGGAACCCACCTTTGGTGCGATCAACCTCGAAGACATCAAGGCGCCCGATTGTTTTATCGTTGAACGAATTTGCCGCGAGCGGATGAACATCCCCGTTTTTCACGATGACCAGCACGGTACGGCCATCGTCGTGGGGGCTGCGGCCAGCAACGCGCTGCGTGTGGCGGGCAAGTCGTTCGCCGATATCAAGCTGGTCTCGACCGGCGGGGGTGCGGCGGGGATTGCCTGTCTTGACATGCTGGTCAAGCTTGGGGTGCGGCGCGAAAACATCTGGCTGTGCGACATTCATGGCCTCGTGTTCCAAGGCCGGACGGTGGATATGAACCCGCAAAAGGCCGCTTACGCGCAAGATACCGATGCGCGCACGCTGGCCGATGTGATCGACGGGGCCGATCTGTTTCTGGGCCTGTCGGGGCCGGGCGTGCTGACCCCCGAAATGGTGGCGCGCATGGCGGCACGCCCCATCGTCTTTGCCCTGGCCAACCCCACGCCCGAGATCCTGCCCGATGCCGTCCGTTCGGTGGCACCCGATGCCATCATCGCCACGGGACGCAGCGATTTTCCCAATCAGGTCAACAATGTCCTGTGTTTTCCCTTTATCTTCCGCGGGGCGCTGGATGTGGGCGCGACCGAAATCAACGACGCGATGAAAATCGCCTGCATCGAAGGCATCGCAGCACTTGCGCGGGCCACCACCAGCGCCGAGGCGGCCGCCGCCTATGCGGGCGAACAGTTGACCTTTGGGGCCGATTACCTGATCCCAAAACCCTTTGATCGCCGTTTGATCGCCGTGGTCGCCAGCGCCGTCGCCGAAGCGGCCATGGCTTCGGGCGTTGCCACGCGGCCCTTGGACGACCTTGAGGCGTATCGCGATCGGTTGAACCAGTCGGTGTTCCGTTCGGCCATGATCATGCGTCCGGTCTTTGATGCCGCGCGCACCGCAGAACGCCGGATCGTCTTTGCCGAGGGCGAGGATGAGCGCGTGTTGCGCGCCGCCCAGGCCATGGTCGAGGAAACCACCGACAAGCCGATCTTGATCGGCCGCCCCGAGGTGATCGACACCCGCATCGAACGCGCCGGTCTGACGTTGCGCGCCGGGCGCGATTTTGATCTGGTCAACCCGGAAAACGACCCGCGCTATCGCGATTACTGGCAAAGCTACCATGCGCTGATGGCGCGCCGTGGCGTGACGCCGGATCTGGCGCGCGCCATCATGCGCACCAACACCACCGCCATTGGTGCGGTGATGGTTCAGCGGGGCGAGGCCGATAGCCTGATCTGCGGCACCTTCGGCCAGTATCTGTGGCATCTGAAATACATCACCGAGGTCTTGGCCAGCGACGGGTTGCACCCGGTGGGTGCGCTCAGCCTGATGATTTCGGATGCCGGGCCCCTGTTCATCGCCGACACGCAGGTCCATCCCGAACCCACGCCGGCCCAGATCGTGGAAACCGTGCGCGGCTGTGCCCGCCACATCCGCCGTTTCGGCATCGCCCCCAAGGTGGCGCTGTGTTCGGGCAGCCAGTTCGGCAATCTTGACACCGACAGCGGGCGGCGGATGCGCGCCGCGCTCGACATCCTGGACCGGGACGGTGCCGATTTCATCTACGAAGGTGAAATGCATGTCGACACCGCGCTGGATCCCGATTTGCGCGAACGCCTGTTGCCGGGGGGGCGAATGGACGGTGCGGCCAACGCGCTGGTCTTTGCCTCGACCGACGCGGCGGGGGCTGCGCGCAACATGCTGAAGGCGCGCGCCGGCGGGCTTGAGGTCGGGCCGATCCTGATGGGGATGGGCAATCGCGCCCATATCGTGACCCCGTCGATCACGGCGCGCGGGTTGTTGAACATCTCGGCCTTGGCAGGAACGCCTGTCAGCACCTACGGCTAAAGCGGCAAATCCGTTCGGGGCCGGTGTGGCCCGGGCCGTTTCCGAACGGCCGCTCTTTTCCTGAAACGCGGGCGCCCCCATGCGGCACTATCGCCGGATTGCGCAAGCCGCGGTCGCGGCGATACAAAGTTGCGCAACTGGAAGGAGAATGACCCCATGCGCTATGCCGAGATCTATGAACGCGCCAAGCAAGATCCCGATGGTTTCTGGATGGATGCCGCCGACGGTATAGACTGGGTGACGCGCCCCTCGAAGGCCTTGTTCGCCGAAAACGCGCCGCTTTATGAATGGTTTGCCGATGGCACGCTGAACGCATGCTGGAACGCGGTCGATCGCCATGTGGCCGCAGGCCATGGCGACCGGGTGGCCATCATCCACGACAGTCCGCTGACCGGCACCATACAAAAGATCACATATGCCCAATTGCAGACCCGGGTGGCCAGCCTTGCCGGGGCGCTGCGCGCCAAGGGCGTCGCCAAGGGCGACCGCGTGATCATCTACATGCCGATGGTCCCCGAAGCGCTTGAGGCGATGCTGGCGTGCGCGCGGCTGGGCGCCATCCATTCGGTCGTCTTTGGCGGGTTTGCCGCCAATGAACTGGCCGTGCGCATCGACGATTGCACGCCCAAGTGCATCATCGCGGCCAGCTGCGGATTGGAACCGGGCCGGGTCGTGCACTACAAACCGCTGCTGGATGGGGCCTTGGCGATCGCCCAGCACCAGCCCGAATTCTGCGTCATCTTTCAGCGCGAACAGGAAGTGGCCAAGCTGGAGCCGGGCCGCGATTGCGATTGGCATGCCTTTCAATACGGCGTCAGCCCGGCCGAATGTGTGCCGGTCGCCGGCAATCACCCGGCCTATATCTTGTATACCTCGGGCACCACGGGCCAGCCCAAGGGCGTGATCCGCCACACCGGCGGGCATCTGGTGGCGCTGAACTGGTCGATGCGCCATCTGTACGACATGAACCCCGGCGAGGTGTTCTGGGCCGCATCGGATGTGGGCTGGGTGGTGGGCCATTCCTACATCTGCTACGGGCCGCTGACCTTCGGCTGCACCAGCATCGTGTTCGAAGGCAAGCCCGTCGGCACGCCGGACGCGGGCACGTTCTGGCGCGTCATTCAAGATCACAAGGTCAAGAGCCTGTTCACCGCGCCCACCGCGTTTCGTGCGATCAAGCGCGACGATCCCACGGGCGAACTGGTCGGCGATTATGATCTGTCCGGCCTGGAAAGCCTGTTTCTGGCGGGCGAACGCGCCGATCCCGACACCATCGAATGGGCACAAGACAAGCTGGGCGTGCCGGTGATCGACCATTGGTGGCAGACCGAAACCGGCTGGGCCATCGCGGGCAATCCCCTGGGTATCGAAGCGCTGCCCATCAAGATCGGATCGCCCTCGGTTCCGATGCCGGGCTATGATGTCAGGGTGCTGGACGAAGCGGGCCATCCCGTTGCCCCCGGCACGCTGGGGGCCATCGCGATCAAGCTGCCCTTGCCGCCCGGCACCTTGCCCAACCTCTGGCAAGCCGAGGCACGGTTCCGCAAATCCTATCTGGAACATTTTCCGGGTTACTACGAGACCGGCGATGCCGGTCTGATCGATGCCGATGGCTATCTTTACATCATGGCGCGCACCGATGACGTGATCAACGTGGCCGGTCACCGCCTATCGACCGGCGCGATGGAAGAGGTTCTGGCCGCGCATCCCGACGTCGCCGAATGTGCGGTGATCGGGGTCGCCGATGCGCTGAAGGGGCAACTGCCGCTGGGGTTGTTGTGCCTGAACAAGGGGGCCAAGACCGCCCCCGAACAGGTGGTCAAGGACTGCGTCACCCTGGTGCGTGACCGGATTGGGCCGGTGGCGGCCTTCAAGCTGGCCGTGGTGGTGGACCGATTGCCCAAGACACGGTCGGGCAAGATCTTGCGTGCCACCATGGTCAAGATCGCCGATGGCGAACCGTTCAAGATGCCGGCAACCATTGATGACCCGGCCATTCTTGACGAAATCCGCGCGGCTTTGCAGACGCTGGGTTATCCCGCCAAAGGGTGATAGGCTTATGGCCGAACCCGCCGGAACGCGGCGGGTCGGTCCCCCCGTGGGCCCGTGTGTGGTGGTGTAAGGGCGCGTGTGCATGCCAAAGCGGATCGACCCCCGGCCTGAGGCCCGAAGTGGTGCGGCCACAACCAGCGTGTCGGATACGCTGCAGCTCTTCAGCCATGACATCCGGTCGGCCATGTCCGACGTGATCGGCGGTCTGCGACTGGTCGATCCGGAACGATTGGAACCCGAGGCGCGGTTGCAGATCGAACGCGTGCAGGCGGCGGCCGAAACATTGGCCGGGCTTGTCGATGGGGCGTTGACCGCGGCGGCCGGCGATAGGCTGTTCCTGAACGAAGACCGCTATGTGCAAATCGAGCAATGGTTGCCCGCGCTCAGCGGCCGCTGGTCGGGGCGCGCGCATGCGGCGGGGGGGCGCTTTGACATCGACCGTGGGCCGGATCTGCCCAAGGGGCTGCGCGTGTCGCAGCTGGTGCTGGACCGGATCGTCGGCAATCTGATTTCGAACGCCTTGATCCATGCCCCGGGTGCGCCTGTCACCCTGTCGCTGTCGGGGCCACCGGGGCAGGGGCTGACGGTGGTGGTCCGCGATGGCGGGCCGGGGTTTGCGCGCGACGTTCTGGACCGCATGGCCGGCGGGGCCGAAACGCGGCACCATGGCGCGGGCGACGGGGCAGGGCTTGGGCTTCGGATTGCCGCGGGCCTGTCGCGCGACATCGGGGGTGATCTGCAGCTGGCCAACGGCGCCCAAGGTGGGCTGGCACGCGTGGTTCTGCCCGAAACCCTGACCGATCGCACCGGACGCGCGCCCGCGGCCGAGCCGCTGCCCGATTTGTCGGGGCTGCGTATTCTGGTGGCCGAAGACAATCTGACCAACCAAACCATCCTGCGCCAGCTGTTGGGCCGCATGGGCGCGCGGCTGGTGTGTGTGGCCGACGGGCTGTCGGCGCTGGATCGGATCGACTGCGAAGGGTTCGACATCGCCTTGATCGACATCGAGATGCCGCGCCTGTCGGGTCTGGAGGTGATGCGCAAGGTGCGCGCACGCGCCGATGCGGCCGGGCGCATGCCCATGGTTGCGCTGACCGCCTATGTTTTGCGCGACAACCGTGAGGCGATCTATGCCGCGGGGGCCGATGGCATCATCGGCAAGCCGATTTCGTCGGGGGCCGATTTCGGGCGTGCGATCCTGCGCTATGCCGGGCGGCCTTCGGGGCTGCCGGAACCCGAAGATGTTCTGGCCGCCGGCCCGGGTGCCGTGGGTTTTGGACGCCGGATGGACCGCAACCGGTTCGATGCCTTGCTGGCCGTGGCCGGGGTTGATGGCACGCGGGAACTGTTGCAGCGCCTGCACGAGGATCTGGGCACGGTGCGCGCCGCGCTCGACGATGCGGTGGCGGCGGGCGATATCCCCGAGATTCGGGGCCAGACCCATATTCTGATCGCGCTGTCGGGCGCGGTGGGCGCCGAACGTCTGCACCAGCTGTCCGAGGTGTTGAACATCGCGGCCAAGCGCCGCCGCCGTGATGATCTGGCCGCGCTTTATGCGCCCGTTCGCGCCGATCTGTCGGCCCTGATCGATCTGGTCAGCGCCGAAGCGGCCAAGGCCGGGGTCGATCTGACGGGCTGTGATGGTGGCCGGCCTTGCGCTGGGCCGCAGGCCGGCACACAGTAGGCCCCATCGCCCCCGGACCGGAGCAACCCCATGTCGCTGATCGATGCCGCCGCTGCCGTGCGCCGCAATGCCCACGCCCCCTATTCCGGGTTCAAGGTGGGTGCCGCCATCCGTTCCATCGAGGGCCGTGTGCATCTGGGCTGCAATGTCGAAAACGTGGCCTATCCCGAAGGCACCTGTGCCGAGGCCGGGGCCATCGCCGCCATGATCGCGGCGGGCGACCGCCGGATCGCCGAGGTGGCGGTGATCGCCGATTGCCCCGCGCCCGTGCCACCCTGCGGGGGCTGCCGTCAGAAACTGGCCGAATTTGCCGCCCCCGATGTGGTGGTCACCTTGGCCACGACGGATGGGCAGCGCCTGTCCACGACCGTGGCCGCGCTGTTGCCGGGCGCGTTCGATGCGGGTTTCATGATCCATGCCGAAAAGGCGGTGCCGTGATCGACGCAAGATCCATTCTTGCGCGCTTGCGCGATGGCGACACGCCGAGCGAGGCCGAACTGTTCTGGTTTGCCGAAGGCCTGGCCAGTGGCGATGTGACCGATGCCCAGGCCGGCGCCTTTGCGATGGCGGTCTGCGCGCGGGGTCTGGGGCCCAAAGGGCGGGTGCAACTGACGGCGGCGATGCGGGAATCGGGCCGTGTGCTGCGCTGGAACCTTGATGGGCCGGTGCTGGACAAACATTCCACGGGCGGTGTGGGCGATTGCGTGTCGATGGTTTTGGCGCCGGCGCTGGCGGCCTGTGGCGCCTTTGTGCCGATGATTTCGGGGCGCGGTCTGGGCCATACCGGCGGCACGCTCGACAAGCTTGAATCCATCCCCGGTTATCGCACCCAGATCGCCATCGATGCGCTGCAAGAGGTGGTGGCCGACATCGGCTGTGCCATCGTCGGCGCCAGCAGCGACATTGCCCCGGCCGACAAGCGGCTTTACGCGGTGCGCGATGTGACGGGCACGGTGGAAAGCATCGATCTGATCACTGCCTCGATCTTGTCCAAGAAACTGGCCGCGGGGCTGGAGGCCCTGGTGCTCGATGTCAAGTTGGGTTCGGGGGCGTTCATGGCCAGCCCGGCCGAGGCCCTGGCCCTGGCCCAGGCGCTGGTTGACACGGCGCAAGGGGCAGGGTGCATGACCTCGGCCCTGATCACCGACATGAGCCAGCCCTTGGTGCCATCGGCCGGCAATGCGCTGGAGATGATCGAGGTGATGGAGGTTCTGACCTCGGGCGATGTGGCATCGCCCCTGGCCAAGCTGGCCCAGGCCCTCGGCGGCGAGGTTTTGGCACTGGGCGGGCTGGCCGCCGATGCCGCCGATGGCGAACGGCGCATCGCCGATGCGCTCACCTCGGGTGAGGCGGCCGATACCTTTGGCGAAATGGTGGCGGCCTTGGGTGGGCCGCATGATTTCACCGACCGCTGGCGCGATCGTTTGCCTGCCGCCCGGGTCATGGTCGATGTCCACCCCGCCGAGGCGGGCTTTGTCACCCGCATCGACACCCGTGCGCTGGGCGAGGTGGTGGTGCGCCTTGGTGGCGGGCGGTTGCGCCAAGGCGACAAGCTGGATCTGGCCGTGGGCCTGAGCGATATCGCGGGGCTCGGCACACAGGCCGATCCCGCCCGCCCGCTGGCGCGCATCCATGCCGCCAGTGACGAGGCCGCCCGCGCCATCGCGGCCCATGTGCGCGCCGCCTTCGTGCTGGGCGATCGGCCGATCATGCCGCCGCCGCTGATCCATGAAAGGATCGCATGATGGCGCGGGGCTTTTTGGTGGTGCTCGATAGCCTTGGCATCGGTGGCGCGCCCGATGCTGCGGGGTTTTTCAACGGCGATCTGCCCGACAGCGGGGCCAACACGCTGGGCCATATCGCGGCGGCCTGCGCGCAAGGGCGCGCCGAACAGGGGCGGTCGGGCCCCTTGCAGTTGCCGCATCTGGATGGCCTGGGGCTGGGTGCCGCGCTGCGGCTTGCGTCGGGCGCGTGCGGGCCGGGATTGTCGGCCGAACCCACGGCGCTTTGGGGGGCAGCCCAGGCGGTGTCGCGCGGCAAGGATACGCCATCGGGCCATTGGGAACTGTCCGGGCTGCCGGTGCCGTGGGATTGGGGCTATTTTCCCAAAACCACCCCCTGTTTTCCCGATGATATCGTGGCCGAGGTGATGCGGCTGGCCGGAACGACCGGCATCTTGGGCAACGAGCACGCCAGTGGCACCGAGATCATCGACCGACTTGGAGCCCAACATCAACAGACCGGCTGGCCGATCTGCTACACCTCGGTTGACAGCGTGTTCCAGATCGCCGCGCACGAGGAAAGCTTTGGTCTGGACCGGCTGTTGTCGTTGTGTGCGGCGCTCGCGCCGATGCTGCATGCCCGCCGGATCGGCCGGGTGATCGCGCGGCCCTTTACCGGTCGCCCCGGCCAATACCGCCGCACGGTGAACCGCCATGACTATGCCATTCCGCCACCGGGACCCACGCTTTTGGACTGGGCGCATGCGGCGGGGCGGGCCACCTATGGCATCGGCAAGATCCGCGACATCTTTGCCGGGCGGGGGGTCGATCACAGCATGACGGGCCCGGATCACCAGCTGCTCGACCATCTGGCCGCCTGCGTCGATGACGCCCCGGCGGGCAGCCTGACATTTGCCAATTTCGTCGAATTCGATAGCCTTTATGGCCATCGCCGCGATGTCGCGGGCTATGCGCGGCATCTGGAATGGTTCGATGCGGCGCTGGGCCCCATCTTGGGTGCGTTGCGCCCCGACGATCTGATGATCTTGACGGCCGATCACGGCAATGATCCCAGCTGGCCGGGCACCGACCACACCCGCGAACGGGTGCCGGTGCTTGCCAAGGGGCCTTATCGCGGGCAGATCGGCATCCGCGCCTTCGCCGATGTCGGCGCGTCCATGGCCGCGCATCTGGGGCTGGTCGCGACCGGGCCGGGGCAATCGTTTCTGGTGGGGGATGATGGGGTCTGAGGCGATTTATTTCGTGATGACCTTTGGGGTGGTCACGCTGGCTGTGCGCTTTGTCGGCCCGGCGCTGGGCCGGCCCCGCACGCCGTGGCGGGGTGCGGCAGGATTTGGGTTCATCATCGCAGCCATCGGCTGGCTGATCGGGGCATAACATGCGTGACATTCCCAAGATCGAGCTTCATCTGCATCTGGAAGGCGGCGCGCCGCCGGCCTTTGTCGCGGGGCTTGCGCGCGAGAAATCGGTCGACCTTTCGGGCATCTTCCGGCCCGATGGCGGCTATGCCTACAGGGATTTCTGGCATTTCCTGTCGGTCTATGAGGCCGCGACCAGCGTGCTGAAGACCCCCGAGGATTACGCGCGTCTGACCACCGCCGTGCTGGAACAAAGTGCGGCCCATGGCGTGGTTTATGCCGAAACCTTTCTGTCGCCCGATTTCTGCGGGGGCGGCGATCCGGTGGCATGGCGTGAATACCTGCACGCGATCCGCGAAGCCGCCGCGGCGGCCGAGCGCGCCCATGCCATCACCTTGCGCGGGATCGTGACCTGTATCCGCCACTTTGGCCCGGACCGTGCCCGTCCGATCGCGCGCTGCGCCGCCGAAACGGCGGGCGACTGGCTGGTCGGTTTCGGCATGGCGGGCGATGAATTGATCGGCCAGCCCGGCGATTATGCCTGGGCCTTTGATTGCGCCCGCGAGGCGGGGTTGCGCATCACGGTGCATGCGGGCGAATGGGGCGGGGCCGGATCGGTGCGGGCGGCCCTCGATCAGCTTGCGCCGGAACGGATCGGGCATGGGGTGCAAGCCATCGAGGACCCCGCGCTGGTCGAGCGTCTGGCCGAAGACGGGATCGTGCTGGAATGCTGCCCCGGATCGAACGTGGTTTTGGGCGTTTTCCCCGATTGGCCCAGCCACCCGATCGAACGGCTGCGCGCGCGGGGGGTCAAGGTTACGGTGTCCACCGATGATCCGCCGTTTTTCGGCGTGACCATGACCTCGGATTACGAGAACCTGAACCGTCATTTCGGCTGGGACGACGCGGTCTTTGCCGAAATCAACCGAACCGCGCTGGACGCCGCCTTTTGCGACCCCGCCACCAAGAAGACCATCGCCAAACGACTGGGAGAAACCCAAGCATGACCACGCATCTGACCATCGTCGAACACCCGCTGGTGCAGCACAAGCTGACGCTGATGCGCGAAGCCGATACCTCGACCAAGTCGTTCCGCCAGCTCTTGCGCGAGATCAGCCTGCTTTTGGCCTACGAGGTGACGCGCGAAATGGCGATGACCACCAAGCGCATCGAAACCCCGCTGTGCGAGATGGACGCCCCCACCATCGAGGGCAAGAAGCTGGCGCTGGTGTCGATCCTGCGGGCGGGCAACGGTCTGCTCGACGGCATCCTTGAGCTGATCCCAAATGCGCGCGTGGGCTTCATCGGGCTATATCGTGACCCCGAAACGCTGCAACCGGTGCAGTATTATTTCAAGGTGCCCGACGCCTTGGCCGACCGGCTGACCATCGTGGTCGACCCGATGCTGGCAACCGGCAACTCGTCGGTGGCCGCGATCGACCTGCTGAAGAAAGCGGGCGCCAACAACATTCGGTTCCTGTGTCTTCTGGCCGCCCCCGAAGGCGTGGCGCGGATGAAGGCCGCCCATCCCGATGTGCCCATCGTGACCGCTGCCCTTGATAGCCATCTGAACGATCACGGCTACATCGTGCCGGGCTTGGGGGATGCAGGCGACCGGATGTTCGGCACGAAGTGACCCCCGCGGCGTCACGCGCAAACGGCAGGCTTGCCGGATCAAGCCGCGGGATCATGCTTGGGGGGGCGTGGCGCCGTCAGCGGGCACAGATATCTTGCAAGCTGACCCAATCGGCATCGCTGATCAAAGCGGCCCCGGCCTGGCCGGCCAGGGGATCTGCCGCGATCAGCGCCAGCCGGGCCGCGTCGGGCATGTCTTGGGCGCGCGCATAGGGTTGCAAGGAAATGCCGGCTGCTGCGAAGCGGGCGATCAGCCGGGTTTCGGGGGCCGGTTCGGTTTCGCGTGACAACAGGCCCACGGCATGCGCCTGAAGGGCCGCGCTGTCGATCTGGCCGGTGGTCAACAATCGCAAGGTGACCCCCAGCCCCGCTTGCGACAACAGCCGAAGCATCGGGTCGGTATCTTCGCGTCGGGTGGCTTCGGCCAACAAGAATCCTGCCAGCACATCGGGGCTGTCGTGGTCTTCGACCAGCGCGGCGTCGGCCACGATGATCCCGCCCGGCAGCGACAAGGTGTCGGGGATGGCTGCGGGCAGGATGGCCACCCGCGGCGCGGTTTCGCCCAAGCTGCGTCGCGCCAACCGCGTCAGGGCCGCCGATCCGCGCGGGGCATTGCACAAGGGGCCAGCCAAGCGTCCGATTTCCTGAAGGATCTGGGTGCCGATCGCCTCGCGGCTGGCGGCGGGCAACAAGGATACGGTCTGGCGGATCAGCGCGCCGGGCAGCCACAACAGCGCCAGCGCCAGCATGGCCGCACCGATGCTGGCGCCGATCCACAGCCGAAGCCGGCCGGGATGCGGGCGCCGCCGATCGATGGCGCTGCGCAGCTTTTCGATCGCCTCGATCATGGTGGTATCGTCGATTTCCAGCTGCTCTTCGGCTTGCGTGCCGGGCGCGTAAATGGCCGGGCGTTTGCCGGGGTTCAGACGCACGATGGCCGGAAGCGACCAATGGGTGCGCACCACTTCGGCCGGGGTCGATAGCACCAGCGTGGCATCGCCCAGCGACACCAAAACCTCCGCGCGCTGGGCACCGGGCCCTTCGCGCCACAGGCCTATGGCCTCTAGGCGGCTGTATTGTTCAAGCGCTGTCATGCGGCCGCACTGCTCGGTCCTGTTTTGCGTGCAGCATAAACCGCGGGATGTGACATCTCAACGACCCATGCCCGTCACAGGGCCGCCGCCTGCTTGCGCAGTTCGAATTTCTGGATCTTGCCGGTCGAGGTCTTGGGCAGATCGCAAAACACCACCCGCTTGGGCGTTTTGAAACCCGCCAGGCGCTGGCGAACAAAGGCAATGATCTCGGCCTCGGAGGCGGTGATGCCATCTTTCAGTTCCACGAAAGCGCAAGGAACCTCGCCCCAGGTGTCATCGGGCTTGGCCACGACCGCTGCCAAAAGCACGGCGGGATGGTGCATCAACACGCCCTCGACCTCGACCGAGCTGACGTTTTCGCCGCCCGAGATGATGATATCCTTGGCGCGGTCGGCGATCTGGACATAGCTGTCGGGATGCTGGCGGGCGATATCGCCAGAATGGAAATAGCCCCCGGCGAACGCTTCGGCGGTGGCGGTGGGGTTCTTGTAATAGCCCTTCATCACCGAATTGCCGCGCATCATGATTTCGCCCAAAGCCTGGCCGTCCATTGGCACTTGCGTCATGGTGTCGGGGTCCATCACGGTGATGTGGTCCATGTTGGGCATCGGCACACCCTGGCGCGCCTTCATCGCGGCGCGCGCGTCGCCTTCCAGATGATCCCATTCCCCGTCCTTGAAGGTGCATTCCGTCGCCGGACCATAGGTTTCGGTCAGCCCGTAGACCTGCGTGACGTTGAAGCCCATGGTTTCGATCGCCGCCAGGGTTGCCGGGGCCGGGGGGGCGCCGGCGGTGAACACTTCGACGGTCTGGGCAAAATCGCGCCGCTCGGCGGGCTTGGCGTTGACCAGCATGTTCAAGACGATGGGCGCGCCGCCGAAATGGGTGACGCCTTCGTCGGCGATGGCGTCATAGATGCTTTTCGCGGTGATGTCGCGGCAGCAGATCGTGGTGCCGCCCACGGCGGGCATGGTCCAGACATGGCACCAGTTGTTGCAGTGAAACAGCGGCACGATGGTCAGATACTTGGGATAGAGCGTCATCCGCCACGAGATCGGCGTGCCCATCGTGATCAGATAGGCCCCCCGATGGTGATAGACCACGCCCTTTGGCCGGCCGGTGGTGCCCGATGTGTAGTTCAGCGCAAGGCTTTCCCATTCATCGACGGGCATGATCCAGTCGAAAGCCGGATCGCCTTCGGCCAGCAGCGCGTCATAGGTCAGATGCCGCCCCGACGCATGATAGCCCGCCGCCGTGTCGGGCACTTCGACGATCAGTGGCGGCGGACCTTCTTGTGCCGCGATGGCGGCCTCGACCACGCCCAGAAACTGCGTGTCGACCAGCACCACCTTTGCCCCGCCATGATCGAGAATGTAGGAAATCGTGCCAATATCGAGGCGAATGTTGACCGAATTCAGCACCGCCCCGCAGGCGGGCACACCCCAATGGGCTTCGACATGTGGGGCGGTGTTGGGCATGACGGCGGCCACGACATCGCCCGGCGCCACCCCGCGCCCGGCCAAGGCCGAGGCCAGCTGGCTGACACGGGCAAACAGCGTGGCGTAGCTGGCGCGATAGCCCCGATCGATCAGCGCGGTGCGATCGGTGAAGATGCGGTTGGCCCGGATCAGGTGACTGAGCGGGGTGAGCGCCACATAGTTGGCGGCCCGCTTTTCCAGCCCGGCTTCATCCGACATCCAGCCCATGTGGCCCCTCCGATCTTGCGCAAGAATATGATCCTTCACATGGGCCATCGCGCAAGAAAAAGAAAGGGCCCGTGGTGCCCGCGGCCATGTGCTGTGTGGCTTTTCTCGGCCCTGCTGGCGGGCTAGGTTTGCGCGCCAGTGGCGCATGGTCCGTGGCCAAGGGGGAGGGGAAGGCGATGCCAGTGACAGAGGGGCCTTTGCGGGTGCAGGCCACGGTTCATCGCGCCAATGCCGCGCCGGGCGACCCCGCGCCCTACGCGGGCGAGGACAGTTTTACGTTCTTGCGGGTGCAGGTCACCGATGCCGATGGCCGTACCGGCGACGGCTTTACCGGCCGGTTCTGCGCGGCCGAGGTGGCGCATCTGCTCAACGGTGCGGTGGCCAGCGCGCTGGCCCGCCCCGGCCCCTTGCCCGATCTGGCCCGTCAGTTGAACCCGCGGGCAATGACCGGTGTCGTGGTGTCGGCGCTGTCGGCGCTGGATGTGGCCTTGTGGGATTTGGCGGGCAAGCGCGCGGGCCAAAGCGTGGCGTCGCTGCTGGGCGGCATCCGCCCCGCGGCACCGGTTCATGTCACCTGCGGCTTTCCCGCGATGGGCATCGACGCATTGATGCGGGCGTGCGCCGATGCGGTGGCGGATGGGGCACAGGGCGTCAAGGTGCTGGTCGCCGCAAAGGGGCGCGGGGTGGCCGAAGATCTGGCCCGTCTGCGCGCGGTGCGCGCGGCCATCGGCCCCAAGGCCGAGCTGATCGCCGATGCCA
>JBEAQJ010000175.1:0-18091 GCA_041163945.1 Pseudomonadota bacterium
ATCATCTTGCTGATCGAACGCCCGATTTCCGAAGGCGACTGGATCGAGGTCGGCCCGACCATGGGGATCGTCAAATCGATCTCGGTGCGCTCGACCGTGATCGAAACCTTTGATCGCACCGATGTCATCGTGCCCAACGCCGATCTGATCGCGGGCACCGTCACCAACTGGACGCGCGGCAACACCATCGGCCGGCTGGTCCTGTCCTTGGGCGTGGCCTATGGCACGGATACGCGGCGGGTCGAAGCGATTTTGATGGAGATCGCGCGGTCCCATCCCGATGTGGTTCGTTTCCCCGAACCGGGGGTCGATTTCATGGGCTTCGGCGCCGACAGCCTTGATTTTCGGGTGCGTGTGATCTTGCGCGATATCAACAAGATGGCCGCCGTGCGCACCGAACTGAACCACCGCATCGCGGAACGTTTTGCCGCCGAAGGGATCGAGATCCCCTTTGCCCAGCGCGACATCTGGCTGCGCAACCCCGAAGCGCTTTTGCCCCGCGGCGCGGGTCCGGTGGCCCAAGCGGGCACGGATGCCGCCAGCCCGTCCCCCAGCAAGGATCAAGGTGCACGATGACCGAACAGCTTTTCGTTGCGGATGCCTATCTGAAATCGGCCACAGGGCGCGTAACGGCCCACACCGAGGAAGGCGGCCTGATCCTCGATCGCACCATCTTTTACGCCCGAAGCGGCGGCCAACCCGGCGACAGCGGCACGCTGGATTGGGATGGGGGGCGCATCGCCATTGCCACCGCGATCAAGGGCGACGGGGGGGCCATCGTGTTGGTGCCTGCCGAACCGGGGCCCTTGCCCCCCATCGGTGCCCAGATCGGGCAGCGGCTGGATTGGGAGCGGCGCCACGGGCACATGCGCATCCATACCGCGTTGCATCTGTTGTCGGTGGTGTTGCCCTATCCGGTCACGGGTGGGGCCATCGGCGCCGACAAGGGCCGGCTTGATTTCGACATGCCCGACAGCCCCGAAGATCCGGCGGTGATCGAGGGGCGCCTGAACGCCTTGGTCACGCGCGATCTGCCGGTGTCGGCGGAATGGATCACCGAGGCCGAGCTTGATGCCAATCCGGGCCTTGTCAAAACCCTGTCGGTGCAACCCCCGCGCGGCACCGGGCGGATCCGTCTGGTGCGGATCGGGTCCGATAGCGCGCCCGTCGATCTGCAACCTTGCGGCGGAACGCATGTCGCGCGCACCGGTGAAATCGGCAAGCTCGCCCTGGGCAAGATCGAAAAGAAAGGGCGCATCAACCGACGGGTCACCATCGCGCTGGTCTGATGCCGGGGTCCATGTTCGTGGGGGGTGACACGGCATCCGCGGTTCGGCGCGATGGCCGAGGTGCACCAAAAAACAATCCCAACGCGCCGAACCTGATGCGGACATAACTTGGAGTGTCCGGCAAACCTTGCCACAGCGCGCCCGTCTTCCCAAGCCCGAATTTTTGCCGTTCTTTTAGGGCCCTGTGCGCCCACGCCCTTCGAATCGGGGCAGCATGGCCGAGAAATCGCGCCCCGCGCCGTCCTCGGCTTCCACGAAAGTGGCATAAAGCGCTGCGGCCATGGCCCCCATCGGCGTGTCGGCATCCGCCGCGGTCGCGGCCTCTTGGCTCAGGCGCAGATCCTTCAGCATCAGATCGGCGGAAAAGCCCGGCTTGTAGCCCGCATCGGCCGGGCTTTTGGGCCCGACACCCGGTGCGGGACAATAGCTGGTCATCGACCAGCTTTGTCCGGATGAGGTCGATACCACATCATACATGGCCTGCCGATCCAGCCCCAGCTTGTCGGCCAGGGCAAAGGCTTCGCAGGTGGCGATCATGGTGACCCCCAAGATCATGTTGTTGCAGATCTTGGCCGCTTGCCCATTGCCGGCGGGGCCGCAGTGGACGGCCTTTTGACCCATCACCGCGAACAAGGGGCGGGCCTTGTCGAAAGCGGCCGGATCGCCACCCACCATGAAGGTCAGGGTGCCGGCCTGCGCGCCGCCGACCCCGCCCGAAACGGGCGCGTCCAGTGCGCCCAGACCGGCGCTTGCGGCTTGGGCCGCCACCGCCCGCGCGCTGGCCACATCGACGGTGGAACAATCCAACAGCACCGCACCGGGCGCCATCGCGGCGATGATGTCATCGGCCACAGACCGCAGGATGGTGCCATTGGGCAGCATGGTGATCACCACATCGGCCCCTGTCGCCGCGGCGGCGGCGCTGTGTGCCATGGCGACACCGGACGGGGCAGGGGCCACCGGATCATATCCGGTGACCACATGGTCTGCGGCCGCCAGATTGGCCGCCATCGGCCCGCCCATGTTGCCAAGCCCGATAAAGCCGATCTTCATGATGCCCATCCTTCCAGGTTCAGTTTCAGGCCCGCGGCGCCCAGCGGCATCAGCATGCCGGCCACCGCCGCGAGTGTCACGTCGGCCAGACCGGCATGGCGCCAGCGTGGGGCCTTGTCCTTGTCGATGATGGCCGCACGGATGCCTTCCAGAAAATCCCCGTCTTCCATCGCGCGGTGACTGAAACGGTATTCCTGTTCCAGCGCGTGTTCGATCGTGTCGCGCATCCGGGCGCGGTGGACCAGTTCCAGCGTGCAGGCCACCGCCAGGGGGCTGGCGCGGGTGATGGCAGCCAGCGCATCCTTGGCCAGCGCGCTGTCGGACAAGCGCAACAGATTGATCACATCGCGGATCGTTTCGCCACCAAACAGCAGGTTGATTTCCGCCTCGGCCGCAGCCAGCGGGCTTTCGGGGGCGGCTTCGGCGGCCCGGTCGACCGCGTTCCAGTCGCCGGTGGCGCACAGATGTTCCACCAGCCCCGCCCATGCTGCGCGTGGCACGAAATAATCGGCAAACCCGGCGTGGATCGCATCGCCCGGGCCCATGCGATGGCCCGTCGTGCCCAAGTATTCCCCCAAGCGTCCCGGTGCACGCGCCAGAACCAGCGTGCTGCCCACATCGGGCGCCAGGCCGATGGCACATTCGGGCAAGGCCATCTGCGTGGTTTCACACACGATCCGGTGCGATGCGTGGCACCCGATGCCGACGCCGCCGCCCATGGTGTAGCCCTGCATCAGGCTGACCACGGGTTTGGGAAAATGAAACATCTTGGCATTCATGCGGTATTCATCGGCCCAGAAGCGGCGCCCGAAATCGATATCGCCCGCGATGCCGCGATGATACATCTGCGCGATATCGCCCCCCGCGCAAAAGGCGCGATCGCCCAAGGCATCGATCACCAGCAGCTGCACGCGCGCATCGTCGCGCCAGGTCTCGAGCGCGGTTTCGATGGCCAGGCACATCTCGTAGCTCAACGCGTTCAAGGCCGAGGGCCGGGTCAATGTGATCCGTCCGGCGCATCCGTCGATGCGGATATCAATCGCGTCTGACATCAGGCCGCCCCTTTCTTCATCTTTCCCAACCGACGCCTGCCCCTGCGGTCATCCGCGCGCCTCGAGCATATGGCGCGCCACGATCAGGCGCATGATTTCGTTGGTGCCCTCCAGAATGCGATGCACCCGCAGATCACGCACCAGTTTCTCGATCCCGTAATCGGCCAGATAGCCATAGCCGCCGTGCAGTTGCAGGCACTCGTCCACCACCCGGCTGCCCGTCTCGGTCACAAAGGCCTTGGCCATGGCGCAGCGCTTGGAGGCGTCGGCCATGCCGTGATCCAGCGACCACGCCGCTTGCCGCAGCATCAGGCTGGCCGCCGAAAGCGCGATATCCAGATCGGCCAGCCGGAATTGCAGCGCCTGAAACCGGTCGATGCTTTGCCCAAAGGCCTGGCGTTGGCCCATATAGGCCAGCGTGGCCTTCAGCGCCGCCTCGGCTGCCCCCAGTGAACAGGCCGCGATGTTGAGCCGCCCCCCATCCAGCCCGGCCATCGCGTAGCGAAAGCCCTGACCTTCGTCGCCCAGCAGGTTCTCGGCGGGCACCGTGCACCCATCGAAATGCAGGGCCCGCGTGGGTTGGCTGCGCCAGCCCATCTTGTCTTCCAACCCGCCGAAGGACAGGCCCGGCGCGCCGTCTTCGACGATCAGGGTGGAAATGCCCCTTGGGCCATCGCCGCCGGTGCGGCACATGACCAGATAGGCGTCCGAATACCCCCCGCCCGAGATGAAGGCCTTGCTGCCGGTCAACACATAGCCCGACGCCGCGCGCACGGCGCGCGTCTTGAGCGCGGCCGCATCCGAACCCGATCCGGGCTCGGTCAGGGCGTAGGACAACACGCACTCCATCGACACTGCGCGTGGCAGGAACCGCGCCTGCAGCGCGTCCGAGCCATAAAGCTCGATCATCTTGGCGCACATGTTGTGGATCGACAGAAAGGCCGCGACCGACGGGCAAGCCTGGCTGAGCGCCTGGAACACCAGCGTGGCTTCCAGCCGCGACAGCCCCGATCCGCCCTTTTCGGCGGCGACGTAAAGCCCGCCAAAGCCCAGCGCCGCAAGCTTGGGCCAAAGCGCCCGGGGAATGGTGCCCGCCGCTTCCCATGCGCGGGCATGAGGCGCGATTTCAGCCTGGCCGACCTCGTGGGCCATGTCGAAGATGGCCTGTGCCTGCGCGCTCAATGCGAAATCCACGGTCCTGCCTCCCTGCGCGCCGCCCGGCTCATGCGGCACGCGACGTGTGTCCGACGCCGGGCGGGATTTTGCAAGACCCGGCTCGGGCCATGCAGGGGCCCTTGTGGGGGAACGGGCGCTGATTTATGTCTGCTCCCGGCGCATCGTGGGCGGCATTGGGCCGGCCCTGCCGGCGCGGCGTTCGGGTGCTTCGGTGTCCTCCCCCATATTCGATTGTACGTCCTGCGGGGCCTGCTGCTTTGGCGGCCACGACCGCTATGTGGCCCTTTTGCCCGAAGATCATGCCCGCGCCATCCCCGACAACGCCACCACGCACATCGAGGGGCGGCGCTACATGTCCATGGTCTGTGGGCATTGCGCCCAGCTGACCGTGTCGCCCGAGGGGCGCACCTTGTGTGCCATCTATGATGCGCGCCCCGAAGCCTGCCGTGCCTTTCGCGCCGGCAGCTTCGAATGTCTCAAGGCCCGCCAGCATCGCGGCGCGGCCGCCGAGGCGCTGCGCGCCTTCGCCATGGAGCAGAGCCAAGAAAAACCGCCCCTTGTCGGGGCGGATCCGGTGGTTGCGGCCGCCGCGTTGCCGACCCCCCCGCAAGGGGCGGGGGAGGGCTATGGCGAAGGGGTGGCGATCAATCCATCGCCTTGAAATTGAAGGCCGCACCTTCCTTGATGCCACTTGGCCAGCGCGCGGTGACCGTCTTTGTGCGGGTGTAGAAGCGGAAGGCGTCCGGCCCGTGCTGGTTCAGATCGCCAAAGCCCGATTTCTTCCAGCCACCAAAGGTGTGATAGGCCAGCGGCACCGGGATCGGCACGTTGATGCCCACCATGCCGATGTTGATGCGCGCGGCAAAATCGCGGGCGGCATCGCCGTCGCGGGTGAAGATCGCGGTGCCATTGCCATATTCATGGTCCATCGCCAGCCCGATGGCTTCCTCGTAGCTGGCGGCACGCACGGTGGACAGGACCGGCCCGAAGATTTCGGTCTTGTAGATCTCCATGTCCGGGGTCACGTGGTCGAACAGGTGCGGCCCGACGAAATAGCCGTTTTCGTAGCCCTGCAATTTGAAATCGCGCCCGTCGACCACAAGCTTGGCGCCTTGCGCCACGCCGCTTTCGACCAGCCGCAGGATGTTGGCCTTGGCCGCCGCCGTGACGACAGGGCCGAAATCGATGTCGTTTCCTGCGGTATAGGGGCCGACCTTCAGCGCCTCGATGCGGGGGATCAGCTTTTCGATCAGCCGGTCGGCGGTTTCATCGCCCACGGGAACGGCCACGGAAATCGCCATGCAGCGTTCACCGGCCGCGCCGTATCCTGCGCCGACCAATGCGTCGGCGGCCTGATCCATATCGGCATCGGGCATGATGATCATGTGGTTCTTGGCCCCGCCGAAGCACTGGCTGCGTTTGCCGTTCGCGGTGGCGCGGCTGTAGATGTATTGCGCGATCGGCGTCGATCCGACAAAGCCCACGGCCTGAATGGCGGGATTGTCCAAGATGGCATCGACGGCGTCCTTGTCGCCATTGATCACCTGCAACACGCCATCGGGCAGGCCCGCCTCTTGGCACAGTTCGGCCAGCAGCATGGGGCACGACGGGTCGCGTTCTGACGGCTTGAGGATCATCGCATTGCCCGCCGCCAGTGCCGGCCCCATCTTCCACAGCGGGATCATGGCGGGAAAGTTGAAGGGCGTGATGCCCGCGACCACCCCGAGGGGCTGGCGCATGGAATACATGTCGATGCCAGGGCCCGCGCTGTCGGTGAATTCCCCCTTCAGCAGGTGGGGCGCACCGATGCAGAACTCGATCACCTCAAGCCCGCGCTGCACATCGCCCCGGGCATCGGGCAGCGTCTTGCCGTGTTCGCGGCTGATGGCCAGCGCCAGCTTGTCCATATCCCGATTGATCAACCCCACCAGCGCCATCATCACACGGGCGCGCTTTTGCGGGTTGGTCGCGCCCCAGGCCCGCTGCGCGCGCGCCGCGCTGGCCACGGCCGCATCCAGTTCCGCCTTCGAGGCCAGGGCCACCTGGGCCTGAACTTCGCCGGTGGCCGGGTTCATCACATCAGCCTTGCGCCCCGATGTGCCCGCCACGCGCTTGCCGTCGATCCAGTGTCCGATCTGTTCCATGTGCCATATTCCTTTGGGTGCATACCGTGTTTGCACCAGATTAGCCTTGCAAGATTGTCGGGAAAAGCACCAGATTGCCAAAGCCATCTTGCGAAAACGCAAGACAAGGGCGAAAAACCACGGGTTTTTCGCATGGGAAGCCCCGGGTTCTCCCGCACGGATTTTCCGGGAAAACCGGACGCGACAGGGGGATCGTGGTGAATTGGGATGATTTGCGCGTTTTCTTGGCGGTGGCGCGCGCCGAAGGCCTGTCGGGGGCGGCGCCGCGTTTGCGGCTTGATCCGGCCACCGCGGGGCGGCGCATTGCCCGGCTTGAGCGCAGCCTGGGGGCGGTGCTCTTTGCCAAATCGCCCCAAGGCTACACGCTGACCGAGGCGGGCCAGCGCTTGCTGCCGCAGGCGGAAGCGGCCGAAGCGGCCCTGGCCGATGGGCTGTCGGCGGGCGGGCAGGACCCGTTCGGGCGGCTGTCGGGCACGATCCGCATCGGTGCGCCCGATGGATGTGCGAATTATCTGTTGCCGCAGGTCTGCGCGGCCATCGGTGCAGAGCACCCGGCGTTGGACATCCAGATCCTGGCCTTGCCGCGCGTGGTCAACCTGTCGCGGCGCGAAGCCGATCTGGCGATCACCGTTTCGCCGCCGGCCACGCAACGGCTGCGGGCCGAAAAGCTGTCGGATTATCACCTGTCTTTGGCCGCATCACGCGAATGGCTGGCGCGCAACGGCGCGCCCCAAAGCCTGGCGGCGCTGCGCGGGGCGCGGATGATCGGCTATATCCCCGACATGATCTTTGACGCGGAACTGGATTACCTGGCCCAGTTCGGCATCACGCGCGTGCCCTTGGCGGCCAATGCGGTATCGGTTCAGCTGAACTTTGCCCGCAGGGGGGCGGGCTTGGCCATTGTGCATGATTTCGCGTTGCCGGCGGCGCCTGAACTGGCGCGGGTGCTTCCCGATTTGGTGCGACTCACCCGGACCTTCTGGCTGGTGACCCATGCCGGCCCCCGCGACGCGCGTCTGGATCGGTTTTCTGCCCTGTTGTGCGACGGGCTGCGCGCCGAAATCACCCGGTTGGAGGCCATTGCCACCCGATCTTGCGTCTAAAGCTTGACAGATCCACCCAGCACGGCCGAGCCTTGCAACCATGGCGTGTGTCAGGGGCCGGAGGTCAAAGATGTTGGTGCAGCAGATCCTGAAATCGAAATCCGATGATGGCGTGGTCACCATCGCGCCGGAAACCAGCCTTGCCGAGGCGGCCCGCATCCTGGCGCAGCGTCGGATCGGTGCCTTGGTCGTATCGCCCGATGGCAAACGGGCGGTGGGCATCTTGTCGGAGCGCGACATCGTGCGGGAACTGGCGGCCAAGGGGGCGGGCTGTCTGATGGAACCCGTGCAGGCCGTGATGACGCGGGCCATCGTGACCTGTGCGCGCGACGACAATTCCGACGCGATCTTGTCGCGCATGACCGAAGGACGGTTTCGTCATATCCCGGTGGTCGATGGCGACACCATGGTTGGCCTGATTTCCATCGGCGATGTGGTCAAGGCCCAGATCCAGGAATTGGCCATGGAAAAAGAAGCCTTGGAAGGCATGATCAAGGGGTTTTGAGCCGCCGCCACACCGCGCGGCGTGACCGCTGGGGGTTGCATTGGCGCAGCCCCGGTGATTGGGTCGCGCGCGCAAGATACGACACCGGCAGGGACAGCGATGCGAACAGGGCTTTATCCGGGAACATTCGACCCGATCACGCTGGGGCATATCGACATCATCAAACGCGCCTGCTTGCTGGTCGACCGGCTGGTGATCGGGGTGGCGATCAACCGCGACAAGCGGCCCCTGTTTTCACTGGAAGAACGCGTGGCCATGGTCGAGGCGGAATGTGCCAAGCTGTCGGCGGCCACGGGCACGCAGATCGTGGCCCATCCCTTCGAAAACCTGTTGATCGATTGCGCGCAGGATGTCGGCGCCTCCATCATCATTCGCGGGCTGAGGGCGGTTGCGGATTTCGAATATGAATACCAGATGGTCGGCATGAACCGGAAACTGAATTCGGGCATCGATACGGTGTTCTTGATGGCCGAAGCCGACCGGCAGGCGATCGCGTCCAAGCTGGTCAAGGAAATCGCGCGGCTGGGCGGGGATGTGGCCCCCTTTGTCACCCCCGCCGTGAAGGCGGCGCTGCATGTGAAATACCCGTCGAACACGCAATAACCAGGAGGCACGGCTGATGGCCGAATACAAAGACCCCGAAAACACCATTCTGATGGAGCTGAAATCGGGCACCGTGGTGATCGAGCTTTTGCCCGATATCGCACCCCAGCACAGCGCGCGCATGAAAGAACTGGCGCGCGAAGGTGCGTATGACGGGGTGATCTTTCATCGCGTGATCGAGGGCTTCATGGCGCAGACAGGCGATGTGGAACATGGCCGCGACGGCGCGAACACGCGGCGCGCGGGCACCGGCGGATCGGACAAGCCGGATCTTCCGGCGGAATTCTCGGGCATTCCGCATGATCGCGGCACGCTGGGTGCGGCGCGGTCGTCGAACCCCAATTCGGCCAACAGCCAGTTCTTCATCAACTTCACCGACAATCACTTTCTCAACCGGCAATACACGGTCTACGGGCGCGTGATTTCGGGGATGGAACATGTCGATGCCATCACCCGCGGCGAGCCGCCCGCCAACCCCGACAAGATGATTTCGGTCAAGGTGGCCGCCGATGCGTAAGCTGGCCCTGGCCTTGTGTGTGCTGGCGGGCCCGGCCCTGGCCACGGGCCTGGAAATCGACATCGCCGGCGAAGCCGAAGGCACGGTGACCATCGACCTGTTCGAACAGGTGGCGCCGTTGCATGTCGCGCGTATCGTGACCCTGGCCGCCGAAGGCGCCTATACCGATGTCGTGTTTCACCGCGTGATCGACGGCTTCATGGCGCAAACCGGCGATGTGCAGTATGGCCGCAATGGTCAGGACATGCGCTATGCGGGGCGGGGGGGGTCGGCCTATCCGGATCTGCCGGCCGAATTTTCCGATCTGCCCTTTGAGCGCGGGGTGGTGGGCATGGCGCGCGCCCAAAACCCCGATAGCGCCAATTCGCAGTTCTTCATCATGTTCGCACCCGGCCCTTTCCTGAACGGGCAATACACGGTGGTGGGCCAAGTGGTCGCCGGGATGGAGGTGGTGGATGCCATCAAGCGGGGCCGGGGTCAGAACGGCGCCGTGGTCGGCCCCCCCGACCGGATGCGCGCCTTGCGCGTGCTCGATGGCGACCCGGTCGCGGCACCGTGACCGCCTGACGCGACGAAAAAAGGGGGCGCTGCCCCCTTTTTTGATGGCAAACCAAGGGATTGGGGCAGGGTGCTGGCGGCCTTTGCCGCCGCGCAGCAAACCGCTTGCGGGCGGCGCCGGAAAGCCGCATTTTCGATGCTGGAATCAGCCCATGGCGCGAGGGGCAGCAGCGGGTGAGCAGCTACGGTAAGCTGATGCGCAGCGAGGCAGGCAAGGGGCTGATCCTGATCAGCCCCACGTTTCTTTATGCGCTCTTGTTGTTGGCCGCGCCCTTGGCCGCGATCGTCTTGCTCAGCTTCTGGACGCAGCAGTTTTTGACCATCCAGCGCGATTTCACGCTGGCCAATTACACCGAAGCACTGACCGATCCCTTGTACCGGGAACTGATGATGCGGTCGTTGCGCATTTCGGGGCTGGTCACGCTGGTGACGGTCTCGCTGGCCTTTCCGGTGGCCTATTTCATATCCTTCAACGTCCGCCCCGAACGCAAATCCCTGTGGCTGTTCCTGATCACCATTCCGTTCTGGACCAGCTATTTGATCCGTGTGTTTCTGTGGCGGGTGATCTTGGCCTATGATGGGCCGGTCAACAGCGGGCTGACCTTGGTCCCGGTGATCGCGATCGTCGCGGTGTTGCTGGCGCTTTTGGCCTTGGGTGCGGTGATTTTCTGGATTTTGGGGCAAGTCTCGGCGCGCGTGGCGCTTGGTGGCGTGGCGTCGGCTGCGCTGGCCGGCGTGGCTTGGGCGATTTTGCCCGACGACAGCGTGCTGCGCGCTCCCGTGATCGACGAGCCCCTGGGGTGGTTGTTGTACAATTCCAATTCGGTGGTGATCACGCTGGCCCATGCCTTTGCGCCCTTTGCAATCTTGCCGATCTTCGTGACGCTGGAAAAGATCGACCGCTCGCTGCTGGAGGCGGCGCGCGATCTGGGCGAAAGCCGCGCCATGACCTTTCTGCGGGTGACCTTGCCCTTGGCCATGCCCGGGGTTCTGGCCGCGGTCTTGATCGTGTTCATCCCGACGGTGGGCGATTACGTCACCCCGCGGCTGGTGGGCGGGTCGGGGGGCACGATGATTGCCACCATGATCTATGCGCAGATCTTTGACCTGAACGACCGGCCCATGGGGGCCACGCTGGCGGTTCTGGCGATGCTGCTGGTGGCGATGGTGCTGCTGTGGGGCATCTCGCGGGTGCGGGCCTGGCTTTGGCTGGCCGACCGCATGGGCGGGGGCTTGGCCGGGGCGGGCGTGGCGCTGGCGGTGGCCTTGGGCGAGATCGCGGCCATCCGGCTGGCTTTCGTGCATGGTCCGGCCCTGATCGGACCGGCCAGCGCGTCGATCCTGCTGGTGCTGGTCGCCACGGCGGTCTCGGTTGCCATCCTTTTGCGCGTGCCGAAGGGACGGTGGGGGATATGAGGCTGAACGCGCTGTCGCTCTTTGCCGTCCTTTACCTCTTGGTGCTGTATGCGCCGATCGTGCTGTTGCCGATGTTCGCGTTCAATTCCGGCACCGTCATCGCCTTTCCCTTGCAAGGCGTCACGCTGGATTGGTTCGCGGCGCTGTTGAACACGCCGGCGTTGCACGAGGCCACGGTAAATTCCCTGATCATCGCCATTTCCACGGCGATCTTTGCCACGATCTTGGGTCTGTTTGCCGCCCGCGCGGCCACGCGCTATGGCTTTCCGGGCAAGGGGGGGATGGTTGGCTTCATCATGTTGCCGCTGGTTTTGCCCGAGGTGATCGTGGCGATTTCGCTGTTGATCGTGCTGATGCAACTGGGCTTGGAAAGCGGCACCTGGTCGATCATCGCCGGGCACACGCTGATCTGTACGCCCTTTGCCATCGCCATTTTGCAGGGCAGCTTTTCCAACATGGACAAAAGCTTGGAAGAAGCAGCCATCGATCTGGGTGAAACGCCATGGTCGACCTTTCGGTTGATCACCCTGCCGTTGGTCAGCCCCGGGATCATCGCATCGCTTCTGATCTGTTTCACCATCTCGCTCGATGAATTCATCATCGCCTTCTTCCTGTCGGGAAATGAGCCGACATTGCCCGTCTATCTCTGGGGGCAGCTGCGCTTTCCCGCCCGCCTGCCGGTCGTGATGGCGCTTGGCACGATCTTGGTGGTGCTGTCGGTCATCTTGCTGATCATTGCCGAAACATTCCGCCGGCGCGGGTTGAAACGCGCGGGCCTCAAGGACACCGGAGGCTTTCTGTGAGCCAGACCCGCACCCCCATCGTCACGCTGTCGGGCGTGCAGAAATTCTACGGCGATTACCATGCGCTGCGCGGCATTACCGCCGAGATCGGGCGCGGCGAATTCTTTTCGCTCTTGGGGCCATCGGGCTGCGGCAAGACCACGCTGTTGCGCGCCATCGCCGGGTTCGAAGACATCTCGGATGGTCAGATCCTGCTGGATGGCAAGGACATGGAAGGCGTGCCGCCCAATCGCCGCCCGACCAACATGGTGTTCCAGTCCTACGCCATTTTCCCGCATATGAGCGTGGCCGAAAACGTGGGCTTCGGGCTGCGGAAATCGGCGATGAGCACGGCGGAAAAACGCGCCGCCGTGGGTCAGGCGTTGGAGATGGTCGGGCTTGGCAAATTCGGGGCGCGTGCGGCGCATGCCCTGTCGGGCGGCCAGCGTCAGCGCGTGGCCTTGGCGCGGGCCTTGATCCTGAAGCCCAAGGTGTTGTTGCTGGATGAACCGCTCTCGGCGCTCGACAAGAAGATGCGCGAGGTGATGCAGGTCGAACTGATCAAGCTTCAACGCGAGGTGGGCATCACCTTTGTCCTGGTGACCCATGACCAGGAAGAGGCGCTGGTCATGTCGGACCGCATCGCCGTGATGTTCGAGGGCGAAATCGCGCAACTGGCCGATCCCGAAACCCTGTATCGCCGCCCCAATTCGCGCCGTGTGGCCGAATTCATCGGGATGATGAATTTCCTGCCCGCCCGCGTCACGGACCCGGCGGGTGCGCGGGTTCAGGTCGATGTGCAGGGTTTGGGCCCGGCCGAGTTGGACCCCGCGCAATGCCCCGGCGGGGCAAAAGCGGGCGGGGCCGAAATCGGCGTGCGGCCCGAAAGCCTGACCCTGCTTTATGACGGCCAGACCGCGGAAGCCGGGCGTGAAGCCTCGGGCACCGTGCGCGAGGTCGTCTATTACGGCGACATGACCTATTACGATGTGCTTCTGGATGGCACACCGGCACCGGTGCGCGTGTCGATGCGCAACATGCCCGGGCGCAAGGTTCTGGAATTTGGCGCGCGCGCGCGGCTGGCCTGGGACCCGCGGGCGATGGTGCTGTTCGGGTAGGGCGCGGCCTTCAGCCCAACTGGCCAAGCACGGGAAAGCTTTCCAGCAGCCAAAAGGAAAAGGCCGAAAATGCGCCCGTGATCAGGGCCGTGCCCACGGCCACCAGCAACAGGCCCATGATGCGTTCGATGGTCTTCATGTGGCGCTTCATCCGGTGCATGACGCCCATCGCGCGGTCGATGAACGCCGCGGCCAGCAAGAACGGAATGCCCAGACCCACCGCATAGACCGCCAACAGCGTGGTGCCCTTGGCAATGCTGGTTTCGGTCGCGGCCAGCGACAAGATCGCGCCGAGCTGTGGGCCAATGCAGGGCGTCCAGCCGAAGGCAAAGGCCAACCCCAACACATAGGCCCCGAAGGCCGACCCGCCCCGGTCGCCGGCATCCAGCCGCGCCTCGCGGTTGAGGATCGGGATCGAGATCACACCCAGAAAATGCAGCCCGAACAAGATGATGATACCACCCGCCACCTGGCCCAGCAGCACCTGGTTTTGCAAGAAGAACTGGCCGAACACCGATGCGGTGAAGCCCAGGAAAACAAAGACCGTCGACAACCCCAGAACGAAAAACAGGGCCGCCAGCAGGGCCTTGCGCCGCGCCGCGCCCGGTGCGCCCGTGATTTCGGCCATGCTGATGCCCCCCATATAGGCCAGATAAGGGGGCACGATGGGCAGCACGCAGGGGCTGAGAAAACTCAAAATACCCGCCACCAACGCCACGAAGATCGCGGGCAGCAGGCTGGCGTCAAAAAGATCGATCCCGAACATGGCACTTGCTCTAGCGGGTCCGGCCGGCCGCGTCACGCGCCAAGGCGTCACATTCGCGTGGTCGGGCCATGCGTTATCTGAGCGGCAAACCGCACAGGTTCGGTGTTGCAAAACCTGATCACATGGCCCGCATTCTCGATGGCGCGAAAACCGCGGCGACAGACATCGGCCAGACAGGCCGCGGTTGACCGGTGGGGCCCGGTCTTGTCCATCCCCAAAGCCTGCCCCAGCAGGGGTGACCCGATCTTAACGCCCGGCCTTGAGGGCGGCGAGCACATGCAGGCGGATGGCCGCCGCAAGACCGGATGAAACACCGCGGCTGGCATCGATCTCGGCCACAAGGGCATTGACGGATCGGTTCTCGGCCTGCGCCAGCCGCTGCAGTTCGCGCCAAAATTCTTCTTCCAGCGAGACACTGGTGCGATGGCCGCGCAAGGTCAGCGAATGTTTGCGCGGGCGGGCGGTCATGTGTCCTTGTCCTCCAGCCGATGCTGGTCGATGTGGCGCGCGGCCCGTTCTGCCGCCTGCGCGGCCGCGTCGCGTTCGGCCTTGGTTTGCCCGTGCCGGGCCGCATTGGCATCGGCTTGCCGCCGCTTGTCGGCGCGCGCCCGCGTTTTGCGCACCCGCGCCAGATTGATGATCTTGCCGCTCAAGATGGGCCGATCATCTGCTCGGGGCGGACAACCCGGTCAAAGGTCTCGCCATCCACGAAGCCCAGACGGATCGCCTCTTCCCGGAGCGTGGTGCCGTTCTTGTGCGCGGTCTTGGCCACGGTGGTGGCCTTGTCATAGCCGATGCTGGGCGCCAGCGCCGTGACCAGCATCAGCGATTCGCGCATCAGCTTTTCGATGCGGTCGCGGTTTGCTTCGGTGCCCATCAGCATCCGTTCGGTGAAGCTGTCGGCAGCATTTCCCAAAAGCGTCATCGATTGCAGCAGGTTATAGGCCATCATCGGGTTGTAGACGTTCAATTCGAAATGCCCCTGTGACCCGGCAAAGGCGATGGCCGCATCATTGCCAAGGATATGGGCACAGACCTGCGTCATCGCCTCGGCCTGTGTCGGGTTCACCTTGCCGGGCATGATCGAGCTGCCAGGCTCATTTTCTGGCAAGATCAGCTCGCCCAGGCCTGAACGCGGGCCCGATCCCAGAAACCGCATGTCATTGGCGATCTTGTAGGCGGCCATCGCCACCGTCTTGATCGCGCCCGACATGAACACCATCGCGTCATGCGCGGCCAAGGCTTCGAACTTGTTGGGCGCGGTGACAAAGGGAAGCCCGGTGATGGCCGCAATGCGGGCCGCGATCGCAACATCCCAGCCCTTGTCGGTGTTCAGCCCGGTTCCCACCGCCGTGCCGCCTTGGGCCAGTTCGTAAAGACCGGGCAGCGCCATCTGGATGCGCGCAATGCCATTGCGGATCTGCATGGCATAGCCGGAAAATTCCTGGCCCAGGGTCAGGGGCGTGGCATCTTGGGTGTGGGTGCGGCCGATCTTGATGATGTCGTGAAAGGCGGCGGCCTTGCTTTCCAGCCCTGCGGCCAGTTTTTCCAATCCGGGGATCAGGATCTGGTGGGCGGTGACGGCCGCCGCGATATGCATCGCGGTGGGAAAGGTATCGTTCGAAGATTGGCCCATGTTGCAGTGATCGTTGGGATGCACGGGCTTTTTCGACCCGATGACGCCGCCCAAGATCTCGATCGCCCGGTTGGAGATCACCTCGTTGGCGTTCATGTTCGACTGCGTGCCCGATCCGGTCTGCCAGACGACCAGCGGAAAATGATCGTCGAGCTTGCCGTCGATGACCTCTTGCGCGGCCTGGATCATGGCGTCGGCCAGCGTCGCGTCGATCTTGCCATTGGCCTTGTTTTCTTCCGCGGCGGCGCGCTTGATCACGCCCAGTGCGCGCACGATGGCGACGGGCTGTTTTTCCCAACCGATGGGAAAATTCTGGATCGAGCGCTGCGTTTGCGCGCCCCAGTAACGGTCGGCGGGAACATCAAGCGGGCCGAAGCTGTCGGTTTCGGTTCTGGTCGCGGTCATGGGCCTGTCTCCGGTATGCGGTCGTATGCCGTTTAGCGCCAGCATCGGCTGCACGCAATGCGATGGGGTGCCTCAGCCCAAGGGGTTTTTGCGGGTAAACCGATAGACCCGCGCAGGCGGCAGGTTCCACCAGATCTTGTCGCTGACCTGCCAGACCAGATCCAGCGTTTCGCGCAGGGTGCGCTGAACCGGGGGCTTGGGCCCGTAGGTGAATTGAACAAACTGGCCCCCGCTTGCCAGACGCGAAAAACTGCCGCGCAAGATATCGTCTTGCAGTGCGGGCGACATGGACAAGAGCGGCAGGCCCGAAATCACGGCCTGCGCGCCCTCGACGGGCAGGGTGGCGACATCGGCCGCGCTCATCTGGTGGACGTGAAGCCCCGGAAACCGCGCGCGCAGGCGGGCGCAGAACTCGGGGTTCATCTCGATGCAATGCAGCGACTGGGGCGCGATGCCACGCGCAAGGATGGCTTGGGTGATGGTTCCGGTGCCGGCACCCAATTCGATCACCGGCCCGCGGCTGGGGTCGAGCTGTGCGGCCATTTCGGCGCACAGCCGCGGAGAGGATGGGGCAAGGGCGACCACATGGTGGGGACGGCGCAACACCTGACCCAGGAACAGCGCCAGATCGCTGGAAGACATCGATACCGCGCCCTGCATGATCAGATTGCTCTCACCCCCGCACCTAGCCGCGCCAAGGGTTGGGTCAAGCCTGTTACGGTGACTTGCGAAACGCGTCGAGCCGCACCACGTCGGCGTGCGATGGGGTGGGGCTGGGGGTATCGGCCGGTTTGTGGCCACCCTTTGGCGGATCGTCCTCGGGGTCGGGGCGGTCGTCGGCCGCATCGCTGCTTTCAAATCTCAGCCCGAATTCCACCGATGGATCGACGAAGGTTCGGATCGCGTCGAAGGGAATGCGCAAGAGTTCGGGATTGTCGCCGAAATTCAAGATGATGGAAAACCCGTCATCATCCACTTTCAGCCCGTCATACCAATGCTGGATGACAATGGTCATTTCCTGCGGATAGCGCTCGCGCAGCCAATCGGCCAGCTCCACGCCCGCGGCGCCCGTGTCGAAGGTGATGAAGAAATGATGCGCACCGGGCAACCCATCGCGCGCCACATCCGCCAGGACCCGCTGGATCAGGCCGCGCATCGCACGATGCATCAGGCGACCATAGGCGATGGAGCTTTGGCGATCAGACATGGTCTACCGTTCCCAAGGTGATGGCCCACCATAGAAGATTCGTTTCGATTTGAAAGGCGAGCGTCGCGGCCGGCACGGCCCCTGTCAGAGCTGGCCCATATTGGCCAAGACGAGCCAAGCCGCCAGCCCGGCTTCACAGCCGAAAAAGGTCCAGCTTTGGCGGCTTGCGGCCTTGTCACGGAAAATCGAGGTCACGCGCCCAACGGCGGCCCCGCCATAGGCCAGCCCCACCACGACCCAGGCCAAAGGCTGGTCCAGAAACAGCGCGCCCAGACCCAACCCCACGAACAGGCAGCCAGAGGCGGCCGAGACCTCGGTATAGGCCATGTTCGATGGCCCCGCCTGCATGTCGAGCTGTTGCATCGTCCAGCGGGGGGCAAGCCATCCCATAAGCCCAAGCACGATCGTCAGGATCGCGACCGTGAAGTTGATGTAATCGACCGGCGTCATGGTGTGTCCTTTGGGCGCGACCAACAGCCGCCTGTCTTGTTAGACGTTTCGGCGGGGCGTTCGGATCACTTGCAAATGAAAAAAATATTGGTCGCGACCCCTGCCTGGAAAGTCGCGGCAAGATCTGTGGCGCCGTAGAAGGGGAAAGTGCAGGCTTCTGTTGCCAGGTGCCTGCGAACCCCGCCTTACGCGGCTAGGCGCAAGGGCTTAGTTTCGGCGACCCGAGCAGCTTACGCTGCCAGAGCCATTGCCGGAGCACGGTTGTCATTTGCAACTGTACGTTTCGGACCGATAACGGTGGTACCTCACCG
>JBEAQJ010000176.1:0-7004 GCA_041163945.1 Pseudomonadota bacterium
CAAACCAGATCGTCAGCGAGCCCCGGCGCTTAAGCGCTTCATTGTAGGCTGGCCAGTTCCTGGTCTTGTAAGTCGGGGGTGTGTGTCTGCTCATACATCCCAGCTACCACGCTGGATTCACAAGATGAATCCCTCACGCGATTTGCGCAACAGAGCCCCCCCAAGCCAATCAAAGGCCGGCAAACACCATTGCATGGAGCGGCAGGAAGGCCGCGCCCATGTGGGCGGCATCCCCGGAAATCCGGCTTTCTCGAAGAACCGGGCTGGGTGTTCCATGGCCGTCCATCGCCCCCTCGCAGGCCCGCAGCAACGCCTGCCGCAACTCTGACGGCGCCTCCCCGCCGAAGCAGATCGCGCCGGGATCTACGATGGCTTTGAGCGCCCGGATCATCAGCCGCAGCTGCGGCGCCACCTCGCGCACCCAGTCGTCGACGCCGGGCCAGGCCGGATCGAACCGGGCCGCCATGTCCGAGACCGTTTCGAAGACCATGCCCTTGTCGCGCAGCCGTTTCAGCAGTTCTTCCAGCGCCGGGCGGGAGCGGGCTTCCTCGGGGGCGAAGAGCGTGGACAGCTCGCCCGCGTTTCCGCGTTCCCCGACCAGCGCGTGCCCATCGACGAAAACGCCCCCGCCAAAGCCGTAGTCGAAAGAAAGGTAGATCAGGCTCTGATACGCATCTCCGCTGGACAGATAGTGCTCGGCGATGGCGCTCGCGGTGGAGTTGTTCTCGGCAAAACACGCCAGATCGAAACGTTTGCCGAATACCTCGGTCAAAGGCAGTCCTCGCCAGAGGTTCAGGGGTTCAGGGGGCTGAAAGGAATCGCTACGTCCCGACCGCCAGCCCTGCATTCCGACCCCCATGCCGATCAGGGCGCGGGAAGACAGCAGATCGGAATTCCAGCAGGCCAACTGCATGTCCAGCCGGTCCATTACGGCTTCGGGATTGCCCGGCTTTGCATCGATAACAACCTCGCTGAGGGGCTGCCCCGCGAGATCCAGAAGACACAGGCCAACGCGCTCCGTCGTGATCGATACACCAAGTGAGGCATAACGCAACGGATCGAGCCACACGGTCGGGCTGGGTTTGCCGCGGCCACGGATCTGCGGATCGCCGAACCGCACTAACCCCTGCTCGGACAGTTTTTCAAGCAATCTGTGAACCGACTGCTGCGACAGCGGCGTCAGATCGCTGAGATCCGAACGCGGCAGCGGCCCCTGTCGAAACAGCGCAGACAGGAGGGTGCGCTCGCTTTCACTAAGGCTAATGGCTGAGAATGAACGGGCTTCGATGGTCATGATCCAAGTGCGGCCAGGGTGCTTTTAGGTAAAATCAACCCTCACACGCCCCGTCGCAAGGAAAATTACACTTAACAGGTCATATTAATTTCACATACACTGGGTAAAAATGTGCCGACTCGTAGGAGGGGAGGTCCGCATGACCGCAATCCGGATCCAGGGATTGACTAAGATGTTCGACGGCTTCACGGCCCTGTCGGATATCGACCTCGACGTCGCCCCCGGTGAATTCGTGACGCTGCTTGGCCCCTCTGGATGTGGCAAGACCACGCTTCTGAAAGTAATTTCGGGCTTTCTAGAGCCGACCAAGGGCAAGATTTTCATCGAGGGCAGTGACGTCACCGCGATCCCTCCCGAGCGGCGCGACACCGCCCTTTGCTTCCAATCCTACGCCCTCTTCCCACATCTGACCGTGCGCCAGAACCTCGAATTCGGGCTACGCCAGAAGAAGATTTCCCGACCCCACCGGGACGAGCGGGTGAATGATGTTTCGCAGAAACTGGACCTTGCGGCGCAGATGGACAAGCTGCCCAACCAGCTTTCGGGCGGTCAACAGCAGCGGGTGTCCCTAGGCCGCGCGCTTGTGATGCGGCCCAAGGTCATCCTGTTTGACGAACCCCTGTCCAATCTCGACGCCAAGCTGCGCGACCAGGTGCGGATCGAGATCCGCCGCATCCAACGCGACTACGGACTCACGGCGATCTATGTCACCCATGACCAGTCCGAAGCGCTGGCCATGTCCGACCGGGTCGTCCTGCTGAACGGTGGCCGGATCGAGCAGGTGGACACGCCGGAAACCCTTTATCACCGTCCCCGAACGCGCTTTGCCGCCGATTTCATCGGAAATTCAAATGTTTTTACGGGGCAGGTCCTTGGCGAGGACAGCCCCGGCCGCTGGAAGATCGAAACCCCTGCGGGCATCTTCACGTGCGCCTTCAACGGCACGCCGCAAAGCAAGGAAGTCGCTCTGTGCTGGCGCCCGGAACATGCCGTCATCGGGGAAACCGGGATCGAGGCTCGCGTCCTGAACCGGGCCTTCCAGGGCCATTTCACCGATCTCGCCTGCGCCGCTGGCAATGGCGAGTTTCGCGTGCAGGCGCTTGAGACCACCGCCCGCGATGGCGACGTGATCCGCGTCCATGTTCCACCTGACCGCATCCGGCTGCTGGAGGACAGGCCATGACCCTGTGCCGATGGCTGACGATTGTCCTGCTGCTCTTTCCGGGGCTCGGGTTGATCCTCGGGCTGATCGGCACCGTGGTCTGGATCGCGATCGCACAGAGCTTTGGGCTCTACGGGTTGAATGGTGAGGACCAGTTTACTCTGCAATACTGGGCTGAAGTGACCGACCGGCGCGTTTTCGCCCGTTCGGTCCGCTACTCTTTCTACGTCGGCACCGTCAGCGCGATCCTGTCGGTTGCGCTAGCCTATCCGCTGGCGATCTGGCTGCGCAAACCCTTCACCGGCTCGATGACGATCAGCGCGATCTTAAAGGCGCCGATGCTGGTACACGGGCTGGTCGCGGCCTTCCTGTTCATCAATGTCATCGCCTATCACGGCATCCTGAACCAGGCGATGCAGGCGCTTGGCCTTTGGGACGAGCCGCGCCGCATGCAGAACGACAGCAACGCCGTCGGCGTCCTGATCCTGCAGATCTGGAAGAACATGCCTTTCGCCCTGCTGCTGCTGACTGGGGCGGTGCAAGGGATTTCCGACGATGTGCTGGACGCGGCGCGCGATCTGGGCGCGGGGGCCTGGGATCGATTCCGCAAGGTGATCGCGCCCCTGTCGATTTCCGCGATGCAGGCGGCGATGGTGATCATCTTCATCGGGGCGATGGCCGATTTCAGTTTTCAGGTCATCGCGGGTCCAACCAACCGGCAATCCATGTCGCAGCTCATGGTGTTCTTCAAAGACAGGGGTGACTGGCATTCGGCGGCGGTCGTCGGGGTCACATTGATGGGGCTGGCCTTGCTGGGGGCCTACGCCCTCGCCTTCCTGGCACGTCTCGTGATGGAAGGTCGGTCCAGATGACGCGCGAACAGCTGAATAAGGCCCTGCTGATCCTTCTGCTGGCGATCTGCACCATCTGGCTGGCCATCCCCTTCGGCATGGCGATCCTGTGGTCTCTCGTCGATCCTTCCGAACCCTGGACCGCCGATCGCCTCCTGCCCCCCGCCATGTCCTTCTGGCGCTGGCGTGACATGTGGGAGAACTCGTCGCTTCAGGTCGCGATGGCGACCTCCTACACCCTTGCCCCACTGGCCGCACTTCTGTCGCTGGCACTGGCAACCCCCACAGCCTATGCACTCGGCCGCATCGCGTTTCCGGGCCGGGAGCTGGCCAAGCTCTTGTGTCTGCTGCCTCTGGTAGTGCCGGGCTTTGTCACCGCGATCTTCTTCACATCACTTCTTTTCCAACTTGGCCTGCACACGTGGCGGTTCGGCGCGATCCTCTTCGCGCATGCAGTTCTGGCACTGCCCTATGCGATCCGCATCATGACCGTCAGCTTCGAACAGGTTCGCCAGGATCATATCGACGCAGCCCGCGACTTGGGGGCCTCGCCGCTGGCGCGGTTCCGGGTCGCCTTCCTGCCCGCGCTGCGCCCCGGCATCTTCGCGACGCTGCTGATCGTATTCATCCAGTCCATCGAGGAATTCGCGATCGCGTTCATCCTCGGCAGCCCGGATGTGGTGACGATCCCGACGCTGCTGTTTTCGGCCCTTGGCCAGGACTACGTCCGTCCCAATGCCGCGGTGCTGTCACTGATCCTCGTCGTCCCGAACGTGATCCTCATGCTGATCCTGGAACGACTGCTCAAATCCGCCAACCCGACGCTCGCTTCTGGCAAGGGATGACGGGGATACCCACCAACATGCAAGGGAGAACCACATGCTGAAATCCATCTTCACTACTACGGCCGTGCTCGCGTTGAGCACCGCCACGTCGAATGCCCAGGACCTGTCGGCCATGTCCTGGGACGAGATCGTTGCCCAGGCCCAGCAGGAAGGGGAACTGACCTGGTATGTCTGGTACCTGCAAGACGACCTGCGCCGCGCCGCGCAGGCCTTCGAAGAGGAATACGGGATTGACGTTACCATCCCCGAGGGCACGAACGCCGGCAACGCCGACAAACTGCTGGCAGAGCGTGATCGCGAAACCGGCGATATCGACGTGTTCGCCTGGGGCTATGACAGCTTCGCCAATGTGACGCTGGACGAGCTGTTCATGCCGATGACCATTCTGCCCGAGGATGCAGGGCGCGTCAGCGACCTGGCCGGTGTCGATGGTGGCGACCACGTGCTCGCCTTCTGGGGCAACCAGAGCGGCATTGCCTATGACCCGGCCCATGTCGATGCTGAGAGTTTGCCGCAAACGCCGGAAGACTTCGCCGCCTTCTGGCAGGCGAACCCGGACCGCTTCGGTTTCAACTACGAAAACGGCGGTTCAGGCCCGTCCTTCTACCAGAACATGCTGCGCGCCATGACCGGGGTCGATTTCTCGGATGGGGAAGTCACCGAGGCGCGGATCGCGGCGCTGGAACCGGGCTTCGACATGTTCAACGAAAACGCCGAGCACTACGTGATAACCGCGGGCAACGCCGACAGCATCATCCGTGTGTCCGATGGCGAGCTGTGGATGGTTCCGGCCTGGGAAGATCACCTTGCAGGCCTGCAGAAACGGGGCGAAGTGCGCGGTGACATCGCCTTCTACATCCCCGAAATGGGTATGAACGGCGGCGGCAATGGGGTGGCGATCCCGCTGAACGCGCCGCACCCGGCGGCGGCTCTGGTGTTCATGAACTGGCTGACCTCTTCCGAGACGCAGACCATGTTCAACAGTACCTTCGGCACGGCACCAATGAACACCGCGGCTGACGACAGTGCCGCGCTGGTCCCCAACGAACAGCGGGCCTTCTCGACCGTCTGGGGCGCCCAGCCGTTCCGTGGCGCAGTCGAAGAAGCCTTCATCGACGCTGTCATCCTCGAAAGATAATCGCTATCTAGGGCGGCGGCGGGCTGATCCTGCCGCCGCCCTTTCCCAACATTCAGCAACGATAAAAAATGAGCACCGATACATGACCCACCTCAGCAGGCCCAATCCGCGCATCGACCGCGACGAGGTTCTCGCCCGGCTGACCGGTCTGTCCGGGCCCACTGCGCCCCAGTCCATTACCGCCCCAGGAGAGGGCGGCAAGTTCACGCCAGATGGCGATGTGCTTCGCCATCCCGGAAACACGTTCCTGTGCCACGTTCCGACGAACTCGCCTCTTTTCGCAGGGCTCTGCGCCGTTCAGGACGGGCTGATTGGATCCCCCTTTGCCAACAGAATGGTGTTTCTGCCGCGCGAGAGTTTTCACATGACAGTGTTCTGCGGGATCAGCGGGGCGCCGCTCGGCGTCGACGGATGGCCTGCGGGCGTTCGCAAGGATGCCGGTTTCGAAGACATCACCGATATCTTTCGCGAACGGCTGTCAGGCTTTCGGCTCGATGAGCCATTGCGGGTGAGAGCAAGCGGGGTCAATGGCCCCAACAGCATCTCGATGGAGCCCGCCGGTACCGCCGATGAAGCCCGCCTGCAGCAGCTGCGGGACAGGCTGCGCGACCTGACCGGCCTGGCCAGAGACGACCACGAAACCTACCGTTTCCACATTTCGCTAGCCTATATGCTGCGATTTCTGCCAGCCGAAGAAGCGGATGCGCTCATTTCCCTGTCTGGGGATCTCTTTGCGCGCCACTTGGCTCGGCTCGAGCCGATCACGTTCACAAGCGTCGAATTTTGTCTTTTCGAAACTATGTTTCGCTTCGATCAGATCTGCATCATCCGATCACATTAATCGAGGCCGACACCCAACAAGGGCAGCACACGCTAGTGTTCCGAGTCTGACACTTCCTACCTGTTTCCCCTGATTTCATCCAGTGCGTCGAGCGCTCGGCGTTCTCGGGCGAGGATATCCTCTGCGCTCTTGGTCCACCTGAACGGCTTCGGCTTCTCGTTGTGGCGGGCGAGATAGTCGTAGATCGCGGTCTCGAGGTCATCGACGCTGGAATAGCTGCCACGGCGGATGCGCCGTGTGGTGATCTCGGCAAAGAACCGTTCGACCAGATTCAGCCATGAGGCGCTGGTGGGCGTGAAGTGCAGCTTGAAGCGCGGGTGCTTGTCCAGCCATGCCTTTACCTCGGGCGTCTTGTGGGTGGCGTAATTGTCGAGCACCAGATGCACATCTCGCCGCGCGGGCACGGCCTTGTCGATCTGGCGCAGGAATTTCAGGAACTCCTTGGCACGATGGCGAGGCATGCACTCGCCGATGACCTTGCCCGATTTCACATCGAGCGCGGCAAAAAGTGTGGTCGTGCCATGGCGCTTGTAGTCGTGGGTCATGGTCGCGGCCCGGCCCTTCTTCAGCGGCAGACCCGGTTGGGTCCGGTCGAGAGCCTGAATCTGCGACTTTTCATCGACGCACAGCACCACGGCGCGATCCGGCGGGTCGAGGTAGAGCCCGACGATATCCGTGACCTTCTCCTCGAACAGCGGGTCGTTCGAGACCTTGAACCCCTTGACGAGATGCGGCTTCAACCCCGCATCCGCCCGCGAGATCAACCGTTACCTCGTCTCCATGCGCGGGATAATCCTGCAGCCGTCGACGCCGCCAGCCGTGACGTCGTGGTGAATGCAATCCACAGTCTGGGCAGATGCCGTTTGGTGTCAG
>JBEAQJ010000177.1:0-38815 GCA_041163945.1 Pseudomonadota bacterium
TCAAGTGCAGGGTGCGGGTGCCCGGCAGGATTCTGCGCCCGCCCAGGTGGTCGTAGAGAAACAGGCCCAACCGGATCAGCCAATCGGGCCTGCGCCCGCGCAACCATGGCATCACCGCGCCCAATAGCCGGGATGTGGGCGTGTCGGCGTCAAAGCGCATGTCTGGCGACAGCGGCAACACGAATCGCAAGGGCCAGCTGATGTGGGGCATCGCCGCCAACAACACCTCGCGTTCGGCCAGTGCGTGGCGAACCAACGAGAATTCGAAAAATTCCAGATAGCGCAGGCCACCGTGAAACAGCTTGGTCGATGCCGAGGACGTGGCCCCCCCCAGATCACCCATTTCGGCCAGGCAGACCGACAGGCCCCGCCCAGCGGCATCACGGGCTATGCCGCAGCCGTTGATGCCGCCACCGATGATGAACAAATCGTACTGCGCGGCCATGGACGATCCTTTGCCGGCGGGATGGGAAACGCGGAACTCCATTCTCACCCGCTGTTCGTTTTGTCAATTTTCATGTTCGTTTTTTTTCGTTATGCAGGGATCATGCGCCCGAACCCTCGCCAAGCCGACATTCTCGATCTGGCCCGTCAGACCGGCCGGGTCAGCGTCGATGATCTGGCCGTGCAATTTGACGTGACCGTGCAGACGATCCGCCGGGACTTGGGCGAACTGTGCGATGCCGGGCTTTTGGCGCGCACGCATGGGGGGGCGATGCTGCCCTCGGGGGTCGCCAATATCGCCTATGCCGAACGCCGCCGCCTGTCGGCCGATGGCAAGGACGCCATCGGACGGGCCACCGCGGCGCTGATCCCGCCCGGTGCATCGCTGTTTCTGAACATCGGCACCACGACCGAAGCCGTCGCCCGCGCGCTGATCGACACGCCGAACCTGATGGTGGTGACCAACAACCTGAATGTGGCCCAGATCATGGGCGCCCATCCCACCGCCGAGGTGATCGTGACGGGGGGGCGGCTGCGTCGCGCCGATGGCGGGCTGACAGGGGACATGGCGGTTGAAACCATCCGGCAATTCAAGGTCGATTTTGCCGTGATCGGTGGCTCGGCGCTGGATCAGGCCGGCGACATCCTGGATTTCGACCCGGATGAGGTGCGGGTGGCGCGCGCCATCCTGTCACAGGCGCGCGCAGCGTTTCTGGTGGCCGATGCGGGCAAGCTGGCGCGCGCAGCACCGGTGCGCATCGCAAACCTGCGCGATCTGGATCGCTGGATCACCGACGCCCCGCCCCCCCGCGTGCTGGGCGATCTGTGTGCGGCGGCGCGCACCGCGATCACGATCGCGGCACCTCGGCGATAAGCTGTTCCACCAACGGGCCCAGCGCCTCGACGATGCGCGCGACACCAGTGGCATTGGGGTGGATGCCATCGGCTTGCATGTAGCGCGCCAGCGCGGCGCGTGGATCTGCGGCGGCCGCGTCGGTCAGCGGGCCCAGAAAGCTGTCGGCATGAAGCACGCCATAATCTGCGGCAAGTTCGGGATAGATCGCGTCGAACGCCGCCTTGAATTCAGGGCCGTAATTGCCGGGCGCTTCGAAGCCGACCAGCAACACCGGCACATCCGCGCTGCCGGCTGCCTGCAAGATCCCATCAAGATTGGCGCGGCTCGTCTCGGGTGGCAGGCCGCGCAGCAGGTCGTTGCCCCCCAAGGCCACGATCAGCGCATCGACATCCGCGCTGAGCGTCCAGCCGATCCGGGCCAGCCCCCCCGCCGTGGTATCGCCCGACACACCGGCGTTGATCAGGGTGACATCATGGCCGCGCGCGGTCAGCCAATCCTGAAGCTGGGGCACAAAACCGTCCTCTACCGCAAGACCATAGCCTTGAGTCAGGCTGTCGCCCAAGGCCGCGATGGTGATGGTCTGGGCCGCGGCGGGGCTTGCCAACGCCACCACCACCACAAGGGCCAACGCCTTGCCCGCCCGGCGCAAGACCCCATATGCCATGAAACAAAGCAAACCGAGGCGTTCCGTCATGGCCAATCCCGTCTTGTCCCTTGTCGATGCCCGGTTGTCGCTCGATGGCAATGCAGGGCGTGTCGATATCTTGCATGGGATCACGCTGGATATCCATGCCGGTGAAACCGTGGCGCTGACCGGGCCATCGGGGTCGGGCAAATCATCGCTTCTGATGCTGATGGGCGGGCTGGAACGGGCCACCGGCGGCACGGTCACGGCACTGGGCCAGGACCTGACGGCGATGAACGAAGACCAGCTTGCCCGGTTTCGCCGCGACACCATGGGGGTGGTGTTTCAATCCTTTCATCTGATCCCGACGATGACGGCGCTGGAAAACGTGGCAACCCCCCTGGAATTGGCGGGCCACCGCGATGCTTTCGCGCGGGCCGCCGCGGAACTGGACGCGGTGGGGCTGGCACATCGCGCACATCATTATCCCAGCCAGATGTCGGGCGGCGAACAGCAGCGCGTGGCACTGGCGCGCGCGGCAGCCCCCCGGCCGCGGATCCTTTTGGCTGACGAGCCAACCGGCAATCTGGACGGGGCCAATGGCCAGGCGATCATCGCGCTGCTGTTTGGCCTGCGCGACCGGTACGGATCAACGCTGGTGCTGGTGACCCATGCACCCGAATTGGCCGCCCGCTGTGACCGCGACATCCGGTTGCGCGATGGGCGCATCGACGGCGCCGTCTTGCGGGATGCGGCCGAATGACCGTGGCGTGGCGCATCGCGCAGCGCGAATTGCGGGGCGGGCTCAAGGGGTTTCGGATCTTTCTGGCCTGTCTGGCCCTGGGCGTGGCCGCGATTGCCGCCATCGGATCGGTGCGCGCCGCGATCGAGGCGGGCCTGTCGCGCGAAGGGGCGCGGATTCTGGGCGGCGATGCCGAGATGAGCTTTACCTATCGTTTTGCCGATGACGCGGAACGCGCCTTTATGGACGCGATCGCGCAGCGCGTTTCGGAAACGGTGGATTTCCGGTCCATGGTGGTGGTCGACCGCCCGTCGGGGCCGGAGCGCGGCCTGACGCAGGTGCGCGGCGTTGACGGGGCCTATCCGCTCTATGGCAGCGTGGGGCTCGATCCCCCCATCACGCTTGATGATGCCTTGGCCATCCGCGACCGCCCCGGCGCGGTGATGGACCGGATCTTGATGGACCGGTTGGCGCTTGCGGTCGGCGATCGGTTCCGGCTGGGCACGCAAGAATTCGAATTGCGCGCCGTGCTGGTGGAAGAACCCGATGGCGCATCGGGGGGCTTCGGACTTGGTCCGCGCACCATCGTGACGCTGGCGGGGCTGGCCGGTTCGGGGCTGCTTGCGCCGGGCACGCTGTATGACAGCCAGTATCGGTTGGCACTGCCGGTGGGCGCCGATCTGGCCGCGCTGTCCGCCGAAGCCCGCGCCCGCTTCGAAGACACCGGCCTGCGCTGGCGCGACAGCCGCAACGGCGCGCCGGGTGTGCAGGTCTTTGTCGACCGCATCGGTGCCTTTTTGGTGTTGGTGGGGTTGGCGGGGCTCGCGGTGGGCGGGGTTGGCGTGTCGGCTGCCGTGCGCGCCTATCTGGAAAGCAAGGTCGAAACCATCGCCACGCTCAAGACGCTGGGGGCCGAGGGGCGCACGATCTTTGCCGCCTATTTCCTGCAGGTGGGGCTTTTGACGCTGTTGGGGTTGGCGCTGGGGCTGGGGCTTGGGGCAGGCTTGCCGCTGATGTTCGCACCGCTGATCGCGGCACAGCTGCCCATACCCATCGCCTTTGCCGTCTATCCGGCGCCCTTGGCCGAAGCGGCGCTTTACGGGGCGCTGACGGCGCTGATCTTTACGCTTTGGCCACTGGCGCGCACCGAACAGCTGCGCGCGGCCGCGCTGTACCGCGATGCGGCCGGCGATGCGCGGGGCCGGCCGCGGCCCATCTGGTGGGCGGTGATCGCGGGGTTGACCGCTGGTCTGATCGGCCTTGCGACATGGCTTTCGGGCATCGAAACCCTGGCGCTGGGCACCGCGGGGGGCATTCTGGGGGCGCTGTTGGTGTTGGCCTTGGCCGCGCGCGCCATCCGCGCGATGTCCCGGCGGCTGGCACGGGCGGGCGTTTTGCGCGGTCACACGGCGCTGCGGATGGCGCTGGGTTCGGTCGGCGGCCCCGGATCCGAGGCGACGCGCGTGGTCTTGTCGCTGGGTCTTGGGCTGGCTGTGCTGGCCGCGGTGGGCCAGATCGACACCAACTTGCGTGGCGCCATCCAACGCGATCTGCCGACCGTCGCGCCATCCTATTTCTTCGTCGATATCCAGCCTGACCAGTTGCAGGGTTTTCTGGACCGGGTGCACACCGACCCCGCAGTCAGCCGGGTCGACACCGCACCGATGCTGCGCGGCATCATCACCCGCATCAACGGACAGCGCGCCCAAGAGGTGGCGGGCGATCACTGGGTGATCCGGGGCGATCGCGGCGTGACCTACACCACCACGGCCCCGCCGGCTGCGGAAATCGTCGCGGGGGCATGGTGGCCCGATGATTACGCGGGTCCCCCGCTGGCCGCCTTTGCCGCCGAAGAAGCCGCCGAAATCGGGCTAGCGATCGGCGACACGATCACGGTCAACATCCTTGGGCGCGACATCGAGGCCGAAATCGCCGCGCTGCGCGAGGTGCGATTTGAAAACGCAGGCATCGGCTTTGTGCTGACGCTGTCGGCCAATGCGCTGGCCGGTGCGCCGCACACCCACATCGCCACCGTCTATGCCGATGCGGCGGCCGAAGCCCAGATCCTGCGCGATGTGGCCGGCCAAGCCCCGAACATCACCGCCATCCGCGTGCGCGACGCGATCGATCAGGTCGCCGCCGCCCTGCGCAGCCTGGCGGCGGCGACGTCTTACGGGGCGGCCGCCACCTTGGTGACGGGCTTCATCGTTCTGATCGGCGCGGCGGCGGCGGGCGAGCGCGGGCGCGTGTTCGAAGCGGCCATTTTGAAAACCTTGGGGGCATCGCGCGGGCTGATCCTGGCCAGTTTTGCCCTGCGCGCGGCCATCATGGGGGCCGCGGCGGGGGCGGTGGCAATTCTGGCCGGCGGGCTGGGGGGCTGGGCGGTGATGACCTTCGTGATGGACACGAGCTATCGCTTCGAGCCGGTTTCCGCCATCGCGATCATCCTCGGCGGGGCCGTGAGCACGCTGATCGCGGGCCTGGCCTTTGCCTGGCGTCCCTTGGCCGCCCGCCCGGCGCGGGTGTTGCGCGCGCGCGACTGATCGGCGGAAATTCCATGCGATTGCGCTTGCCAAGCGCGCGCACAAGCGCCACCTCGGGGCCATCATGCTGCGTTATCTTCGTTCCCTTTTCCCGGGCCCGACCCCGGCAACCGACCGCGGCACCGCGGCGGCAATCGAACCCGATCTGCCGCGCCCGTCGGTGGCGTGCTACATCGTGGGTGACATCCATGGGCGCGTCGATCTGCTGGAACAGATGCTGGCGCTGATCGATGCCCATATCGGCGGCACCGGTGCCAAGGACCCGCAGTTGGTGTTCGTGGGCGATTACATCGATCACGGGCCGGACAGCGCAGCGGTTCTGGCCCGGCTGCAGGAACTGACCGAGGCCTTCCCCGACAATGTCACCTGCCTGATGGGCAATCACGAACGGATGATGCTGGATTTCTTGCTTGATCCCGCGGCGCGCGGTCCACGCTGGCTGCGCGAAGGGGGGGCCGCGACGCTGGCCAGTTTCGGGTTGGACCCTGTGGGGCTGGACCAAGGTGCCGCCCCCGAAACTTGGGCCGATGCCGCCCTGACCCTGGCCGAGGTTCTGGGCGAAGCGCGCTGCGGCTGGCTGGCCGATCGGCCGCTGCAATGGCGATCGGGCAATCTTTGGGCGGTTCATGCCGGGGCCGATCCGTTGCGCCCGATGACCGAACAAACCGCCCGCGTGCTGTTGTGGGGGCATCCCGAATTCGACACGACCCTGCGCCAAGACGAAGCCTGGGTCGCCCATGGCCATGTGGTTCAGGGCAGCCCGAACCTGTCGGATGGGCGGATCGGGCTTGACACCGGGGCCTGGTCGACCGGTCGGCTGTCGGCCGTCGCCATTGCGCCGAGCGGCGCACATGCGTTCTTGCAAACCTGACCCGTCGGGGTGGCCCACAAGACACACGCACAGGTTGCAGGCTTGCGCAGATAGGAAGGCATGCGTGACTTTTGCATGCCAAGCCGATGAAATTCCGCAATCTTGACCGAGACTTGGGCCGAAAGCCCTTGAACTGATGACCTTGTCGGGCAATCTTCCATCCGGAAGCGGGCCCAACTGGGGCCTGTCGCACAAAGCAGGGCGTCGTCGCGCCCGGAAATCAGGGGGGTGGGCCGTGACAGCGGTGACCGAAAGGGCAAGAGACTGTAAACGGCGACCTCCACAGCTTTTCCGCAGCTTCACAGGCGGGGAACCGGATCGGAGTGGGGCGCACCGCCCGCGGGCTTGAACGCCCAGTTCCCGCGGCCTCCCGCGCCGCGCTGACCGCTAGAGACCCGCGCCGCACCCCAGGCGCGCATCTGTGACAACCCACCAAAACCGACCCAGCGGAGCCGCGCATGTTTTCTGAAAACAGCCTGTTACCGATCATCGCGATGTTGCCATTCCTGGGCGCGCTGGTCCCGGGCCTGATGATTCGCGCCGGGCGCAATGCCTGTGCCAGCTTTACCGCCATTCCCACGGTTCTGGCTTTGGTGATGTTGGCAACCTTGGCCCCGGGGGTGATGGAGGGCACGGTCTACCGCGCCGAAATCCAATGGCTGCCGCAGCTGGGGCTTTCTGCGGCATTTTTCCTGGACGGGTTGGGCTTGCTGTTTGCCGGCATGATCCTCGGGGTGGGGCTGCTGATCACGCTGTATGCGCGCTTCTACCTGTCCGGCAAGGACCCGATGGGTCAGTTCTACACCTACTTGCTGCTGTTTCAGGGCGCGATGCTGGGCATCGTCTTGTCCGACAACATATTGCTTTTGCTGATTTTCTGGGAACTGACGTCGCTGTCGTCGTTTCTTTTGATCGGCTATTGGAAACACCTGCCCGAGGGCCGCCAAGGCGCCCGCATGGCCTTGACCGTGACCGGCGCGGGCGGCCTGGCCATGATCGGCGGCATGCTGATCCTTGGCCAGATCGTCGGCAGCTACAATCTGACCGATATCCTGGCCGCGGGCGACCAGATCAAGTCGAGCGAATGGTATGCCCCCGCGCTGATCTTGATCTTGCTGGGCGCCTTTACCAAATCCGCGCAGTTCCCGTTCCACTTCTGGTTGCCCCATGCCATGGCCGCCCCGACGCCGGTGTCGGCCTACCTGCATTCCGCGACCATGGTGAAGGCGGGTGTGTTTCTGATGGCGCGCATGTGGCCGGCGCTGGCGGGCACCGATCTGTGGTTCTACATCGTGGCCAGCGTGGGCCTGATCACCATGGTGATGGGCGCCGTGATCGCGCTGTTCAAGGATGACCTGAAGGCGCTTTTGGCCTTTTCCACGGTGTCCCATCTTGGCCTTCTGACCATGTTGTTGGGCTTTGGCACCCCAGAGGCCGCGATCGCGGCGGTCTTTCACATCATCAATCACCTGACCTTCAAGGCCGCGCTCTTCATGACGGCGGGCATCGTCGACCATGAAACGGGAACGCGCGACATCAAGCGCCTGGGCGGTCTGGCCAAGCTGATGCCCATCACGGCGGTGATCGGCACGGTTGCGGCGCTGTCGATGGCGGGCTTTCCGCTGTTCAACGGCTTCTTGTCGAAAGAGGCCATGCTGCACGAAGCGGCGCACACGACTTGGTATGAAAATCCATGGATCGTCGGGGCGCTGGCGACCTTGGGGGCGCTGTTCTCTGTCGCCTACAGCCTGCGCTTCATCGTTCATGTCTTTGCCGGCCCGGTGCGCGACGATTACCCGGCCAAGCCCCATGACCCCGCGTTCGGGATGTGGGCCGCGCCTGCCTTTTTGTGCGTCTTCGTGATCGCCATCGGGGTGGCCCCGTTCCTTGCCACACCGGTCGTCAAGATGGCCGCCGAAGCGGTCACCGGGCAGGATCTGTCATTCTACCTCAAGATCTGGCACGGGGTGAACACGGCGCTGTTGATGTCGATCGCGGCGATCATTGGCGGGGTGATCTTGCTGGTTTTGCACCGGCATCTGGACCGGGTCTGGATCGCGATGCCCCGCCCGGAAGCCAAAGCGATTTTCGACAGGTTGATCGCCGCGACCGTGGACATCATGCGCGCCATGACCACCGCGCTGCATCACGGCGCAATCAGCCGCTATCTGGCGATCTTTGTCCTGGTGACCGTTGCGCTGGGCGTCATCGCCTTTGCCGGCGGCGCAATGGGCCCTGCGACCCGCGACCTGACCCCGATCCCACCCGTGGTTTTCATCGGCTGGGTGCTGTTGATGGCGGCGGTGGCCATGGTCGTGATCCACCACCGGGTGCGCTTTCGCGCGCTGGTGGTCATCGGGGTGATCGGGCTGATGATCTCGGTCGGGTTCGTCTACCTGTCGGCGCCGGACCTGGCCCTGACCCAGATTTCGGTTGAGACGGTGACCATCTTGTTGCTGCTTCTGGCGCTGCATTTCCTGCCGAAGCAGACGCCGGTCGAAAGCGGTGCGGGTCGGCGTGCAAGCGATGCCGCACTGGCCGTGATCGCCGGGGTCGCCGTGGCGGCTTTGGCTTTCGGCTTCATGATGCGGGATTTTTCGACGATTTCCAATTTCCACCTTGCCAATTCCAAGTCGGGCGGGGGCGGCACCAACGTGGTCAACGTGATCCTCGTGGATTTTCGCGGTTATGACACCTACGGCGAAATCATCGTGCTGGGGATCGCGGGCCTGTGCATCTACGCGCTGATGGAGGCGCTGCTGAACGGGCCGGCGGGGCGCAAGCTGCGCAATGCCGATTTCGGCCTTGATCGGTCGCGCGACCGCCATCCGCTGATGATGGTGGTCGCAACACGGGTGATGCTGCCCATCGCGTTGATGGTGGGTGTCTACATCTTCTTGCGCGGGCACAATCAACCGGGCGGCGGTTTCGTGGCCGGGCTGATCTTTTCGATCGCGCTGCTGATGCAATACATGGCCAGCGGCTTTGCATGGACCACCCGTCGGCAAAAATTCGAATATCACGCGCTGATCGGCTTCGGCGTGGTGATCGCCGGTCTGACGGGGGTGGGTTCGTGGCTGGCGGGGCGGCCTTTCTTGACGTCGAACTTCGGGTATTTCGAAATTCCGCCGATCGAGAAATTCGAACTGGCCACCGCATTGCTGTTCGATCTGGGGGTCTTTTTGTGCGTGCTGGGGGCTGTGATGCTGATGCTCTACAGCCTGTCGCGGCTGGCCCGTCATGCCGGCGAAACCGTCAACAACGAGCCGATGGAATACGACCCGAGCAGCGCCGTGCGCGCGCCGTCTGCACCGGGAAAGGGGGCCTGAGATGGAGATACTTGTGGCAAGTGCCATTGGCGCCCTGACAGCCGGCGGCGTTTACCTGATCTTGCGGCTGCGGGCCTTTGCGGTGATCCTCGGGCTGGCGCTGCTGTCTTACGCGGTGAACATCTTCTTGTTCTCGACAGGGCGTCTGGCCGTGAACAAGCCGCCGGTTCTGGATGGCTACACGGTCACCGATTTCGCCGCCTACACCGACCCGCTGCCACAGGCGCTGGTGCTGACGGCCATCGTGATCAGCTTTGGCATGACCGCCGTGCTGGTGATGTTTGCCCTTGGTGCCTATCTCGAGGCGGGCGATGACAGGATCGACATGGACGCCCCGGACCAGCGCGGCCACACCGCTGCCGCGGCGGATGCGCAAGACCCCGGCACCGACGGCCTCAAATTCAGCTTCGAATCGAAGGAGCGGGACGCATGAACCACTGGATCATCGCCCCTGTGATCTTGCCGGCGCTGCTGGCGCCGCTGATTGCCTTCGTGATGCGCCACGATATCGTCGTGGCCCGCGCCGCGTCGAGCGCCGGGACCATCGCCTTGCTGGCAATCGCCGTTGGCCTGACGGTTCTGGCCGCCGATGGCGGCACGCATGTCTATTATCTGGGCAACTGGCCTGCGCCCTTCGGCATCGTTTTGGTGCTGGACCGGCTGTCGGCGCTGATGGTGCTGCTGACGGCGCTGCTGGCGGTTATAGCGCTGCTGCATGCGATGGCCACCGGATGGGACACCAGGGGGCGGCACTTTCATGCGCTGTTCCAGTTTCAGCTGATGGGCATCTGCGGTGCATTCCTGACCGGGGATGCCTTTAACCTGTTCGTCTTTTTCGAGGTTCTGCTGATCGCGTCATACGGGCTGATGGTTCATGCGGGCGGCAAGGTTCGGCTGCAAGCAGGCCTGCAATACGTGGTGATGAACCTTGTCGGATCGACCTTGTTCCTGTTTGCGCTTGGCACGCTGTACGCCGCGACCGGCACGCTGAACATCGCCGATCTGGTGGTCAAGGTGCAGCAAAGCGGCGCCGATGACAGTGGTCTGATCCGTGTGGCCGCGATGCTGCTGTTGATCGTTTTCGGGGTCAAGGCGGCGTTGGTGCCGCTCCATTTCTGGCTGCCCGCAACCTATGCCAATGCGCCGGCACCGGTGGCGGCGCTGTTTGCGATCATGACCAAGGTCGGCGCCTATTCGATCATCCGCATCCACGGCATGGCCTTTGGGCCGGACAACCCCGCCACCGACACATTGATCGGGGATTGGCTGTTCGTGCTGGCGCTTCTGACGATGGCGGTCGGCGCCTTCGGTGTGCTGGGGGCGCGGCGGTTGGGGCCCTTGCTGTCTTATGCGGTGGTGGGATCCATGGGCACGCTTTTGCTGGCGGTGTCGGTGTTTGACAGCTACGCGACCACCACGGCGCTGTATTATCTGATCCATTCGACCTTCTCGGCGGCGGCCTTGTTCTTGCTGGCCGATCTGGTGGTGACACGGCGGGGCAACGACTGGCTTGGGGTGCAGCCCGCCACCGTTCAGAACGGTCTGTTCGCGGCCTTGTTCTTTGCCGCCGCCATCGCCATGGCGGGCATGCCGCCGCTTTCAGGATTTCTGGGCAAGCTGATGATCATGGATGCGCTGCGTGCGCCCGGCGTGATCGGCTGGGCATGGACCGCGATCATCTTGGGCTCGCTCTTGACCATTCTTGGCCTTGCCCAGGCGGGCAGCGCGCTGTTTTGGAAATCCACGGCGGACAATGTGGCCACGGATCACCTAGCCCGAACCGCACCGGCCGACGGCCCAACGCCCGAAACCAGCCATACCCCGGCAACAGCGCTGGAAGTGGCGCCCACCGTGGCCGCGGTCGCGCTGCTGGTGGGGCTGGCGGTCATGGCCGGCCCGGTGACCAACTACCTGGAGGCCACATCGGCGCAAATCTACGACAGTTCGAGCTATGTTGAAGCGGTGCTGAACGGGCATTCAGAGGAGGCGAAGTGATGCTGCGCAGGCTTGTCCCCCACCCGCTGCTCACGCTGAGCCTGACGTTGGTCTGGTTGGCACTGGTCAACAAGATCACGCTCGGCAACATCGTTCTGGGCGGCGTTCTTGGGCTGGCGATCCCGTTTCTGACGGCGCCCTACTGGCCGGGAAAGCCGCGTATTCGCCACCCGCTGAAGATCGCCGAATACATTCTGGTGGTGCTGTGGGATATCGTGCTGGCCAATGTGCAGATCGCGCTGATCATCCTGTTCAAGCCCAATCGCGCGTTGAAATCGGCCTGGATCACCGTGCCGCTGGAATTGAAATCGCCCGAGGCCATCACCGTTCTGGCGGGCACGATCACGATGACACCCGGCACGGTGTCGGCCATGCTGTCGTCGTGCGGCACCTCGATCCTTGTGCATGCCCTGCACACCGATGACCCGGACGCCGTGCGCGACGATATCAAGGCTCGCTACGAAAAGCGGTTGATGGAGATTTTTCCATGATCACCTATGCGCTCTTATTCGCCATGACCTGTTTCGGGCTGGGCCTGCTGATGAACCTTTGGCTGATTGTCCGCGGGCCGGGACGGGCCGACCGGGTGCTGGCGCTTGATACGATGGTGATCAACGTCATCGCCCTTCTGATCCTTTACGGCATCCTCGAGGGAACGGGCATCTACTATGAGGCCTCGATGCTGGTGGCCATGGTGGGCTTTGTCTCGACAGTTGCCTATTGCCGCTTCGTCTTGCGCGGCGACATCATCGAATAGGAGGGCATCATGCTTGCAGACATCGTGATCTCTGTCTTCGTCGTGATCGGCGGCCTGTTCGGTCTGGTCGGCAGCTTTGGCTTGCTCAAGCTCAAGGACACCATGCAGCGCCTTCACGCGCCGACCAAGGCGACGACGCTGGGTGTGGGCGGGGTCCTTGTGGCCTCGATGCTCTATTTCCTGCTGATCAAGGGCATCTTTTCGTTCCACGAGCTGATGATCACCCTGTTCTTGTTCCTGACGGCGCCGATCACCGCGCATTTCCTGGCGCAAACCCATATCAGCATGCGGATGAAGCGTTCTGAGCTGCCCGAAAGCGAACGCGCCTATGGTTGGTCGCTTTTCGAGGATCCGCCGGTCATGGAAACGCGATCGCAGCCCACAGAACCCACCCACGGGTCGCATTAGCCGCCACGTGTCCAGATGCTGGGCGGCCCATGTTGATGGGGCCGCTCTCACACCGGCGTTGGGACCGACGATCTGGCAACGTTGTTGTCCCGATGGCCCGCGCAAGGCGCGCGGTTTTCGCGATCCGCCCAAAAATTGGCTTCCGGCAATCCCACACAATCTGCTGTCTGCGGTTCGGAAAGCGACCAGGTGCGCCGCGACGGATGACGGCAAATCCCGCCGCGGCGCACCCGGTTTGAAAACGCATCCAGTCCGTGAACACTGGGAGGGACAACCACCAGCTTGGATGCGTTTTCTGCGACATCGCGCGCGTGCCCGCGTTTCGTCGCCCCAATCGCTTGGTGCATCAGAGCTAGTCCGGCAATGATATAGGAAAAAGATAGAAACACATTGATTTTCGATTGGAAAATCCTATTCATCACGCCATGGCTGCATCCGTCCCACCCATTACCTTGCGTCAGATGCGATACCTGATCGCATTGGAGGAAACGCAACATTTCCGTGAAGCGGCGGAAAGCTGCGGCATTTCCCAACCCTCGCTGTCGGTGCAGATCAAGACCATGGAAGACGCGTTGGGGCTGATCTTGGTGGAACGGGGCCGGGGGCCGGTGCGGCTGACCTTGGCCGGTCGCGAAGTGGCGCGGCGCGCGCGCGATATCCTGGATGCGGCACAGGGCATTCTGGATCTGTCGGTGACGTTGAAATCGGGCTTGGGCGGCACCATACGGCTGGGCACATCGGCCACGCTGGGGCCCTATTTGATGCCGCATGTCGTGGGCGATCTGCGCGCCACCCATCCCGATCTGCGGCTCTATATCCGCGAAGCGGCGCCCCGCGATCTGCTGCGCGAATTGCATGATGGGGTGCACGATCTGATCCTGACGCAATTGCCGGTCTCGGGGTCGACCTTGACGCAGGCGCGGCTGTTTCGCGAACCCCTGGCCGTGGCCTTGCCGGCCGGCCACCCCTTGGGCGCGCGCGACACGCTTGATGTCGATGACCTGACCGGCAAGACGATCCTGTCATTGTCGCCCGCCTATGCGCTTTATGACATGATTTCGGCGGTCTGCGTGGAAACGGGGGCGCATCTGTCGCGCGACTACGAAGGCACGTCGCTGGATGCGCTGCGCCAGATGGTGGCGATGAACATGGGGCTGACGTTCTTGCCCGCGCTTTATGTCGAAAGCGAAATCCAGGGTCGGGCGCGCGACGTGCTGGTGCGGCCTTTCCGCGGTCGCCGGTTTGCACGGTCGATCGGCCTGGTGTGGCGGTCGTCATCCGGTGCGGGGCCGGCCTATGAGCGGCTGGCTGCCGCGATCCGCGACACCGCGCGAAGATTTCCGCAGCTTGTCATGGAAGCATGAGGCTCCGGCATTGACGGCTGGCGGGCCGAGGGCAAAACTGTGGCAATGACCGAGTTCCTTAGCCTTGCCGACCTGCGTGCGCTGGCGCGCGATTGCTTGACGCGCGCCCATGCGCCCAAGCGCGTGGCCCAGGCCGTCGCCGCCGAAATCGCCGCCGCCGAAGCAGCCGGCGAACGCCAGCACGGGATGGAGGCCTTGCTGCGCGACATCCGCCTGATGCGCTATGGCCGGTTGGTCGCAACCGCCGAAGCCGAGATGTCACACCCAAGGGCGGGCGTCATGCGGCTCGATGCCAGGCACGGATTTGCCGCCGCGGCGCTGGATGGGGCAGTGGCGGGATTGGCCGAACTGGCCCGAACGCAAGGCATCGCGCTGCTGCGGCTTGATCATGCCAGCGATCCAGGCGCGATGATCTGCGCCACAACGGGTTTGGCCGAACGCGGGCTTGCCGCTCTGGCCTTTGGGCCGGAAGGGCCGGGGCGGCTGGCCCATCCCGATCTGGCGGCACCCGCGCCCCTGCACACCCCGCCCCGGACCGCGTTGCAGCTGCTGCTGCCCGATGTCCGGCTGGGCCAACCAGCCGACAGCCCGCTGGGCGAGATGGTGGGCCATGTTGCCTGGCTGGTCGCGCTGGACGCCGGGTTGGCCGGCGAAAGCTTTGCCGCGGCCGAAATCTGGGACACGGCGATCGCACGCCCCAGCGCGGCGGCCATCGCCTGTTCGGCCGAATTGCTTGAACAGATCGTGACCGCGTGATGGGGGATCTTTTGCGCAAGGGTCTGACGCTCAGGGGGCTTGAGGTCTTTGAGACGCTGGCCCGGACCGGATCGGTTGCCGCCACTGCCGAACAGCTGGGGCTAAGCGCACCGGCCGTGTCGCAACAATTGCGCAATCTCAGCCAGGCACTGGGGGTGGAACTGATCGACCATTCGCGCCGGCCGATGGTTCTGACCCCGGCCGGGCGGCTGTTTCTGACGCGCGCCGAAGCCGCGCTTTCGGCCCTGCGCGCCGGCCAGCGTGGCCTGAGCATGTTGGATCTGTCCGAGCTTTCGGCGCTGTCGCTGGGCGTGATCGAGGATTTCGAGAACGAAGTCACGCCGCATCTGGCCACCGATCTGGCCGAAGCGATGACGCGATGCGCCTTTCGCCTGGTGACAGGTGCCAGCCACGCTTTGCACGCCCAGATCGCCCGGCGCGAACTGGACATCGCGATTTGTGCCGCGGGCACGACAGACCCATCCGGCACCACGGTCCATCCCCTGATCGATGATCCCTACATTCTGGCTGTGCCCAAGGGCATCGATGTGTCGGGCGGTCTTGGAACGCTGGGCGCTCTGACCTTTCTGCGCCGCGATCCCGATCAGGTCATGGGCCAGCAGATCGATCGCTACATCATCGCCCAAGGTCTTGGCTTTCCGCATCGCTTTCAGATGGATTCCAATCAATCCATCAGCGCCTTGGTGGCCGGCGGCACGGGCTGGACGATCACGACCGCGCTGAGCCTGATCCGGGCCGGGCGTTTTGCCAGTGCCATCGACGCGCACCCCCTGCCCGGCCCGGCAATGTCGCGGCAGATCGTGCTGTATGCCACCGGCGACTGGACCGGCCCGATCCCCCACCGCATCGCAGACCGCGCCCGCGAATTGATCGAAGATCATTTTGCGGCCGTGGCGCGTGACCGGATGCCTTGGCTGGGTGACCGGTTTCGGCCCCATGGCGCGACCCAAAGCGAACACGCGTAGGTTGTTTTTTGTAAATATATTTACCATTGCTGCGCTGCGTTGAGCAAATAATTTACACAAAATATTCGGCTTTCGAGACAGATGTTCTTGATTGCGCGGCAAAGTGTCATGTTCTCGCCATATTCCGTTACACACGCAAGGCGTGCGCGGCGGGTATTGCGGCCAACGGGCCGGCACGCAATCGGTCGGAGGATGGTCGCCAAGACCTGACCCATGCGCGCAGCCCGAGCCTTGGTCGCAGGTTAGGGGAGGCTGACCATCTTTTCTGGGCCCCATCGCGGTGGGGCCATCCGTACAGGGGAAACACGCCTGTACGCATGTGAAGTTCAGCGAACAGGTTCGTGCCGGTTCTGCCCGTCTCGCATCTGTTCCGGCGCCCGCCAGCGCCCAACCTCGAGGGAGAGACCATCTTGACCACATCCACAAAATCCGGCCCCACGCTGATGCCCGGCGCCCATGTCGACGCCGCGACATACGATGCGATGTATGCGGCATCCATCGCCGACCCCGCGGCATTCTGGGGCGAACAGGGCAAGCGTATCGACTGGATCAAGCCCTACACCAAGGTCAAGAACACATCTTTTGCGCAAGATGATCTGCACATCCGCTGGTACGAAGACGGCACGTTGAACGTGGCGGCCAATTGCATCGACCGCCATCTGGCCACGCGGGGCGATCAGACCGCGATCTTGTTTGAACCCGACGAACCAACCGACCCAGCCCAGCACATCACCTATAGCCAGCTCGCCCAGCACGTCGGGCGCTTTGCCAATGTGCTCAAGGGGCTGGGCGTCAAAAAGGGCGACCGGGTCATCATCTACATGCCGATGATCCCCGAAGCCGCTTATGCGATGCTGGCCTGTGCACGGATCGGCGCCATCCATTCGATCGTGTTTGCCGGTTTCTCGCCCGATGCGCTGGCGGCGCGGATCAATGGTTGTGACGCCAAGCTGGTGATCACCTCGGACGGCGCGCCGCGCGGGGGTCGGGTGACCGATCTGAAAGACAACGTCAACAAGGCGCTGCTGCATTGCCCTGAGGATGTGCAATGCCTGGTGGTCAAGCGCACCGGCCAACAGGTGGCTTGGGTGGCGGATCGTGACCATTGGTACGACGAGCTGGCCGCCAAGGTCGGAACCGACTGCCCGGCCGAGGAAATGGGCGCCGAAGACCCGCTGTTCATCTTGTACACATCGGGTTCGACCGGTCAGCCCAAAGGCGTGGTGCACACGACCGGCGGGTACCTGGTCTATGCGTCGATGACCCATGAGATCACGTTTGACTACAAGGATGGCGACATCTTCTGGTGCACGGCCGATGTGGGCTGGGTCACCGGGCACAGCTACATCGTGTATGGCCCGCTGGCCAATGGCGCGACGACGCTGATGTTCGAAGGCGTGCCAACCTATCCCGATGCCGGCCGGTTCTGGGCGGTGTGCGAAAAGCACAAGGTCAACCAGTTCTACACCGCCCCCACGGCGATCCGTGCGCTGATGGGCAAGGGGCCGGAATTCGTGACCAAATACGACCTGTCCAGCCTCAAGCTGCTGGGCTCGGTCGGGGAACCGATCAACCCCGAGGCGTGGAACTGGTACAACGAACATGTCGGCAAGGGCCGTTGCCCCATTGTCGACACCTGGTGGCAGACGGAAACCGGCGGCCACATGATGACCCCCCTGCCCGGCGCCCATGAGCTGAAACCGGGTGCCGCGCAAAAGCCGTTTTTCGGGGTCAAGCCACTGGTGCTGGATGCGACCAGCGGTGCGATCATCGACGGCAACGGGGTCGAGGGCGTGCTGGTTCTGGCCGACAGCTGGCCGGGGCAAATGCGCACTGTCTGGGGCGATCATGACCGCTTCATCAAGACCTATTTCAGCGACTACAAAGGCTACTATTTCACCGGCGATGGCTGCCGTCGTGACGCCGATGGCGATTACTGGATCACCGGCCGCGTCGACGACGTGATCAACGTCTCGGGCCACCGGATGGGCACCGCCGAGATCGAAAGCGCGCTGGTGGCCCATGAAACCGTTTCCGAGGCCGCGGTGGTGGGATACCCACACCCGATCAAGGGGCAAGGCATCTATTGCTACGTGACGCTGATGGCCAACGAAACGCCGTCGGAAGAACTGAAAAAGGCGCTGGCCGATTGGGTCAGGACCGAAATCGGACCGATCGCCAAGCCCGATGTGATCCAGTGGGCGCCGGGTCTGCCCAAGACACGGTCGGGCAAGATCATGCGCCGCATCCTGCGCAAGATCGCCGAAAATGATTTCGGCAGTTTGGGCGACACCTCGACGCTGGCCGACCCTTCGGTTGTCGACGATCTGATCGCGAACCGCGCGAAAGCATGAGCGGCCAGATGACAGACGCCGCCGCAAAAGCCCGCCCCGTGAACCTGATCTTGCTGGGGCCTCCGGGTGCCGGCAAGGGCACGCAGGCGCGCATGTTGCAGGACCGCTTTGGCCTTGTGCAGCTGTCCACCGGCGATCTGTTGCGCGGCGCGGTGGCCGCGGGCACGGCAGCGGGTCTGGCCGCGAAAGCGGTGATGGACCGCGGCGAACTGGTATCGGATGGCATCGTCCTGGCCGTCCTGAAAGAGCGCCTGGACCAGCCCGACGTCGTGGCCGGCACGATTCTGGACGGGTTCCCGCGCACCGCCGTACAGGCGCAGGCGCTGGATGATCTTCTGGCCGAGCGTGGCCAAAAGATCGATGCCGCCATCAGCCTGGCGGTGGATGATGCGGCAATGGTGGCCCGGGTGTCGGGCCGCTACACGTGCGCTGGCTGCGGCGAAGGATACCACGACCAGTTCAAACAGCCCAAGATCGCCGGTCGCTGCGACAAATGCGGATCCGAAAAGATGACGCGCCGTGCCGATGACACGGCCGAAACGGTCAGCACCCGGCTGGCGGCCTATCACGCACAGACCGCCCCGCTGATCGATTATTACCGCGCCCGCAAGGTTCTGACCGAAGTGCCCGCCATGGGCGACATCGCGGACATCGCCGGCGCGCTGGATGCCATCGTGGGAAAGCTGGCGGCATCATGACGAAATTCGGCGCCCTCCCCGCCCAAAGCGGGACGGCGCTGGACAAGGCCAGCCGGGTCAGGAGGGCCCGATTGGCGCAACTCGAAGGGAGTACGTAATGGCCGAAAACAACAATGCGTATTGGTCTGCGAACATCCGCCTGGTCACCATTTGCTTGGTGATCTGGGCCGTGTGTTCGTATGGCTTCGCCATTCTGCTTCGCCCGATGCTGTCCGGCATCGCGGTGGGCGGCACAGATCTGGGCTTTTGGTTTGCCCAGCAAGGATCAATCCTCGTCTTTCTTGCTCTGATCTTCTTCTACGCCTGGCGTATGAACAAGCTCGACAAGGAATTCGGCGTGGACGAGCAGTAAGGGACGGACGGAAAACATGGATCAGTTTACCCTTAACTTGCTGGTGGTGGGTGCGTCCTTTGCGCTCTACATCGGCATCGCGATCTGGGCCCGTGCGGGCTCCACATCGGAATTCTACGCCGCCGGACGGGGTGTGAACCCGGTCATCAACGGCATGGCAACCGCGGCCGACTGGATGTCGGCGGCATCGTTCATCTCGATGGCGGGTCTGATCGCCTTCGTGGGTTACAACAACTCGACGTATCTGATGGGCTGGACCGGCGGCTATGTGCTGATGGCCATGCTGCTGGCCCCCTATCTGCGCAAGTTCGGCAAATACACGGTGCCTGAATTCGTGGGTGACCGGTATTATTCCACCAGCGCCCGCGTTGTGGCGGTGATCTGTCTTTTGGTGATCTCGATCACCTATGTGATCGGCCAAATGACCGGTGCAGGCGTGGCCTTCTCGCGCTTCCTTGAAGTGACGTCGACCCAAGGTCTGCTGATCGCGTCGACGGTGGTTTTCGTCTACGCCGTTCTGGGCGGGATGAAGGGCATCACCTACACGCAGGTGGCGCAGTACATCGTGCTGATCGTGGCCTACACGATCCCCGCGGTCTTCATCTCGTTGCAGCTGACCGGCAACCCGATCCCGGGTCTGGGCCTGTTCTCGACGATGCCCTCGACCGGCGAACCGCTGCTGGTCACGCTGAACGGTCTTCTGACCGATCTTGGCTTCTCAGAATACACCACCGGCTCCAGTCCTTGGCTGATGGCCCTGTTCACGCTGTCGCTGATGATCGGCACCGCCGGTCTGCCGCATGTGATCATCCGCTTCTTCACCGTTCCCAAGGTGGCGGATGCGCGCTGGTCGGCTGGCTGGGCGCTGGTCTTCATCGCGCTTTTGTACCTGACGGCACCCGCTGTGGGCGCAATGGCCCGTCTGAACATCATGACCACCTTGTGGCCCAACGGTGTTGAGGGCGAGGCGGTCGCCGTCGACGAACTGCCGGATTGGTTCCAAACATGGTCAGTCACTGGCTTGCTTAAGGTCGAAGACAAGAATGGCGATGGCCGGATCCAGTACTACAATGAAAACGGCCCAGGCATGGCCGAGCTGGCCGCAGAACGCGGTTGGACGGGCAACGAGCTTGTCACCTTCAACCGTGACATCCTTGTTCTGGCGAACCCGGAAATCGCACAGCTTCCGGGCTGGGTGATCGCACTGATCGCTGCCGGTGGTCTGGCGGCGGCACTTTCGACCGCGGCGGGTCTGCTGTTGGCGATTTCGTCGGCCATCAGCCACGACCTTGTGAAGTCTGTGTTCAACCCCAACATCTCGGAAAAGGGTGAACTGCTGTGGGCGCGGGTCTCGATGGCCTTTGCCATTGCGCTTGCAACCTATCTGGGTCTGAACCCGCCCGGCTTCGCGGCACAGGTGGTGGCATTGGCCTTTGGTCTTGCCGCAGCCACCCTGTTCCCGACGCTGATGATGGGCATCTTCTCCAAGCGGATGAACGCGCCCGGGGCGACCTGGGGGATGATCGCCGGTCTGGCTGTGACCTGCCTGTATCTGTTCACCTACCTGGGCTGGTTCTTTGTGCCCGGCACCAACATGCTGGCGAACACCGCGGACAACTGGCTGTTCGGCATCCCGCCGACACACTTCGGCCCGGTCGGCGCTGTGATCAACTTCGCCGTCGCCTATGCGGTGTCGAGCGTGACCGCGGCCCCGCCGAAAGAGATCCAGGATCTCGTCGAGTCGGTCCGTATTCCGCGCGGCGCCGGTGCGGCTCTGGCCAAGTGATGGCCTGACCATAGGGCAGGGCCTGCGACAAAGCGGGCCCTGTTCATCACGACGGCGCATCCCGACAGATCGGGGTGCGCCTTTTTTCCGCCGGGGGAGCCATCGCGATGCCAATCGACATCCCAGCCATCCTCGCCAGCACCCACCCCTATGACATCTTGCCCGAGGATCAGCGCGCCGCACTGGCCGGCGAGGTCATGATCCGCGACGTGGCCCCGGGCGAGGTGATCTATGCCAAGGGTGCGGTGCTGACCCATCTGTACCTGATCTTGTCGGGGCGGATCGACATCACGGATGCAGGCGGCGACATCCTGTCGATCCTGGGTCCGCGCAATTCTTTTGGCGAACGCGGGCTGATGAAGGATGGCTTGGGCGCGGCGACAGCCACGGCCAGCGATGCCGGCCAGCTTTTGGCCATACCGGCCCCGGTGTTTCACCGGCTGGTCAAGGATCACCCCCGCGTCTTGCGCTTTTTCGACCGCACGCGGCCGGCCGCCGCGCGCCGGCAAGACATCACCACGATCGCGCTGTCCGATTTGATGACACCCGCGCCGCTGACCTGCCGGCCGGAAACCCCCTTGATCGAAGCGGCGCGCCAGATGCGCGAACGGCGCGTGTCCTGCATCATCGCAACCGATGGCGATCAAGTGCGCGGGATCGTGACGACCGGCGACATCACGGCGCGCGCCGTCGCCGAGGGCCGCCCGCCCGACACCCCGGTGCAGGCGGTCATGACCCCCGATCCGCTGACATTGCCCCCCACGGCGCTGGTGGCCGATGTGCTGCACGCGATGGTCGAACGCGGCATCACCCACATGCCCGTGGTCGACGCCGGGCGACTGGTGGGCATCCTGACCCAAACCGACCTGACACGGTTTCAGGCGACATCGTCTGCGGCGCTGATCCGCGAGATCGCAGGCGCGCCCGACACCGCCGTGCTGGCCCGCATCGTGCGGCGTATTCCCGAACTGCTGGTGCAACTGGTCAGCGCCCAGAACCCGCACCAGACGGTGACACGGCTGATCACCGATATCGGCGATGCCACCACGCGCCGCCTGCTGACGCTGGCCGAGGCCCAGCTGGGGCCCGCCCCTGTGCCCTACCTGTGGTTGGCCTGCGGCAGCCAGGGCCGGCAGGAACAGACGGGCGTCAGCGACCAAGACAACTGCCTGATCCTCGACGATGCGGCGACACCGGCCGACGATGCCTATTTCGCGGATTTGGCCAAATTCGTCTCGGACGGGCTGGATGAGGCCGGGTATTTCTATTGCCCGGGCGACATGATGGCCACCAACGCCAAATGGCGCCAGCCTCTGCGTGTCTGGCGCGATTATTTCCGCCGCTGGATCGCGGTGCCCAACCCCGAGGCCCAGATGCTGGCCAGCGTCATGTTCGATCTGCGCCCGATCGGTGGACAGGGGTCGCTTTTTGCCGATCTTCAGGATGAAACCTTGGCCGCCGCCGCCAAGAATTCGATTTTCGTGGCGCATATGGTGTCGAATTCGTTGAAGCATCAACCGCCTTTGGGGCTGTTTCGCGGCTTTGCCACGGTGCGTTCGGGCGAACACAAGAACACCATCGATCTCAAGCACAACGGCGTGGTGCCGGTGGTCGATCTGGGGCGCATCTATGCGTTGACGGGTCAATTGCGGGTGGCCAACACGCGCGCCCGGATCACCGCCGCGATCGAGACCGGGGCCGTGTCGGCGTCCGGTGGGCGCGATCTGCTGGATGCCTACGACATGATCGCCGACACACGGCTGGCCCATCAGGCCGCGCAGATCCGGCGCGGCGAGAAACCCGACAATTTCATGGCCCCCGCCGATCTGAGCGATTTCGAGCGCAGTCACCTGCGCGACGCTTTCGTGGTGGTCAAGACCATGCAGAATGCCGCAAGCTCGGCGCGCGGCTATCTCGGCTGAAGGAAAACACAACCCATGTTCTGGACCCTGATCACCGTCATCATCGCGGGCCTTGCCGGCGGTGGAATCGGCCTTGCGCTGCGGCAGCTGTCGCGCAAACGGCTGCCCAGCGGGGTGGTGCCCGTGGCCGCGGGGCTGTGCATGATCTTGGCCACGATCGGCCAGGAATATGGCTGGTACAACGGTGTGCGCAGCACGATGCCCCAGGATCTGGTGATCGTGTCGACCCGCGAACAACAAAGCTGGTATCAGCCCTGGACCTTCGTGCGCCCATGGGTGCGCGGCTTTATCGGGTATTCGCCCGGCGAAACCGTGGAAACGGCCGCCGGATCAGGGCTTTTGGCGGTTCAGCTGCGGCTTCAGGAACGCTGGCAACCACAGATGGTGCGCCCCGCGCTGGTCGATTGCGCCAATCGCCGCTGGACCGATTTGACCGCCAGCATGGTGTTCACCGAAACCGGCCAGCCGGTGGATCCGGTCTGGCGCGACGATGCCGGCGACGACCCGATCCTGCGCGCCGTGTGCGGGGCCGCATCGCCCGGCGCTTGATCCCGCCGCGGCACAGATGCGGCGCGCCCGTCGCCAAAGGCCAGAGGGGCAGAAAAGGAGGACCCCGCCCATGCTGACCCGATTGTCGCTGCGCCTGCGTATCTTTTTGTTCTTTGCCTTGCTGGCGCTGGGCGGATCGGGCCTGGTCATCATCGGGCTGATCATCGGCTATGCCCGGCTGGGCGACACGCAGGCGTTCAGCGCCTTTGTCATGGCCGGGCTGGTGAGCCTTTTTGCCATCGCTGGGCTGACGACGTGGGTCTGGGTCTTGTTCGATGAACATGTCGCCCGGCCCATCGAACGGCTGGCCGCCGATTTGCGCGCGCGCGCGCACGCCGATGTCGATCAGGCCATCGACCCCGCGATCGCGCGCTATCTGGGCGATCTGGCGCCCGCGGCAGATGCGGTGACGACCCACCTGAGCGAAACCCGCAATGCCATGGCCATGGCGGTCGGGCGTGAAACGGCCCGGCTGACCGCCGACAAGACCCGGCTCGAGGCGCTACTGGCCGAGATGCCCGACGGGGTGATTTTCTGCACCCCCGGCCATACCATCGCCCTATACAACGGGCGCTGCCGCGACATCCTGAACCGTGCCGAGGCCTTGGGCTTGGGGCGGCCCGTCGCGGGGCTGCTCAAGATGGGACCGATCCGGCAGGCCTATGACCGGCTTTTGGATGTCGGGGCCGAGAACGGCACCGATATTCTGGTCACCACCGCGGATGGCGCGCGCCTGATCGAGGCGCGTCTGCGGCTTTTGCGGCTGGATGGGCAAGACAGCGCGGCACCCGGCTATGTCTTGACGCTGCGCGACGTCACCGCCGATCTCAAGGTGCAGGCCGAACGCGCCCATCTGTTCAACCGCTTCGTGGCCGGCGTGTCAGCGCTGATCGGCGACGCGCCGGCGGGGCCCACCAAGGATGGGCTGACCGCACTGCTGCGCGACACGCAGGCGCGCAAACGCATCACCGACACAGGCTGGTGGCCGATGGAGGCATTGGGTGCCGGCGATCTGGGCATGGCGCTGGCCAGCCGGCTGGGGCGCAAGGGCGTGGCACTGGAACCCGATCTGGCGCCCACCCTGGTTCGTTGCGATGGCTATGCCATGACCCGGCTTCTCGAAAGCCTGGCGCTGTCTTGGGCGGCCGCCGGGGCGGGCGCGCTGCGCCTGACGCTGGCCTCGCAAACGCCGCAAACCGCGATCCTCAGCCTTGAGGCAGACGCCAAGCCGCCCGGCGCCGATCAACTGGACGCTTGGTTGGCCCAGGCGCTTGCACCCGATACCTCGGGATTCACGGGGGCCGATGTGTTGCTGAGCCATGGTACGGCGATCACCATCGAACCGGCGGGGCCCGGCCGCCACGCGCTGCGCCTGTCGTTGGCCTTGGGCGAACCGCGCCCCATGGGGCCGAGCCGCGCGGTGCTGTATGATTTCGACCTGCTGAATGTCGCCATCCCCGATGACCTGGCCATGGTGCCGCTGAAGGCGCTGAGCTTCGTGGTGTTCGACACCGAAACCACGGGCCTGAACCCGGCACAGGATGAAATCTGCCAGATCGCGGCGCTGCGCCTTGTGAACGGCAAGATCCGGCACAGCGAATGTTTCGACACGCTGGTCAACCCCGGGCGCCCAATCCCCGCCAGCGCCAGCGCGGTGCACCGCATCACCGACGCGATGGTCGCCGATGCCCCCGCCGTGCCCGAGGCCCTGCAACGGTTTCATGGCTTTGCCGCAGATGCCGTGCTGGTCGCCCACAACGCCCCCTTCGACATGAGCTTCCTGCGCCGCCGGGAAGCCGAAATCGGCGGGCGCTTCGACCAGCCGATCCTCGACACGGTGCTGTGTTCGGCGATCCTTTATGGTCAATCGGCCGATCATACGCTGGATGCGCTGTGCGAACGGCTGCACATCCACATCCCCGACACCGCCCGCCACACCGCGATCGGTGACGCCATCGGCACCGCCGAAGCATTTCGCAAGATGATCCCGATGCTCGAGGCGGCCGGGCTTCCCAATCTTGGGGCCTTGATCAAGGCCTTTGATCGCCACCGCCGCCTGATCGAGCATCTGAATTGACGCGCCGGCCAAGGCGGGGCAGAGCTGAACCGAAAGGATGGTCCTGACGATGGCGCGCGTGCCGCTCTACAAAATCGCCGAAACCGAGATGATCCGCCGCATCACGGCCGGCGAATGGGCCGTGGGGCTGCGGCTGCCCAATGAGTTCGAACTGGCCGATGCCTTTGGCGTCAGCCAGGGCACCATGCGCCGGGCCCTCATCACGCTTGAGGGCATGGGGCTTTTGCAACGCAAACCCGGACGCGGCACCGAGGTCTGTGCCCCCGCGCCGATCACGGCCCCATCGCAAGCAGGTGGCGTGGGGCTGCTCGATGCCCAAGGCCGCCCCCCGGTTTTCGACGTCTACCGCGCCCATTCCATGACCCGCGGTGCCGACAATGCCGAAATTGCCCTGTTCGGCTGTGCGCGCCTGGCCAGCCTGGAACGGCTTTTCCGGCACCAGGGGATGCGCGCGGCGCTTGAAGATGTGGCCATCCCCGAGGCACAGCTGCCCGCGCTCGATGAAGATGCCGATCCCGATCTGGGTGCCCTGCTTGCCGATGCGGGGGTGCCATTTGCCCGCATCGACGATCACCTTGCCGCGGCCGTCACCAGCATGGGCCAATCGGTGACGCTGGCCTGCGACCGCCACACGGCGCTGCTGGTCTTGACCCGCACCGCGCGCGACGCCGCAGGCAACGCCGTGGCGCGCCAAAGGCTGCGCCTGGTGGCGGCGGGCTTTGGCTATGGGCGCCCCCCCGAAAACTAGGGGCGCGCCCTAGATCCCGTCGATGCAGACATATTTGGTGTCGAGATAATCCTCGAGCCCCTGGCTGCCGCCTTCCTTGCCAAGGCCCGATTCCTTGACCCCGCCGAACGGGGCCTCGACCGTGGTGATAAGGCCGGAGTTTATGCCGATCATGCCATACTGCAACCGCTCGTTCAGCCGGAACGCGCGGCCCAGGTCGCGGGTATACACATAGGATGCCAGGCCAAACACGGTGTCATTGGCCATGGCAACGGCATCGTCTTCGGTTTCAAAGCGGAAAACCGGGGCCAGCGGGCCAAAGATTTCTTCCTGTGCAAAGGCCATGTCCTGCGTCGCGCCGGTGACCACGGTGGGTTGAAAGAATGTCCCACCCAGCTGGTGCCGCGATCCGCCCAACACGACGCTGGCGCCCTTGGCCTTGGCATCGTCAAGCAATTCCTCGACCTTGGCCACGGCGGCGGCATCGATCAGCGGGCCCTGCGCCACGCCCGCCTCGCGCCCGTCGCCCACCTTCAGCGCGCGGGTCTTTTCGACCAGCTTGGCCACGAAGGCATCATGCACCCCGGCCTGTACGTAGATGCGGTTGGCACAAACACATGTCTGGCCCGAATTGCGGTATTTCGACACGATCGCGCCTTCGGCGGCAGCGTCGAGATCGGCATCATCGAACACGATGAAGGGTGCGTTGCCGCCCAGTTCCATCGACACTTTCTTGACCGTGTCGGCGGCCTGGCGGATCAGCTCCTTGCCCACCTCGGTCGAACCGGTAAAGGTCACTTTGCGCACCTCGGGGCGTTGCATCATCGCGCCGGCGATGGCGCGTGCCGATCCGGTGACGATGTTGACCACACCGGGGGCATAGCCCACCGCCTCGGCCAGGGCCGCCCATGCCAGGCCGCTGTAGGGCGTGGCGGTGGCAGGCTTGGCCACGATCGGGCACCCCACGGCCAAGGCCGGCGCCACCTTGCGCGCCAGCATCGAGGACGGGAAATTCCATGGCGTGATCATGCCCACGACACCCACCGGATGCTTGGTGACAAGGATCCGACGGCCCCTGACCCCGGCGGGCACGATTTCACCCTTGGCGCGGCGGGCTTCTTCGGCGAACCAGCGCACATATTGCGCACCGATGGCGATTTCGCCCTTTGCCTCGGCCAATGGTTTGCCCATTTCGATGGTCAGCAATTCGGCCAAGGCGGCCTGGTTGTCCATCAGGGCATCGTGCAGCTTCCACAACAACCCCACGCGGGTCATCAGATCCATCGATGCAAAAGCGGGATAGGCCGCCGCTGCTGCGTCAATGGCGCGGTGGGTTTCAGCCGCACCGCAGGCCGGCACCTGGCCGATCACGTCACCCGTGGCAGGGTTGGTCACGTCGATCGTCTGGCCGGTGTCGGCCGCAATCCATGCGCCCCCCACGAAATTGGCCTGTCGCATCCATTTTTGCCAATCGCTCATCGCATCGCTCCCATTTTGCGGGCCAGATCCAGCATCCGGCAGGAAAAGCCCCATTCATTGTCATACCAGCCAAAGACGCGCAGCATGCCGCCCTTGGCGCGTTTGATTTCCGGCCCCTGCAAGATCACCGATTCCGGCCGCGCGCGCAGATCGGTCGACACCAGCGTCTGGTCGGTGAAGCCCACGATCGGGCCCGCATGATCACGGAAAAATTCCTGTGCCTGCGCGGCGCTGGGTCGGTCGCGGGTGATCACGGCCAGATCCACGCAAGACACCGAGGCCACCGGCACCCGCACGGCCGAGCCGGTGATCCGCCCCGCCAAGTGCGGCAAGACCACATCGACCAAGGTGGCAGCACTGGTCGATGTGGGCACCATGCTGAGCGCAGCGGCGCGCGACCGGGCGAAATCTTGGCCCATCGGCTGATCGACCGTGGGTTGGCTGCCGGTGTAGCAGTGCACGGTGGTCAAAAGCGCGCTATCCAGCCCCCATTGCGCGTCGATCAGGGCCGCCAGCGGGGCCACGGCGTTGGTGGTGCACGATGCGTTCGACACGATCCGATGCGCGGGCAACAGACCCGCATCATTTGCCCCCAGAACGATGGTGGCATCCGCCTCGGGCGAGGGCCCCGAGACCAGAACCCGCGCCGCGCCGGCGGCAATTCCGGCTTCCGCAAAGCTTCGGGTGCGGGCCAGGCCCGTGCATTCCATCACCACATCGATGCCCGACAGATCCAGCCGGGCCAGATCGGGCACCTGCGTAAAGGGCAAAATACGGGTTCCCACGCGCAGGGCACCCGCGCCTGCGGTCACCGCTTCGGGCCAGGGGCCAAAGACACTGTCGTATTGCAACAGGTAGGCGCAGGTGCCCAGCGGCGCGATATCGTTCAGCGCCACGATCTCGATCTCGGGCCAGCCGCCGCGCAGCCAGGCGCGCAAGACCGATCGACCGATACGTCCGAACCCGTTGATCGCCACCTTGATGGTCATGTCGGCCTCCTGCCCAGGACGCAGTGATGCCGCCGCCCGCGCGACTGCGCAAGGCCCCCATTCCCCCGGCCCGGGCCACAGGCTAGGATAAGGTCCGAACAAGGGGGGCTGGATGATGGATGGCGGCAATCGAAAACGGCGGGTCACCTCGAGCCACTGGGGCGCCTTCGAGGTCGAAACCGACGGCACACGGATCCTGTCCACCCACCCGTTCGCGGCCGACCCCGCCCCGCCCGGGATCGCCGCGATCCTGCCCGCGGCCGTGCATCACGCCAGCCGCGTGGCGCGGCCTTCGATCCGTCGGGCATGGCTGGCCAGCCGCGACCGGACCGGGCGAGGCGATGGCGATTACGTCACCCCGCCCTGGGACGAAGCGCTGGATATCGCGGCCGCCGAAATCGACCGCATCCGCAAGACCCATGGCAACGGCGCCATCTATGGCGGGTCCTATGGCTGGGCCTCGGCCGGGCGGTTTCATCATGCGCAAGGCCAGATCCACCGCTTTCTGAACTGTATCGGGGGCTATGTGTCCAGTTTCGGCAGCTATTCCACCGGCTGTGCGCAATCGATCATGCCTCATGTCTTCGGCGAGAATTTCCTGACCCTCACCTATGAGGTGCAGGACAGCTTTGCCACCATCGCCGCGCATACCGACACGCTGGTGATGTTCGGTGGCATCAACCCGAAGAATTCCATGGTGTCGATGGGCGGGATCACCGAACACCAGACCGCGGGTTGGTTTGACCGTTTCGCGGCCAAGGGGATGACCTGCATCAATGTGGGCCCCCAACGCACCGATGCCCCCGCCGGCTGTGACTGGTTGCCCTGTCGCCCCGGATCAGACACGGCGTTGATGCTGGCGCTGGCCCATGTGCTGGAAACCGAAGGCCTGACCGATCACGCCTTCCTCGACCGCTACACGGTCGGCTTTGACCGGTTCCGCCCCTACCTGATGGGCGAGGGTGACGGCACGCCGAAATCGCCCGAATGGGCATCGCCGCTGACCGGCGTGGCCCCCGAGGCGATCCGGCAACTGGCCCGCCGCATGGCCGCAACGCGCACGCTGATCACGGTGGCGTGGTCCCTGCAACGCGCCCACCATGGTGAACAGCCCTATTGGATGTCGGCGGTCTTGGCCGCGATGCTGGGCCAGATCGGCCTGCCGGGGGGCGGGGTCGGCTATGGCTACGGGGCCATCGGCGGCGTCGGCAAGAATTTCCGCCCCATCGGCGGCATGACCCTGCCGCAAGGGACAAACGCCGTGCCAGATGTGATCCCCGTGGCGCGCGTGGCCGACATGCTGCTGCACCCCGGCCAACCCTACGACTTCAACGGGCAGCGCCGCACCTATCCCGACATTCGCCTGGTCTACTGGGCAGGTGGCAACCCGTTTCACCATCATCAGGATCTCAACCGCCTGCATCGTGCCTGGCAGCGGCCAGAGACCATCATCGTGAACGAACCATGGTGGACCGCCACCGCACAGCGCGCCGACATCGTGTTTCCCGCCACAACCCCCTATGAACGCGAAGACATCGGGCGCAGCCCGCTCGATGATTACCTGTTCCACATGCCCCAGCTGATCGCCCCGGTTGGGCAAGCCCGCGACGATTACGCGATTTTCAGCGGGCTGGCCGACCGTCTTGGGGTCGGCGCCGCATTTGGCGAAGGGCGCGACAGCACCCAATGGATTGCAGAACTTTATGCAGAGCTTCGCGCGCGGGCCACAGCGGCGGGTGTTTCGGTGCCCACGCTTGCGCAGTTGCGCGAATGCAATTGGGTCAAGCTCGATCTTTCCGCCGATGAACAGCCCAAGCCCGTGCTGCGCCGGTTCCGCGCCGATCCCGAAGCGGCACCCCTCAAGACGCCATCGGGGCGGATCGAGATCTTTTCGCAGACCATCGACAGCTTCGGCTACGATGATTGCCCCGGCCATCCCGTCTGGCTACCGCCCGCCGAATGGCCGGGGGCCGCAACAGCGGCCGCGCCCTTGCATCTTGTCTCGCCGCAACCGGGCGACAAGCTGCATTCCCAGCTGGAAGCGGCACTGGCCGATCTGGATGGGGCAAGACCCGAGACCGTGCTGATCCATCCCGATGACGCCGAACGCCGCGGGATCGCGACGGGCGATCTGGTGCGCCTGTTCAATGACCGGGGTGCCGTGCGGGCGCGGGCGCGGGTGACAACGGATATCTTGCAAGGGGTGGTGGCGCTGCCCACCGGCGCCTGGTTCGGCGCGCCAGGGGATGGGATCGATGGCCAGGGCAACCCGAATGTCTTGACCTGCGACCGGGGGACATCGCGGCTGGGTCAGGGAACCAGTGCGCATTCGGCCCTGGTCGATATCGCGCGCCTGACCTGAGGGAAGCCACACCGCCCGTCATGCGCCCGAAAACCGCGGGTCGTCCCCTTGCGTTTTCCCTCAAGCAAGACGCGCGCGCCTTTGGGCCACGTCATCGGCCACAGCTTTCTTGTACAGCGCCTGGATGCGCGCGGTCACCGGCCGCGTTCCATCGCCGACGGGCTTGCCATCGATCATGGCAACGGGGGTCTGCGCGCCAAAGGTGCCGGTCAGGAACGCCTCTTGGGCGCCATGCACCTCGTAAAGCGAATAGTTCCGCTCGAACACCGGGATGCCGTCGGCCCGACACAAGTCGATCACCTTTTGCCGGGTCACACCGTTCATGCAGTAATCCCCGGTCGAGGTCCAAACCTCGCCACGGCGCACGATGAAGAAATTGCAGGCATTGGTGGTGTTCACGAAGCCATGCGGGTCTAGCATCAGCGCCTCGTCTGCGCCGGCCTGTTCGGCCTGAAGGCAGGCCAAGACGCAATTGAGCTTGGAGTGCGAATTGTATTTCGCGTCCTGGCTCATCGGCAGGCCCCGCACTTGCGGCACGGTCGCCAGACGGATCCCGGCACCCTGCAATCGGTCGACGGGCCGGGAATGTTCCATGATGATCACAAGCGTCGGCCCGGATCGTGACAGGGACGGGTGTTGAAACGGCCGCACCTTCACGCCCCGCGTCAGCATCAGGCGACAATGCACATCGCTGTGCATCCCGTTGGCGCGGCGCGTCATCTCAAGCGCGGCCATGATCCCGTCGCGATCCATCCCGACATCCAGGCTGACCGCTTTGCAGCTGTCAAAAAAACGGTCCATGTGATCGTCGAAAAAGGCCCAGACGCCATCATAAAGACGCATCCCTTCCCACATCCCGTCGCCCAGCAAGAACCCGCTGTCATAGACCGATACGGTCGCCTCGGCGCGGGGCTTCAGAACACCGTTGACGTAGATCAGGATGTCGCGGTTGCGTGGATCGTCCAGCGCGTCATGTGTGGTGGCGTGATCGGTGTGCATGATGGGCCCCGTGGCGTTGTTCGTTCTGTGGTGCCCCCGCCGGGGCCAGGGGTCAAGATGCCCGGGCTTGCGCGGCATCGCGCCCTCGGCAAGGATGGCGACGATCTGACGGCGATCGACCTTACGACGGCGGGCGGCAACGGTCGCAAAACCGACACACCCGCGGGCGAAACAGGGCGCAGAAATCGCCCGCGACCGGAGACAGCCACATGCGCGACCCGCGCACGCCCGCATCGACCGACCGAACCGCACATGTCGCGGAAATTTTTGCGGCCTTTCTGAAACTGGGGCTGACATCTTTTGGCGGGCCGATTGCACATCTGGGCTATTTCCGTGCCGAATTCGTCGCGCGGCGGCGTTGGCTCAGCGATGGCGATTACGCCGATCTGGTGGCCTTGTGCCAATTTCTGCCCGGCCCCGCATCGAGCCAGGTGGGTTTTGCGATCGGGTTGATGCGCGGCGGTTGGCTTGGGGCGCTTGCGGCGTTCGTGGCCTTTACCCTGCCCTCGGCCTTGATGCTGGCGGGTTTTGCCCTTGCGCTGCCCATGTGGCAGGGGCCCCTGACGCTTGGGGTGGTGCAAGGGCTCAAGATCGTGGCGGTGGCCATCGTGGCGCAGGCGGTTTGGGGTATGGCCCAAAGCCTGTGCCCGGACCGCACCCGCGCCGGTATCGCGCTTGGTGCCGTGACATGGCTGGCTTTTGTGCCGGGCGTTTGGGGTATGCTGGGGGCCATCGCCTTGGGCGCCATCGCCGGATCGGCTCTGATCCGACCCGAAATCGCCGCACCCGACGGATCATCCTTGACGATGCCGATCCGCCCCCGTCAAGCGCGCATGGCCGCCGTAACCCTTGGGCTCTTGCTTTTGGGATTGCCGCTTCTGGCGCATCTGGCCCCGGTGGTCGCGATGCTTGATGCCTATTTTCGCGCGGGCGCGCTTGTGTTTGGCGGCGGTCACGTGGTTTTGCCATTGCTCGAGGCAGAAACCGTAGCGCGCGGTTGGCTGACACCAGAGGCGTTTCTGACAGGCTATGGCGCCGCGCAGGCGGTGCCCGGGCCCTTGTTCACCTTTGCCGCCTATCTGGGTGCCGTGCAATCCGCCGGACCCAATGGCATTCTGGGGTCGGGCCTGGCGCTGTTGGCCGTCTTTGCGCCGGGCTTTCTGGTTCTGATCGCGGTGTTGCCCTATTGGCACCGCTTGCGCGCACGAACCGGCGCGCAGGCCATGATGCGCGGGGCCAATGCCGCGGTGGTGGGGGTTCTGGCGGCCGCGCTCTACGATCCCGTTTTTTCCAGCGCCATCACCGACAGCCAAGGCTTTGCGCTGGCACTGGCCTGTTTTCTGGCGCTGACATTGTGGAAGACCCCGCCTTGGACGGTCGTGGGGCTGGCGGGTCTGGCGGGGGCGGGGTTGGTGCTGATCGGGTGATCGGGCGATCGCTGCGGCTGACTTGGGCGACCGATTTCAAAAATCACTCTTTTGCACAATGATTTACGCGAAAGTTATCTTGTGTGTTTCCGGTTGAAAACCGAACGAAGTGGACGAAGTCTGACCAAGGTCATAGGCGCCTGCGTCGGTCCCTGCGGAACATAAGGGCGGTCATGCGCCATCGGCCAACGTGCAGGCGGCTAAGCAATCTGGTGGTCGCGAAAGCTGTGTGAACCAAGGCAGATGGCCGGATCACATGTGCCCTATCCGCCACCGGGCAATATCATGGGCGACCCGCATGCGGGACGGGGTCGGAAACGAGGGACGAAATGATCAAGCAAACCATGACGAAATTCACCCTTCAGGCCGCCACGGCGGCGGTGGGCCTGCTTTTGGCCGGCGCGGCACAAGCCTGCCCCGATTGGAACCTGCCCGCGGCCGAAAGCTATAGCGGGACGGGCGATTATTTTTACCAAACGCGATCCTACAGCGTGAATGCGGGCGGGAACTATGCGCTGGCCAAATGCGGCCATATCCGGCCTGCCACCGATGTGGGCCCGGGCTTTTTCCCGGATCGTCCGGATTTTCGGTTCAGCGTCTCGGGCATGGGCCCCTACACGTTGCATATCCGCGTCGTCAGCCAGTGCGATGCGGCGCTGCTGATCAACACGGCATCGGCCACCTGGTATTACGATGACGACGCGAACGGCAATCTTGACCCCCTGATCGTGCTGACCGATCCGGCAGATGGCTTCATCGATATTTGGGTGGGCACCTATGACGGGTCATTCTGCAAGGCGGTGCTGGAGCTGGAAACCTTTTGATCCAGCCGATCCATCGGCCCTGGACTTGACGTTGAACCAGATCGCCCGCGCCGGATCGGCGCGGGCGATTGCGTTCACGATACGGTCTTGTCAGACCCCGAAGGCTTGCGCCGCAACAGCTTGAGCAGCGGCAAGAAGATCAGGATCAGCGCCACAACCGTGATGGGGCCGGCGACCGGGCGGGTGAAAAAGATCGACGGATCGCCCGATGACAAAAGCAGCGATTGGCGCAAGGTCGGTTCCGCGATCGGGCCCAGAACGATGGCCAAAACCGCCGGCGCCAAGGGGTAATCGAGCCGTCGCAACACAAAGGCGGCCAAGCCGAAAATCAGGATCATCCAGATATCGAACATGTCGCGGGTCGCGGCATAGCCACCGGCCACCGACAACACGAAAATGACCGGCGCCAGGATCGTGAAGGGCATGCGCAACATCCAGACAAAGACCGGGATGAAGGCCAGATTGATCAGCAAGGCGGCCATGTTGGAAACATAGAACGATCCGATCAGACCCCAGACGAATTCGGTTTCCTCGACAAACAACCGCGGGCCGGGCACCAGCCCCCAGATCACCATGCCGCCCAGCAGGATCGCTGTGGTCGGCGAACCCGGAATGCCCAGCGTCAGCATGGGCAGCATCGATCCGGTCGCGGCCGAATTGTTGGCCGCCTCGGGCGCGGCCACGCCATCGGGTATGCCGCGTCCGAATTCGCCGGGTGTGCGCGACAGCATCTTGGTCACGCCATAGGACATCAAGGATGCCGGCGTCGCCCCCGCGGCCGGCAGGATACCCACGAAAAAGCCCAGGAACGATCCGATGGCCGTGCCCCGCCATCCGCGTCGCGTCGCCTCGGCCGTGTCGGCGGCCAAGCCCCGCATGGTCATTTTCGGGGATGTGCTTTCGGCCTCGCCGCGGGTTTGTTCGATGGTCCACAGCATTTCGCCGATGCCGTACACGCCAATGGCCAACACCAAAAAGCCGATCCCCTGCAAGAAACCGTTGATGTCGAACAGAACCAACCGCGGGGCGCCGGAAATCTGATCAAAGCCGATGGCGCCCAGAACCAACCCAAGACAGATGGAAAAGATCGTCTTTGGAATATCGTCGCTGCCCAGCCCCACGAAGGTGGCAAACGCCAAGAGCATCAGGGCGAAAATCTCGGGCGGACCAAAGGACAAGGCGACGCCGGCCAGCAGCGGCGCAAAGGCCGTGAAGATCACATTGGCCACCGTGCCGCCCACAAAGGACGCCACCGCCGCCGTCACCAGCGCCAGGCTTGCCCGCCCTTGTCGCGCCAGGGGCCTGCCGTCGAATGTGGTGGCCACCGCGGTCGAGGCCCCGGGAATTCCCAAGGTGATCGACGAAATCGCCCCGCCATACATGGCGCCATAATAGATCGCGGCCAGAAAGATGATCGCGCCGCTGGGCGGCACCAGAAAGGTGATGGGCAGCAAGATCGCCACACCATTGACCGACCCCAACCCCGGCATGGCCCCGATGAACAGGCCCACGGTAACACCGATGAGGATCAGGAAAAGATTGAGCGGCTGCAGGGCAACCAGCATGCCATCGGCAAGCAGGGCAAGAACATCCATATCTCAGGCCGCCTAATAAATGATGTTGTATAGGAAATCGAAAACGGGGTCGGTGAAGGACATGCCGCTGGGCATGGTGATCCGCATCGCGCCTTCGAAGAAGAAGAAGAAGAGAATCGGCGTGGACAGCGCCATCCCCAGGCTGAGCGCCCAGGAATGGCGGCCCAGAAACCGCAGGTAATACAGCAAGAACACACCGATCGCGCCATACATCGAGATGACGTCGATCAACGCGATGAATGCAAACAGCCCGCCGCCGACAAGGCCGACCATGCGCCAGCCATACCCATCGAGAAACGGTTCTTCCGATTGGGCGGGCGGGCTGGTCTTGCGCCACCAGTTGAACGCGATAAAGCCGCAGCACAGCAGCATGATCGCCGACAGCCAGAAGGGCCAGGCACCCCCGCCTGGCCCCTGACCGCGAATGAAGCCGATGGGCAGTTCTGCGCTTTTGGCCATCAGGTAGATGGAAAATAGCGCAAGAACCCCCGCCATCACGATTTCAGCGTATCGCATTCAGCCCCCCTGCGGCCCAAGGCACAGCCCGATCTGGCGTCGTTTCAGTTGCCGAGCCGGGCCAGAAGCTCGCGGTGCGTTTCGACCTGCGTGGACCAATAGGCCCGCTGTTCATCCGCGTTCATCCAAAGCGGCGACAGGCTTTCGGATTCCAGGTATCCCTGCCATTCTTCGCTTTCGTAGACCTCGGTGAACACCGCCCGGTAGAATTCGGCGGCTTCGTCCGACATGCCGGGCGCACCGACAACAGCACGCTGGTTGGCGTATGAGAAATCATGCCCCAATTCCCGCATGGTCGGCACATCGGGGAATGCCGGCATCCGCTCATCCGAGAACGCCAGCAGCGGCACGAAATCGCCCGCCTCGTAAAAGCCCTTGGCCTCGGACGGGTTGTTGACGGTGGCCATGATCTGGCGGCCGGCCAGATCGCGGGCCACTGCACCGCCCCCGTCATAGGGGATGTATTTCACGTTCAGGTCATAGGCACCGGACATGAAGGCGATGACGATGGAATCTTCCTGCCCGCTGCCGGTTCCGCCCATGACGAATTCGCCGTTCATGGCGCGCACTTCTTGCACGAATTGATCGAAGTTGGTGATGCCAGAGTCCCGGTGAACCCACAAAATGAACGGGTCCACGCCCATCATCGCGATCGGGGTAAAGGTCTGGATATCGATCCCCAGGTTTGCCTGACGCAGGGGCGTGGTGAAAAAGGAATTCAGGGTCACGAGGATCGTATGATCCGGATCAGACGCGCCATTGAGATGCAAAAGCGCCTCGGCCCCGGATCCACCGCCCTTGTTGTTCGGCACCAGCGGCCGGGGCGACATGTCGTGACGCTCGGCCACGGACTGAATGAAGCGGGCGATCTGGTCGGCGCCGCCGCCGGGGCCGGCCATGATCACGAAATCGACGGGGCGGCGCGGTTCCCACCCTTGTGCAAAGGACGCGAACGGCGTCGTGGCAAGAAACCCGGCGCAAGAAAGGGTCAGGAAAACGCGCTTGGTGATCGACATGGGTGCAGCTCCTCTCGAAAAGCGAATCCGCACAGCCAGACCCCTCCGATCTGCCCCAACGGACAGAGGGGAAACTATATTTCAAACTCAAACCTTCAAGAAAAATTTTCTTGCGCCGCGAAATTTTATTTCAATGGGCCATGACGACGGGAATTTCTGCTTTGTCTACAACGGATTGCGTGTTGCCCCCAAACAGCGTTTCACGCTCATGGCTTTGCCCATAAGCCCCCATCACCAGCAGACTTGCACCGATTTCCTGCGTTTTTTCCAACAGCGCCAGGCCCGGGTGACGTGCTTCGAAATGCTCGACTTCGGCGGTAATGCCGCGCAGGCGGTAATAGGCCAGCAGCTCTTCGGGGGTTGCGCCATGCGGCTGACCGCGCCCCACGGCCAGCACCGTGACCTTGTCGGCAACGGCCACCAGATCAAGCGTCAGGGCCACGCTGCGCGCGGCCTCGAGCGAGCCGTTCCAAGCCACCGCGACATGGGCGCCGAAATCGGGACGCACCGGCATCTTCGGCGGGCACATCAAGACCGGGCGCCCTGTCTGAAACAGTGCCGCTTGCAGCGCGTTTGCGCCCAGGTTCTGATCCCGGTCTGGCCGGACGACCACGATCAGATCGGCCAGCCGGCCATTGTGCTTGATGACATGCGGCATCAGCCCGAATTCCTCGACCACCTGCACGCTGGCCCGGGCGCCATCGGGGGTTTCGGTTTCGACCAAATCCATCGCCTCGGCCATGGTGTGCAACGCAGCGCGCAGCGCTGTTTCTTCTTGATTGGCCAGTTCGACCGCTTGCGCCAAGATCGTCTGGCGCGCAAATGCCGGCAGCGGGCCATTATGGGGCAACAGATCCTCGGGGCGCGCGCGGCAATGAACGACGACGATATGGGCCCGGTGACGATGGGCCAAAGCGGCCGCATGGGCCAGCACCGTCTCGCTCATGCCATCCCCCCGAACGGGGACGAGTAATCTTGCCAGCATCTGTGTTTCTCCCTGTGTGATGCGCCACCAACCCCAAGGATGCGGCGTAGCTGGGCCAGATATAGCCCGAAATCCGGCGCATGGGCTGAAAAATTGGGCAGCGCGTCCGGACAGGCTGCACGGCGCGCACCAAGCCCGGCAGACATGCAATCACCACTTGCCCCAAAACGCCCCGGCGTCATCCCGGCAGAGCGGAGATCGTCGGCCCCTTGGGCGATGTCTGAAGCGATGCACTTTTTTGGGAAACTTGGTAGCGGAGGAGGGACTCGAACCCCCGACACGCGGATTATGATTACAGGTTGCGTTGTTTATATGTTTTATAACAATAGCTTACGCAGCAAAAATCTTGGTGTGCTACAGACTGTACTATCGTAGGTTCCTAACTGATCAAAAACACTGTGTTGAACACTGTGTTTTCACCATAGTCGGCAACACAGTGTTTGGCGAGACTGTTTGCGAAGGTGGGTTAGCCAATGCTATGC
>JBEAQJ010000178.1:0-42356 GCA_041163945.1 Pseudomonadota bacterium
CCAGACATGGCCCAGGCACGGCCGCGGGGTTGACCCGCGCCGGGCAGGGGCGCATCGGCTGACGCGCGGCGATTGCCCCCGCCTGTGTGCATCGCTATATCGCGCCCATGTTGGACACCGCCCCAAACCGCCCCGCCCTGCCGCCCGAAATCGCGCGCCGCAGGACCTTTGCCATCATCTCGCATCCCGATGCGGGCAAAACCACGCTGACCGAAAAGTTCTTGTTGTTCGGCGGCGCCATCCAGATGGCGGGCCAAGTGCGCGCCAAGGGTGAAGCGCGCCGCACGCGGTCAGACTTCATGCAGATGGAAAAAGACCGGGGCATCTCGGTGTCGGCCTCGGCAATGTCGTTCGACTATGGGCGCTACCGCTTCAACCTGGTCGACACGCCGGGCCACAGCGATTTTTCCGAAGATACCTACCGGACGCTGACGGCGGTGGATGCGGCCATCATGGTGATCGACGGGGCCAAGGGCGTGGAAAGCCAGACCCAGAAGCTGTTCGAGGTCTGCCGCTTGCGCGATCTGCCGATCCTGACGTTTTGCAACAAGATGGACCGCGAAAGTCGCGACACCTTTGAAATCATCGACGAGATCCAGGAAAACCTGGCCATCGACGTCACCCCGGCCAGCTGGCCCATCGGGGTGGGCCGCGATTTTCTGGGCGCCTACGACATCTTGCACGATCGGCTGGAAATCATGGACCGCGCCGACCGCAACAAGGTGGCCAGCTCGATCCAGATCAGCGGGCTCGATGACCCGGCCTTGGCGCAGCATGTGCCGGCCGATCTTTTGGCAAAACTGCGCGACGAGCTGGAGATGGCGCGCGCGCTTTTGCCCGCCTTCGACCGGGATCGTTTCGCCGAAGGATCGATGACGCCCATCTGGTTCGGATCAGCGATCAATTCCTTTGGCGTCAAGGAATTGATGGATGGGATCGGCGCATTCGGCCCCCCGCCCCAACCCCAGCGCGCCGAGCCGCGCCAGATCGCCCCCGAAGAAAGCAAGGTGGCCGGTTTCGTGTTCAAGGTGCAAGCCAACATGGACCCCAAACACCGCGACCGCGTGGCTTTCGTGCGGCTGGCGTCGGGGCATTTCGAACGCGGCATGAAGCTGCACCATGTGCGCGCGGGCAAGCCCATGGCCGTCACCAACCCCGTGCTGTTTCTGGCCGCCGATCGTGAACTGGCCGAAGAAGCCTGGGCCGGCGACATCATCGGCATCCCCAACCATGGGCAACTGCGCATCGGCGACACGCTGACCGAGGGCGAAGCCCTGAAGGTTTCGGGCATTCCCAGCTTTGCGCCCGAATTGCTGCAGACCGCGCGCGCCGGTGACCCGATGAAGGCCAAGCACATGGAAAAGGCGTTGATGCAATTCGCCGAGGAAGGTGCCGCCAAGGTGTTCAAGCCGATGATCGGCTCGGGCTTTATCGTTGGGGTCGTGGGCGCGCTGCAATTCGAGGTGCTGGCCAGCCGGATCGAGCTGGAATACGGCCTGCCCGTGCGGTTTGAATCCTCGCAATTCACCTCGGCGCGCTGGGTGCATGGCCCCAAGGACGCCGTCGAAGCCTTTGCCGCCGCCAACAAGCAACACATGGCCGCCGACAATGACGGGGATCCGGTGTTCCTGACGCGGCTGCAATGGGATATCGACCGTGTCGGGCGCGATTATCCCAAGGTGCGCCTGACCGCGACCAAGGAATTGATGGTCTGACGCGACGCAAGGCCACCGGCCCGTGGCCTTGTTTGACGCCGCATCGCTTTTCCCCTATGAGCGGCGCAGGCACGCGAAGCGCGCGGGCCCGACCGATCCGCGGAGCGCGCCGGACGATATGCGCTCCACCCTTTATCCGCCGGGAGTGTCCCGGCCAGACTGGACGCATATGACAAGTTTTTCCGACCTCAACCTTAATCCCAAGGTTCTGAAAGCCGTAACCGAAGCAGGCTACGCAACCCCGACCCCGATCCAAGCCGGTGCCATTCCCCCCGCCCTCGAAGGGCGCGACGTGCTGGGCATCGCCCAGACCGGCACTGGCAAGACCGCCAGCTTCACATTGCCGATGATCACCATCCTGGCCCGCGGACGGGCCCGGGCGCGCATGCCGCGCAGCCTTGTGCTGTGCCCGACCCGCGAATTGGCCGCCCAGGTGGCCGAAAATTTCGACACCTACGCCCAGCATGTCAAGCTGACCAAGGCGTTGTTGATCGGTGGTGTCAGCTTCAAGGAACAAGACATCCTGATCGACAAGGGCGTCGATGTTCTGATCGCCACCCCCGGGCGGCTGCTCGATCATTTCGAACGCGGCAAGCTGATCTTGAACGACGTCAAGATCATGGTCGTGGACGAGGCCGACCGGATGCTCGACATGGGCTTTATTCCCGATATCGAGCGCATCTTTGGGCTGGTGCCCTTTACCCGGCAAACGCTGTTCTTTTCGGCCACCATGGCGCCCGAGATCGAACGGATCACCAACACCTTCCTGTCGAACCCCGCCCGCATCGAGGTGGCGCGTCAGGCCACCACGTCGGAAACCATCGAACAGCGATTGCTCGAATTTCGCCCATCGCGCCGTGACCGTGACACCGCGGCCAGCGAAAAGCGCGAGATGCTGCGCGCGGCCATCGATGCCGAAGGCGATCGTTGCACCAATGCGATCATTTTCTGCAATCGCAAGGTGGATGTGGATATCGTGGCCAAATCGCTCAAGAAGCACGGCTATGACGCCGAGCCGATCCACGGCGATCTGGATCAATCGCACCGCACCCGCACGCTGGATGGGTTCCGCGATGGCAAGCTCAGGTTCCTTGTGGCCTCGGATGTGGCTGCGCGGGGTCTCGATATTCCCAGCGTCAGCCACGTGTTCAACTACGATCTGCCGAGCCATGCGGAGGATTACGTGCACCGCATCGGGCGCACGGGCCGCGCCGGCCGATCCGGCGTGGCGATTTCGATCGCCGTGCCCGCGGATGACAAATATCTGACCGCCATCGAGGCGTTGATTGCGCGGCCGATCCCGCGCGCCGATGCGCCCTGGGCGCCCAAGGGCGCGGGCACGGCGGCCACCACGGCTGCTGACAGCCCGACGGCCGCAGCCAGCGACGAGGCGGGCCCCCGCGGCCGGTCACGCCGCAGCCGGGGTGGCAAGGGCCCCAAGCGCGACGATGCCGCGGGCGTGCCCACGCAGGCCGATGCCACCGCACCCGCAGCGTCGCCCGGCGCCGATGTGGCCACGCGCCCGAATCGCGAAGACCGCACCGCCCCAGACGACCGCAAGGCCCATACAGACAGGCCCGAAGACCGGCCCACGCGCGAACCCCGCGCCGACCGCCCTGAGCGACACGACAAAAACCACGACCGCCACCGGGGCCGGGGCCGCGATGGCGGTGACCGGACCGTCGGAATGGGCGATCACCTGCCCGATTTCATCGCCAAAAGCTTTGATGAACGCCGCGGGGGGCCGCCGCGCCCCTTCACGCCCGACACCGACGAAGACGACACCGCCGCCGATCAGGTGCCAACGCCCGCCGAAGCAGCCGCCGACCCGGCCGACACGCCAAAGCCCAAGCGCCGCCGGCGTGTGAAAAAGGCCGAGGCAGACGCCCCGGCCGCGGATACCGATACCGATACCGCCGCGTGATGCAGCCCAGATGGCGGCCGATCAGGCCGCCATCAGCCGCTGGATCAACACCGTCACTTCGGGTTTCTTGCCGATCTCGACCAGGCAAAGGTTGCGGACCGCGCGGCGGATCGCCTCTTCCAGCCGGTCGTCATCATTGACGGTCTTGGCGTCGAACCGCGGCATGGTGCGGGCCAGTTCATCCTCGATCATCTCGGCCAGGTCTGCGCCATTGCCCGCAACGTCGGGCAGGCCGCGCAGCGCCACCCAGCTGTCTTCGATCAGCACATCGTCTTCATCGACGATCACCGCCACGGCGACCAGACCGTTCAGCGCCAGCTTCATGCGGTCGCGGATCACCCCGTCAAGCGCACCGACAAAGGCCGAGCCATCCAGATAGGTTTTCGTGACCTCGATATAGTCCACGATGCGCGGCGCATTTCCCGACAGCTCGACCATCGATCCATTCGCCGCCACGATCCCGGCCATGCCCTTGGACAGGGCCAGCTGGGCATGTTCACGCAAGTGACGGTATTCGCCGTGATTGGGGATCAGGATCCGGGGGCGCAGAATATCGTGCATGGCTTCCAGATCGGGGCGGTTGGCGTGACCCGAGACGTGGTAAAAGCCATGGCTGTCGTCGATCACGTCGACGCCCTTTTCGGCCAGGGCATTCTTGATGCGGCTGACGGCCACCTCGTTGCCGGGGATGGTCTTGGACGAGAACAAGAACATGTCGCCCTCGGTCAGTTCGTGGCCCAGATAGCTGCCGCGCCCGAGCGACGCGGATGCCGCGCGGCGTTCGCCTTGGCTGCCCGTGACGATGAGCATCAGGTTTTCGCGCGGGACGTCCAGCGCCTCTTCCGGGCTGAGGGTGCGGGGAAAACCGGTCAAGACGCCGGCTTCCTCGCCCGCGCTGACCATGCGTTTCATCGCGCGACCCATCAGGCAGATTGACCGCCCGTTGGCCACGCCGGCCTCGGCCAGCGTTTTCAGACGCGCAATGTTGGATGCGAATGTGGTCGCCACGACCAAGCCCTTGGCCCCCGCGATCAGTTCCCCGATGGGTTCGGGCAGCTGGCTTTCCGAGCGGCCGGGATGGCGGGTAAAGACATTGGTGCTGTCGCAGATGTAGGCCAGAACGCCATCCTGGCCGATCTGGCGCCACAAGTCTTCGTCGAAGGCTTCGCCGACGATGGGGGTGCGGTCGATCTTGAAATCGCCCGAATGAACGACGCGGCCGACCGGCGTGTCGATCACCAGCGCCGAGGCTTCGGGTATGGAATGGCTGACCGGGGCGAATTGCACCGTAAAGGGCCCGGCCTTGACCTTGCCCGGCCAGACCGGGGCCACCTGCACCTGTTCGGTGGATTGCCCGGCATCGTCCAGCTTGCGCTTGGCATGAATGGCGGTGAAGGCGCGGCAATGCACGGGCGCACGCAGACGCGACCACAAATGCCCCACGGCACCAACGTGATCTTCGTGGGCATGGGTGATGAAAATCGCCTCGATCCGGTCGCGCCGGGCCTCGAGCCAGGCGATATCGGGCAAGATCAGATCGACCCCCGGCTGGCCGTCCATGTCGGGAAAGCCCACGCCCAGGTCAACCACGATCAGGCGTTCCTGGTCCACCGGCCCGTAGCCATAGACGTAGCAATTCACGCCGATCTCCCCCGCGCCGCCAAGGGGGAGGTAGATCAGCCGGTTTCGATCGGTCATATGGTGCCTTGATCCTTGTTGTATTGGTGGATGACCGTCAGGCCATGCATGGTCAGATCATCTTCGATCCGGTCAAATAGCACATCCCCTTGCGAGAACAACGACGCAAGCCCACCCGTGCCGATGATGCGCATCGGACGCTCGTGTTCGGCGCGAATACGGTCGCAGATGCCGCGCACCAGCCCCACATAGCCCCAGAACACACCTGACTGCATGCAGGCAACCGTATTCGTGCCAATCACGCGCTGGGGTTTGGTGACATCGACATGCGGCAAGGCGGCGGCGGCATGGTGCAGCGCCTCAAGGCTCAGGTTCACGCCCGGCGCGATGACACCCCCGACATAGGCGCCGTCATGGGCCACGACGTCAAAGGTCGTCGCCGTGCCGAAATCCACCACGATCAGATCACCGCCATGGCGCTGATACGCGCCGGCGGTGTTCACCAGGCGATCGGGGCCCACTTGCGTGCCGGCATCGACCCGCGGCGGATGCGGCAACAGGCATTCGGGCTTGCCAACGACCAAGGGCCGACAATCGAAATAACGATCACACAGAACCCGCAAGTTGAACACCACGCGCGGCACGGTCGATGACAAGATCACCGCATCGATGGCGATATCGATCTTGTGATGCGACATCAGCGCCGCGAACCAGACATAGTATTGGTCGGCCGTGCGCTGATGATCGGTGGCGGTGCGCAAGGTGCACAAGAACCGCGCGCCATCCCAGACGCTGAAGACCGTGTTGGTGTTGCCGCAGTCGATGCACAGAAGCATGCCCGCCCCCCGCTAGAAATGAATGTCGGCCGCGGCGATGGTTTGGCGGCCCATCTCTGTTTCCAGCACGAGATGCCCGTCGATGTCCACGTCGACGAAACGGCCCGTGACCGCTTCGCGGGCCATGCGCGCGGTGATGACCTGCCCCATGCGCGCCGCATCACGCAGCCAGGCGCGCCGGATGGGGGCAAAGCCATGGGTCGTGAACTGCTGGTCCCAATCGGCAAAGCGCCGCGCCAGATGGGTCAGAAAATCCTCGGGCGCGATGGCGATGCCATATTCGCCCATCACGCTGACGGGCGGCACGGCACCGGGTTCCAGCGTGGTCGGATCGGGCACCGCGGCAAGGTTCACGCCTATGCCGATGATCAGGCTGTCGACCCGCCCGCCCCGTCCGGTGCTTTCCAGCAAGATACCCGCGATCTTGCCGCCGTTCAAAAGCACGTCATTGGGCCATTTCAAGCGCAAGCCATCGGGCCGACCCGTGGCCGCGACCAGCGCGTCACGCAGCGCAAGGGCGGCCACGAAAGACCAAAGCGCGGCCTGCGCCGGCGCCACATCCGGGCGCAACACCAGCGAGGCCGCGAAATTGCCGGGCGGCATCATCCACGCCCGCCCGCGCCGCCCGCGCCCCGCCGTCTGTTCCAGGGCGCAGATCCAGGTCGGGCCGCCCAAATCGGGCGCCTGGCGCGCGGCTTCGGCCATGGTGCTGTCGGTGATGGTCAAGACCTGTCGGCCAACCCCGACCGGCCAAGCGTCAAGATCAGCGGACAAGCGTTCCGGCGGCCTGTGCGGCCATCCCTTCCAGCCCAAGCAGGTTCACACCGGGCAGCCAGGCCAGGGCGATCAACGCCGCCATCCCCATCAGCCCCGCATATTGCGCCACGCCCATGCGCCCATCCAGCCCGGCACGATCCTGGCCGAAATACATCAGGTAAACGATCCGCAGGTAATAATAGGCCCCGATCACCGAGGCGATCACCCCCGCGATGGCAAGCCACGCCATGCCGGCATCGACCGCGGCCCAAAGAACCGCGTATTTGCCGAAAAACCCCACCAGCGGCGGCACGCCCGCCAGGCTGAACATCAAGACCAACAGCGCCAGCGCCTTGGCCCCTTCGCGGCTGGCAAAGGACGACAGCGCGCTGATCTCGGTCACCGGGCGGCCATCCTTTTCCATGCTCAGGATGAAGGCGAAGGTGCCGATGTTCATCGTCACATAGATCGCCATGTAGATCAGCATGGCCGTGACGCCCTGTTGCGTGCCGGCGGCCAGCCCCATCAGCGCAAAGCCCATGTGGCTGATCGACGAATAGGCCATCAGCCGCTTGATATCGGTCTGGCCAATCGCGGCCACCGCCCCCACGAACATCGAAACCACGGCCAGAAAGGCCACGATCTGCTGCCAGTCGCCCACAACCCCGCCAAAGGCGTCGTGGACAACGCGCGCGAACAGGGCCATCGCGGCCACCTTGGGCGCGGTCGCAAACAAGGCGGTGATCGGGGTTGGGGCACCCTCGTAGACATCCGGGGTCCACATGTGAAAGGGCGCGGCCGATACCTTGAACGCAAGCCCCGCCATCACGAAGACAAGGCCGAACAACAGCCCCAAGGGCATATCCCCCCCGCTTGCGCTTTCGATGATGCCCGAAAACAGCGTGGTGCCGGCATAGCCATAGGTCAGCGACGCGCCATAAAGCAAAAGCCCCGACGACAGCGCCCCCAGAATGAAATATTTCAAACCGGCTTCGGTCGAACGCACGCTGTCGCGCCGAAGGGCGGCGATGACATAAAGCGCCAGCGACTGCAGTTCGAGCCCCATGTAAAGCGCGATCAGGTCACCGGCCGACACCATCATCATCATGCCGACCACCGCCAGCGTGACGAGAACCGGGTATTCGAACCGCAAGATGCCGGCCTTTTCCATGTAGTCGCGGCCGATCACAAGGATGGCGGCCGCCGACAAAAGAATGGTGATCTTGGCAAAGCGGGCAAAGGCATCGTCGACGAACATGCCCCCAAAGGCCGGGCGCACCCCATGGCCCGAGACCCCGATGTAAAAGGCCATCGCCACGAACACCAGCGCCGTGGCCCATGTGATCGTGCCGGCCAGCCCGTCCTTGACGGTGTAGACCGCCGCCATCAGGGCGGCCATCGCGAACAGCGACAGAACGATTTCGGGGATCAGGATGGCAAGATCTGCACCGGTCATCGCAGCACCTCAATGATTGGCCGCGACCATCGCATCGGCGGCATGGGCCGCCAAGGCAAGATCGTAGCTGGAAACAAGCGCCGCGACCGAGGGGCCGATCATGTCGGTCACAAGGCTGGGATAGACGCCCAAAAGCAGCGTCATGACCACCAGCGGCGCAAAGATGGCCCGTTCGCGGCGGTCCATGTCGGTGATCGATTTCAGGCTTTCCTTGATCAGATCGCCAAACACCACCCGCCGGTAGAGCCACAGCGCATAGGCGGCCGACAAGATGACGCCGGTGGCGGCCAGAACGCCCACCCAGGTGTTGACCTGGAACACCCCCATCAGCGTCAGGAATTCCCCCACGAAGCCCGAGGTGCCGGGCAGGCCCACATTGGCCATGGTGAACAGCATGAAAACGGCCGCATAGGCCGGCATGCGCACGACCAGGCCGCCATAGGCGTCGATATCGCGCGTGTGCATGCGGTCATAGATCACGCCCACGCACAAGAACAACGCACCCGACACGAAGCCATGGCTGATCATCTGGAAGATCGCGCCATCCACACCCTGCTGGTTGGCGGCAAAAATGCCCATGGTCACGAAACCCATATGGGCAACCGACGAATAGGCGATCAGCTTCTTCATGTCTTCTTGCACCATCGCCACGAGGCTGGTGTAGATGATCGCAATGACGCTGAGCCACAACACCATGGGCGCCATGATATCGGAGGCGACGGGGAACATCGGCAGCGAAAAGCGCAAGAAACCGTAGCCGCCCATCTTGAGCAAGATCGCCGCAAGAACGACCGAACCGGCGGTGGGGGCCTGCACATGGGCATCGGGCAGCCAGGTGTGAACGGGCCACATCGGCATCTTCACCGCAAAGCTGGCAAAGAAGGCCAACCACAGCAGCGTCTGCATGCCGCCCGCGATCTGCCAGCCCATCAACTCGATCGGCCCGGCCTGGAATTCATGATCCAAAAGTGCGACGATGTCGGTCGTGCCCGCATCGACATAGATGGCGATCATCGCCACCAGCATCAGCACCGACCCAAGAAAAGTGTACAAAAAGAACTTGAAGGCGGCATAGATGCGATCCTTGCCGCCCCAGATCCCGATGATCAGGAACATCGGGATCAGGCCCGCCTCGAAGAACAGGTAGAACAGCACCAGATCGAGCGCCACGAAAACGCCGATCATCAGCGTTTCCAGCACCAGCATGGCGATCATGTATTCTTTGACCCGATGGGTGACGCCCCAGCACGACGCGATGGTGATGGGCATCAGGAACGTGGTCAGAAGCACGAACAGCACGCTGATCCCGTCGACCCCCACCTTGTAGGTCAGGCCAAACAGCCATTCGGTCTGTTCGATCAGTTGAAAGCCGGTGTTGGCGGGGTCGAATTCCACCAGCAGCGCCAGCGAAATCACGAAGGTGGCACTGGTGGCCGCCAGCGCCAAGCGCTTGGCGTTCAACTGCGCCGCCGCATCTTCGCCGCGCAAGAACACCGCCAGGATCAGCGCCGCCACAAGCGGCAGGAAGGTGACGATGGAAAGCAGATTGTCCATGAAATGCCCCTTAGCCCGCCGCCCGCAGCGTCACCCAGGTAACGAGGACGACAATCCCCAGCACCATCGCGAAGGCATAGGTGAAAATGTAGCCCGACTGCGCCCGCCCCGCGAGGCGCGTGATGAAGGGAATGACACCCAGAGCCAACCCGTTGATCCCGCCATCGATCACCGCCCCATCGCCGCGCTTCCACAAGAAACGGCCCAGCCATTGCGCGGGGCGCAGAAAGACCGCGTCATAAAGCTCGTCAAAATACCATTTGTTCAGCAAGAACAGGTAGAGATACCGCTGGTTTTCGGCCAGACGCCGCGGCAAGGACGGGTTGACGATGTAGAACCAGTAGGCGGTGCCCAACCCAAGGATCATGGCGAAAAACGGGCTCCACTTGACCCATTTGGGCACTTTATGGGCATCGTTCAGGATGGTGTTGTCGGGCGCGGCATGAATGGCCCCCTGGCCGGGCGCACCGATCAGATTGTAATGCGCATCCCCCCCGCCATGATCATCGCCAGATTTGGCGCCATGATCGTCGGGGGCCGTGGTGCCGTGATCGCCCGCGCTGTCGGCGTGGCTCTCTTCGACCGCGTAGGGCACACCAAAGAACCGGCCCACGGCATCGGTCTTGCCAAAGAACGCGTTGTACCAGACGAACCCGGCAAAAACCGCCCCGACAGCCAGCACGCCCAAGGGCACCAGCATGGTCCAGGGGCTTTCATGGGCATGCTCATGGGTGTGCGCGTTGCCACGCGGCTCGCCAAAAAACGTCAAGAACATCAAGCGCCAGCTGTAAAAGCTGGTAAACACCGCCGCAAGGATCAGCGCCCAGAACGCATATTGGCCCAACTGCCCACCGAAGGCATAGGCGCTTTCCACCACCGCATCCTTGGAAAAGAAGCCGGCAAAACCGATGTAGGTGGTGGGGATGCCCACGCCCGTGATGGCCAGCGTGCCGATCAGCATCGCGGCAAAGGTATAGGGGATTTTCTTGCGCAGACCGCCGTAGTTGCGCATGTCCTGTTCATGGTGCATCGCATGGATCACCGAGCCCGCGCCCAGAAACAGCATCGCCTTGAAAAAGGCGTGGGTGAACAGGTGGAACATGGCCACCGAATAGACCCCCACGCCGGCCGCCACGAACATGTAGCCCAGCTGCGAACAGGTCGAATAGGCGATCACGCGCTTGATGTCGTTTTGCACCAGCCCCACGGTGGCCGCAAAAAACGCGGTGGCCGCCCCCAGAACGATGATGACGTTGGTGGCAAAGGGCGCGTATTCCATCAAGGGCGACATGCGGCAGACCAGAAACACGCCGGCCGTGACCATTGTCGCCGCGTGGATCAGCGCCGAAACGGGTGTGGGGCCCTCCATCGCGTCGGGCAGCCAGGTGTGCAAGATCAGCTGTGCCGATTTGCCCATCGCGCCGATGAACAAAAGCATGGCGATGGTGTTGGCGGCATTCAGCTCCATCCCCAGAAAGGCGATGGTCATCTGGCCAAATTCCGGGCCCATCGGCAAGATGACGTCGAACTGGATGGAATCCGACAGCCAGAAAAGCGCGAAAATCCCCAACAAAAAGCCGAAATCGCCAACCCGGTTGACGATAAAGGCCTTCATCGCGGCCGCCCCTGCCGATGGCTTGCGATAGTAGAAGCCGATCAGCAGGTATGATGCCACCCCCACCCCTTCCCAGCCAAAGAACAGCTGCAAGAGGTTGTCGGCCGTCACCAGCATCAACATGGCAAAGGTGAAGAACGACAAATAGGCGAAGAAGCGGGGCCTGTAGCTTTCGCCGTGTTTGAAATTGTCGTCATGCGCCATGTAGCCAAAGGAATACAGGTGCACGAGCGCCGAGACGCTGGTGATGACGATCAGCATGATCGCCGTCAGCCGGTCGATGCGGATCGCCCAGTCGGTGAACAGCGTGCCGCTTTCGATCCAGGTGAACAGGCTATGGGTGTATGTCGTGCCGTCGAAGCCAAGGAAAATCACCCATGACAGCAGGCACGACAGGAACAAAAGCCCCGTTGCCACCACCTGCGCCGCGGTTTCGCCAATGAACCGCCAGCCGAACCCTGCGATCAGCGCGCCCAGAAGCGGCGCAAACAGAAGGATCGTTTCCATCAGGCTCAGCCCTTCATATTCGAGACGTCTTCGACCGCGATCGTGCCGCGGTTGCGGAAGAAGCACACAAGGATGGCCAGACCGATCGCGGCCTCGGCGGCGGCAACGGTCAGCACGAACAGCGTAAAGACCTGACCCGTCAGATCCCCGAGAAAGGCGGAAAAGGCGACCAGGTTGATGTTGACCGACAAGAGCATCAGTTCGATCGACATCAAGATGACGATCACGTTCTTGCGGTTCAGAAAGATGCCGAAGATGCCGATCACGAACAGCGCCGCGGCCACCGTCAGGTAATGTTCCAGTCCGATCGTCATCTCGTCCCTCCGCAAGGCGTCTTGCCCCGCTTCGTCGTTCCTTGGCGCCGCGGTCAACCGCGGCGAAATTCGAATTTCCGTCCGAAAATTCGCATCACGCGATTATTCGTACGAATAATCGGGGCCGCGCCCTACACGCCCTGCCCCGATTTCACATCCTTCATCACGATGGCCTTGGCGGGGTCGCGCATCATCTGCGCCACCACATCTTGCCGCTTCACATCGCTGCGGTGGCGCAGGGTCAAAACGATTGCCCCGATCATTGCCACCAGCAAGATCAACCCCGCCAGCTGGAACAGCACGACATACCGATCATACAAGATCAGCCCCAGCGCCTGGGTGTTGTGCGCCTCGCTGAGCGGCGGAACGGGGTTCCCAAGGCGGCTGTCGATACCGGCCGAAAACGCCCAATCGCCAAACGCCAGGCCAAGTTGCAAAAGCAACACGACCCCGATCAGCGCGCCCAGCGGCATCGAACGGGCCATTTCGGCCTTTAGCGCGGCAAAGTCGATGTCGAGCATCATCACCACGAACAAGAACAGCACCGCGACCGCGCCCACATAGACGATGATCAGCAACATGGCGACGAATTCGGCCCCGATCAGCACGAACAGCCCCGCCGCCGACAAAAACGCAAGGATCAGCCACAACACCGAATGCACCGGGTTGCGCGCGATCACCGTCAAAAGCCCGCCGGACAGAAGCGACAGGGCAAAGAGGTAAAAGATGGCGTCGCCCATGGTCATGCTAGCGCTCCTGTGTGCCGTCCAAGGCTTCGGTCGCAAGCTCCATCGCCTTGGTCATCGCAGGCACACCGCCAAACAGCGCGGCGATCCCGATGGTTTCGGCGACCTCTTGCTTGGTGGCGCCCGCTTCGACGGCGTGGCGCACGGTCAGACGAATCTGCGCTTCGGCCACCGCCCCCTGCACGGTCAGGCCCAACAGCGTCAACAGCAGCCGGGTCTTGGCATCCAGCCCTTCGGGGTTGAACTGCTTGCCGAAAAACGCCTCGAGCATTTCGGCGGGCACGGTCGGCCACAGCTTGTCCATCTGCGCGGGGTTGAACCCACCCAGCGCGGGGTTGAGCGCCTTGGCCCAGGCCTCGGTCATGTCTTGGGTCTGGCGCATCAACGCCTCGAACGGATTTTGCGGCGTGTCGGTCATCGGTAGGGCGCATCCAGTTCCAGATTGCGGGCAATCGCGGCTTCCCAGCGTTCGCCATTGTCCAGCAGCTTTTGCTTGTCGTAGAACAGCTCTTCGCGGGTCTCGGTGGCAAATTCGAAATTCGGCCCCTCGACGATGGCATCGACCGGGCAGGCTTCCTGACAGAAGCCGCAGTAGATGCATTTCGTCATGTCGATGTCATAGCGCGTGGTCCGGCGCGATCCGTCTTCGCGCGGTTCGGCATCGATGGTGATGGCCTGGGCCGGGCAAATCGCCTCGCACAGCTTGCAGGCAATGCAGCGTTCTTCGCCGTTGGGATAGCGGCGTAGCGCGTGTTCGCCGCGAAACCGCGGCGACAGCGGCCCCTTTTCATGCGGGTAATTCACCGTGACCTTGGGGGCGAAGAAATATTTCATCCCCAGCCGCAGCCCGGCCCAGATATCGGCCAGCAGGAAATACTTGGTCGCACGGGTCCAGTCGATCTGGGTCATGTCAGCCTCCGATCGCCCAGCGGGCATAGGCGCCACCGAAAACTTCGAACTTCGCGAAGAACGCCACCAAAACCACCCAGCCCAGCGACATCGGCAAGAACACCTTCCAGCCCAGGCGCATCAGCTGGTCATAGCGATAGCGCGGCACGATCGCCTTCACCATCGCGAAGAGAAAGAAGAAAAATGCCATCTTGCCGACCATCCACAGCGGGCTGTCGGGCAGGAACGGCACGGGGCTTAACCAGCCGCCGAAAAACAACAAGGTGATCAGCGCGCACATCAGGAAGATGGCGATGTATTCACCCGCCATGAACAGCAGGAACGGGGTCGAGGAATATTCCACCTGATAGCCCGCCACCAATTCCGATTCCGCCTCCGGCAGGTCGAAGGGCGGGCGGTTCGTTTCGGCCAGGGCACTGATGAAGAACAAGAACACCATCGGCAAGTGCGGCAGCCAATACCAGCCGAACAGGCCGAAATCGGTATCTTGCGCCGCCACGATCGCCCCGAAATTCAGCGATCCGGTCGAGATGATCACCCCGATGATGATCAGGCCGATGGACACCTCGTAGGAAATCATCTGTGCGGCCGACCGCAGGCTGCCCAGGAACGGGTATTTCGAATTCGACGCCCAGCCCCCCATGATCACGCCATAAACCTCGAGCGAGGACATCGCGAACACATACAAGATGGCCACGTTGATATCGGCCAGCACCCATGTTTCATCAAAGGGAATGACCGCCCAGGCCAGCACCGCCAGAACGAAGCTGGTCATCGGCGCCATCAGGAAAACAGGGCGGTCCGCACCGGCCGGGATCACCACTTCCTTCACGACGTATTTCAGCGCATCGGCCACCGTCTGCAACAGGCCGAAGGGGCCCACCACATTGGGCCCGCGCCGCATCATCACCGCGGCCCAGATCTTGCGATCGCCATAGACAAGGAACAGCAGGCTGACCATCACGAAGCCGATCACCAGCATGCTTTGCGCCGCCATGATCGTCATCAGGCCCAGCGTGGTCGTAAAAAAGCCGTCCATGGGTCGTCCCTTAAACCGTCGGTATCCCCTGCTCGGCGCATGCGGCCGCCACGATTTCGGCGTCGAGTGTCTGAAGCCCCCGCGGGAGCGCCGGCGAGATGGTGTAAACCGCATCTCCGATCCAAACGCCACCCTGTTCCTGCACAGTTGTGCGGACATGTCGCGCAAAGCCGAAACCGCGGATAAGCGCGTATTGCGCAGCCGCGCAGCGCGCGTAAGCGGCCACGTCGTCGCGGGTGACCATTCCCGAAAGCCGCACCTGGAAATTCACCAGATCATGGTCCAGCAGGCGCGTGGCGACACCTTGGTATTCCGGGGGCGTGGCGGTCTGCACCGGATCTGAACCGGCCGAAACGCAGCCGGCCAAACACAGGGCCGCGCCCCCCAGCACCCGCGCGCGAAACCCGCCCTGCATGCGGGCTACTCCGCCGCGAGCCTGCTGTCGGACCGTGCCTTTGCGCGCGCCGACAGATCGGCCATCAGGGCCGAAGCCCGCGTGATCGGGTTGGTCAGGAAATGGTCGGTGACCGCGGGCAAGAACGGGGCCTGACCCAAGGGTGCCAACGGCACGGATGGGCCGGTATTTTCGGGCACCATGTCGATCTGCGCCAGGTGCGGCACCGCGGCAACCAGCGCTGCCCGCAATTCTGCCAGGCTGTTCCAGCCTTGCTGCGCCCCGATTTCAGCCGACACCGCCCGAATGATCGCCCAGTTTTCCTTGGCCTCGCCGGGCGGGAAACCTGCGCGCAGCGCCAACTGCGGGCGCCCTTCGGTGTTGACGAACAAGCCCTGTTCTTCCGTCCATGCGGCGCCGGGCAGGATCAGGTCGGCCCGGTGTGCGCCCCGATCGCCGTGGCTGCCCTGATAGATCACGAATGCACCCGGCGCGATGTCAAGCTCGTCGGCGCCCAGCGACCAGATCACGTCGGCACCATCGACCGCGGCGGCCAGCCCCCCATCGGTCACGGCCCCCACATCCATGGCCCCCACCCGCGCCGCGGCGGTATGCAAGACCAAAAGCCGTGATTGGCTGTCGGCCGCGATCTGCATCGCATGCGCCAAAACCGCCGCGCCATCCGCTTCGCGCAGCGCGCCTTGGCCCAAGATGACGATGCTATCCACCCCGGCGGCACTGGGATGGCTGGCGCCGATCTGCGCGGCCAAGGCCGCACGGTCGGTGCCCAGATGGGTGTAATCATAGGTCAAATCGGCGGCCGGGCCGATCAACGACACCTTGGCGCCCCGCATCCATGCCTTGCGGATGCGCGCGTTCAGCACCGGCGCCTCGGCCCTGGGATTTGTGCCGATCAGCAAGATCGCGCGGGCCGTATCGATGTCTTCAATCGCCGCGGTGCCGACATAGGCGGCCCGGTTGCCCGCGGGCAGCTTTGCCCCATCGGTGCGACATTCGATCGATCCCCCCTGCTGCTCGATCAGCTGCTTCAGCGCAAACGCGGCCTCGGTGGGGGCCAGATCACCGACAAGCGCGGCCAGCTTTTTGGCGCCCTTGATCTTGGCCGCGGCCATCGCCAGGGCTTCGGGCCAGCTGGCGGGGCGCAAACGGCCCGCTTCGCGAATATAAGGGCGGTCCAGCCGTTGGCGGCGCAGCCCATCCCAGACGTAGCGGGATTTGTCGCTGAGCCATTCCTCGTTCACGCCATCATGGTTGCGGGGCAGAATGCGCATCACCTCGCGGCCCTTGGTGTCGATGCGGATATTGCTGCCCAAGGCGTCCATCACGTCGATGGATTCCGTTTTCGTCAGCTCCCATGGCCGGGCGGTGAAGGCATAGGGCTTTGAGGTCAGCGCGCCCACCGGGCAAAGATCGACGATGTTGCCTTGCAATTCCGACACCAGCGACGCGCCCAGGTAGCTGGTGATCTCGGCATCCTCGCCGCGGCCGGTCTGGCCCATTTCCGGCACACCGCCCACCTCGGTGATGAAGCGCACGCAGCGCGTGCAAGAAATGCAGCGCGTCATCTCGGTTTTGACCAAGGGGCCCAAATCCATGTTGTCGGACGCCCGCTTGAGTTCGCGGTAGCGCGAAAAATCCACGCCATAGGCCATGGCTTGATCTTGCAGATCGCATTCGCCCCCTTGGTCGCAGATCGGGCAATCGAGCGGATGGTTGATCAGCAAGAATTCCATCACGCCTTCGCGCGCCTTTTTGACCATCGGCGAATTGGTCTTGATCACCGGCGGCTGGCCTTCGGGGCCGGGCCGCAGGTCGCGCACCTGCATGGCGCACGAAGCCGCAGGCTTGGGCGGGCCGCCCACGACCTCGACCAGGCACATCCGGCAATTGCCGGCGATCGACAGCCGTTCGTGATAGCAAAAGCGGGGAATTTCGACGCCAGCCTGCTCGCAGGCCTGGATCAGCGTCATCGCGGGATCGACCGCGATTTCGTGGCCATCGATGATGATCTTGCGCAGGTCGCTCATGGGGTGCGGTCCTTCCTCCGGCGCGGGAAAAGCTGGGATCGGGTCCAATCGATCCCCCCGTCGCGGTCGTGGTTGGCCCGCTTTTAGCCGCCGCGAAGCAATCTGCCAATGGGCGAACCCGCGGCGATTTCGTCGCGGCCCACGCGACAAGCCCCGTCGGTATCGGTTTCGCTCATCACGCCGCGCTCGGCGAAATATTGGCGCGCCAGGGCGATGTAGCGGTCTTGTTCGGTGTCGTCCTCGACGTATTCTGTCACCTCGGCCCGGCTATAGCCCAGCGACATGGCGTGACCGGCCAACCCCAACAAAAAGGCCCCGGCCGCGACATCGCGCCGCTCGATGACGGGGCAGCGGTTTTCGATGTGCCGCCCGATGGTGATGGCCAAAAGCCCGGCATGCAGCCGTGGATCATGGCGCAAGATGTCAAAGCGGTCGGCCTGCGCCGGGCCAAGACCGGCCCAAAGCCCCACCAAAAGCCCCGCGGCCAAGACAGCCCTGTTCCTGTGATCAATCATCATCCCGGCACCCCCTTGCGCCACGACGCACCCGATACAGATGGGCCAATGCAACGCCCCGGTTCAAGATGGTCGCGCCAGATACCGCCCGCCGGGCAAGACGCCGCCGACCGAACCCAGAGCCAGGCGCATGAGGGCAAGGCGCGGGTCAGCGCCCCACGCAGCGACCGGTCACGATCGGTTCATCATCGGGGCTGCGCGCCACGGCCCAATCGCCGGTCGCCGGGTCCATGGACCAATCCACCGCCGAAAATCCGCTACGCTCAAGGCAATGACGCGTGGCCACGAACCGGGCGCTTTCGCGGGCTTCGGCCAAAGTTGCGCCAGGGGCGCGCACCATGATGGTGATGTCGCGCCATGTCTCGCCCGTATCAAGCCGCGCATCATAGGGCAGGCCGACCGAACGGGGGCCGTAATCGGGGATGACGGAACAGGCGGCAAGACCCAGGGCCAAGGCCATCACCCCTGCTGCTCGACGCGTGCTTTTGATTGTCATGGCCGTTCCCTTCGCCCATCGAAACCGGGGCCGCGGTGCGACGCTGCAACACCCGTGGTGTCGGTCTGGCCCATCCGGGATGGGCCGTCAAGCACCCGCACCAAGGTCTTTCATCGCGCGAGACACTGCGCCACGAAGGAAAACCTGCCCCCCTCCAGCCGCATCTCGGTGTGTGTCCGTGACGGGGGCAGGCGCGCGTAGCGCCGGCCCTGCCGGTCACAATATGCGCGCGCCGCCGCTTCGGCCGCGATCCAGTCATCGCGCTGCAACGGGGCGCCGTTTTCTTGCGCCACCATGATCAGCGGCAGGCCTGCGGCATCGGTTGTGCGGGCCGTTTGTACGCTGAAGGCCGGCACATGGGGTGCGCACGCCGCAAGGGCCACCGCCAAGAACGACGCCCGCGCCCCCGCCCGGAAACGGCGCGGGGGCTGCGCGCTCACGCGGCTGCGATCCCGACCGAACCGTCGCGGCGCACGCGGATGCGATCCTCGATCTCGTGGCGGAAATGGCGGATCAATCCCTGGATCGGCCAGGCCGCCGCATCGCCCAGGGCGCAGATGGTGTGCCCCTCGACCTGCTTGGTGACATCGAGCAACATGTCGATTTCCGCGACCTGCGCTTCGCCGCGCACCAGCCGATCCATCACCCGCATCATCCAGCCCGTGCCTTCGCGACAGGGCGTGCACTGGCCGCAGCTTTCATGCTTGTAGAATTTCGACAGCCGCCAGATGGCTTTGATCATGTCGGTGGATTGATCCATCACGATCACCGCCGCGGTGCCAAGCCCCGAGCGCTGTTCGCGCAGCCAGTCGAAATCCATGATCGCCCCGTCGCGCATCACGGCGGCGGGCAGCACCGGCACCGATGATCCGCCGGGGATCACCGCCTTGAGATTGTCCCAGCCGCCACGAATGCCGCCGCAATGGCGTTCGATCAATTCATCGAAGGTAATGCTCATCGCTTCCTCGACCACGCAGGGCGTGTTCACATGGCCCGAAATGGCAAACAGCTTGGTGCCCGCATTGTTCGGGCGACCAAAGCTGGCGAACCATTCCGCGCCCCGGCGCAGGATGGTGGGGGCCACCGCAATCGATTCGACGTTGTTGACCGTGGTGGGGCAGCCATAAAGACCCGATCCCGCGGGAAAGGGCGGCTTCATGCGCGGCATGCCCTTGCGCCCCTCGAGGCTTTCCAAAAGCGCGGTTTCCTCGCCACAGATGTAGGCGCCGGCACCATGATGCAGGTAAAGGTCGAAATCCCAGCCCGATTTGGCCGCGTTTCGCCCCAAGAGACCCGCATCGTAGCATTCGTCGATGGCCGCCTGCAGCGCCTCGCGTTCGCGGATGTATTCGCCCCGGATGTAGATGTAGCAGGCGTGCGCGCCCATGGCGAAAGACGCGATCAAGCACCCCTCGATCAGCGTGTGGGGGTCATTGCGCATGATCTCGCGGTCTTTGCAGGTGCCCGGTTCGCTTTCATCGGCATTGACCACAAGGTAGCTGGGCCGCCCATCCGATTCCTTGGGCATGAACGACCATTTCAAACCGGTCGGAAAGCCGGCACCACCCCGGCCCCGCAGGCCCGATGCCTTCATGATCTCGACGATCTTGTCGCGGCCAAGGGCGATGATGTCCTTGGTGCCATCCCAGTGCCCACGGGCCTTGGCCCCCGCCAGCGTGCGGTCGTGCATGCCGTAGATGTTGGTAAAGATCCGGTCCTTGTCCTGAAGCATCTGGCCTCTCTTGCGTCTGTCTTGGCCCGGGTCTGGCGGGCCTGCCCTGTGGCGTCAGCGGTCCGCGGCATCCTTGCGCCGCGCTTGCCACACCCCATACGTCACAATCAGGGACCAGACCAGTGCGGCAATCGCCGCAAGGTCGAACAGAAAGGCATAACGGGTGGCCAAGCCCAACTGCCCCCCCAGAAAACTTGCCGCCATCCAGAGCACCATCGTGGCCGCCATGACGATCGCCGCCAGACGGATCTGGCCCCGGCGGCGGCGTTCAACGGGGTCGTGTTCGGAGGTCGGGGGCATGGGACGGGCCATCAGGAAACGATGCCTTCCCAGCCTAACCGAACCACCCGGCGCGGGGCAATGCCGTGAGGACACGGCACGGGCCCCATGCCGGGCCAAGGATGCTCAGCGATCTGCCAGCAATTGCCGGGCTTGGGCGACCCAATCATCGCGCACCACGCGCCCTGTGAAACCTTCGAGGTTCTGATTGACCCACGCGATTTCGTCGGCTGTCCAGCCTGCGATCTGGTCGAAATGATAGATGCCCAGCGCATGGCATTGCTGTTCCAGCTTGGGGCCGATGCCCTTGATCCGCTTGAGATCATCCGCACCACCGGCACGCGGCCCGTTCAGACCCGCGGGGCGCGCACCCGTGGACGCCGCGGTCGCCGCGTGCGCGGCCACCGGCGCGGCAGATGCGGTGGGCGCCGGTGCGGCGGCCGCGCCATGTGCGGCGGCCACCGGTTTGGTCGTGCGGGGGGCATGCGCGCCCATGTCCCAGCCGGCCGAGCCCGGCTTTTGCGGCCCCGGCAACGGGTTCAGGAACAAGATCGACAATAGCGTGCCCAGCGCCAGAAAGATGACGGCGGCTGCGAACAGCGCCTGCATCACGCGCCAATCGCCCAGCACCATCAAGGCGGCCATGGCAACAAAACCTACGGCCGATGCGACGGCCCAGACGATCAGCAGATTGATCCATCCGCCCGATGTCCCATTCATGTTGGATCCCCCCGTTCACCGTTCGAGTGGATCCAATTTTAACGTGATCAAAACCGTTTGTCTTGTCTCTTCAGGACATCGTGTCGCGGCCGCGTGCCTGTTCGGCGCGTCGTGCCATCAGCGCATCGAAATCGGTGGCGAAGGCAATTTGCCCGATCCAGCCCGAGACAAACACCGTGCCCAGCCCGGCGACGGCCCCAACCGCGACCCAAAGCCCCAGAAAGCCGACCGCGACCAAAGCCACCGTCAACCCGAGGATTGCCGCCACCGTCCAGACCACGATCACCGCAACCAGGCGCGAACCTGTTGTCATTTCAGCCATTTTTTTCTGCTCCCGTCCTCATGTTCCGGTCAGGAGCTAGCCGCCCGCGCCCCCGTTTCGAGCCGACGGGCCGCGACATTTTCGCCGCCGCTGTAAATGGGCTGTCGGCTCAGTCGGCATCACCCTTGCGGCGGGCGGGTTTTGCGGCGGCATCTGCCTTGGGCTTGGCCTTGGATGCGGATTTGATCTTGGCCTTGGGGCTTGCGGGCTTGGCGGCGGCGTCGGCGCTGGGTTCGGGCTTTGACTTGGGCGTTCTGGCCGCTTTCGGCGCGGCGGCCGTCTTGCGCTTGGGTTTGCCCGTGGATTCGGGCGCCGTCAGGCCCCCCTCCGCTGCGCCCGACTGGCGCCCCCAAGGCGCCAAAAGCGGCACCTCGCGCCCATCGATGCGCTTGATCGTATCGCCCAGATCGACGGCCCGCCGCGCCGAGGCATTCAGCGGATCGCGACCGGCCAGATGATCTTTCAACGTGTTGGGCCCACCCTTGGGTTCGGCGGCGTAGCGCCCGTTTTGCGGGCCCGGCGTCGGCACGCGCCCGGCGGCCATTTCGTCGATGATCTCGGCCAGCCGCGCGGCGGTCAGGTCTTCGTAGTAATCCTTGCCGATCTGGGCCATCGGCGCATTGGCGCAGGCGCCCAGGCATTCGACCTCTTCCCAGCTGAACTTGCCATCGGCGGACAGCTGGTGGGCCTTGGGCGCGATCTTTTCGCGGCAGACCGCCACCAGATCCTCGGCGCCGCAGATCATGCACGACAGCGTGCCGCAAACCTGGATATGCGCGACCGACCCCACGGGGGCGAGCTGGAACATGAAGTAGAAGGTCGCGACCTCGAGCGCGCGGATATGCGCCATGCCCAGCATGTCGGCCACATGTTCGATCGCGGGGCGGGTCAGCCAGCCCTCCTGTTCCTGCGCGCGCCACAAAAGCGGGATGATGGCGCTCGCCTGCCGACCCTCGGGGTATTTGGTGATCTGTGCGCGCGCCCAAGCCGCGTTTTCGGGGGTGAACGCAAAGCTTTCGGGCTGATCGGGGTGGAGACGGCGAAGCATCGGCGGGTCCTTAACGTGTCTGGCGCCGCGATGGCATCACCTGCGGGCGCCTCCGGCGGGAGTATTTGGAAAGCAAAGAGGGCAAGGCGCGTGCGCTCAACGGTCGACCTCGCCAAACACGATGTCGAGCGAGCCGAGAATCGCCGAGACATCGGCCAGCTGGTGGCCGCGGCACAAATGGTCCATCGCCTGCAGATGCGCGTACCCCGGTGCGCGCAGCTTGGCGCGCCAGGGCTTGTTGGTGCCATCGGCCACGAGATAGACGCCAAATTCGCCCTTGGGCGCCTCGACCGCGGCATAGATCTGGCCCTCGGGCACATGGAAGCCCTCGGTGTAGAGCTTGAAGTGGTGGATCAGCGCCTCCATCGAGGTCTTCATCTCGGCGCGCTTGGGCGGGCTGATCTTGCCCCGCGTCATCACCGGGCCCTGGTTTTCGGGCAGGCGCAGCTTGGCGCAGGCCTGCTTGATGATCTTGGTCGATTCGCGCATCTCGGCCATGCGGCAGAGATAGCGATCGTAATTGTCGCCATGGGTGCCGACCGGGATCTGGAATTCGAACTCGTCGTAGCATTCGTAGGGCTGCGCGCGCCGCAGATCCCACGCAAGCCCCGACCCGCGCGCCATCACGCCCGAAAAGCCCCAATCCTGAATGTCCTGTTCGCTCACCACGCCGATATCGACATTGCGCTGCTTGAAGATGCGGTTTTCGGTCAACAGCGTGTCGATATCATCGAGTGCCTTGGGAAAGGCATCGGCCCAGGCATCGATATCGTCGATCAGCGCCGGTGGCAGATCCTGATGCACGCCGCCGGGGCGGAAGTAGGCGGCATGCAGCCGTGCCCCGCAGGCGCGTTCGTAGAAGATCATCAGCTTTTCGCGTTCTTCGAACCCCCACAAGGGCGGGGTCAGCGCGCCCACATCCATCGCCTGCGTGGTGACGTTCAACAGGTGATTCAGGATGCGGCCGATTTCGCAGTAAAGCACCCGGATCAGCTGCGCGCGGCGCGGCACGGGGGTGCCCGTCAGCCGTTCGATGGCCAGAACCCAGGCGTGTTCCTGGTTCATCGTGCCGACATAGTCGAGCCGGTCGAAATAGGGCAGGTTCTGCAGGTAGGTGCGGCTCTCCATCAGCTTTTCGGTGCCGCGATGCAACAGCCCGATATGAGGGTCGCAGCGTTCGCAGATCTCGCCGTCAAGCTCCAGCACCAGGCGCAGCACGCCGTGGGCCGCCGGATGCTGCGGACCGAAGTTGATGTTGAAGTTGCGGATCCTCTGTTCGCCTGTCAGGGCGTCGTCGAATCCCTTTGAGCCGTCCATCATCGCTGTTTATCCCTCACTCAGGCGGGCCTTGATGCGAAAGACCTTGGTCAGCAATTTCCACGATCCGTCTTCATTCACGAAGCCCAGGTGATCCTCGAAACGGGTTCCGGGAATATCGACGGTCAGGTGCACGCGCGCGATCTGGTCGCCCATCACGTCGATGTCGAGCACCTCGTAGGAGGCGGGCCCTTCGGCCGGGGCACGGGCGCGCACGCGCGCGATGAACGACGCCTTGTCCCAATAGGTGGGCCCGTCGGGTTCGATCAGGTTCATGGCAAAGCGCTCGTGGCACATCTGTTCGAACACCTCGGTGCGGGCATACCACACCGCCTCGCAATAGGCCCGCGCCTGTTCGAGGATTTCCATATGCACCTTGATCGCACCGCTCATGTCATGGTCTCCCTTTTTGCACCTTGCGCGTGGCCGCCGGCCCACGCCTTGACCCGAATGATCGCAACCGGCCCCATACCTATCTGGCCGCGGTCGGCCCGAACGCTATCATGCCCGATTGCCGTCTGCATCACATCTTGGCATTCGCCTTTTCGTCACCCGGCAGCACGTAATCGGCCCCTTCCCAAGGCGACATGAAATCGAACTGCCGGTATTCCTGCACAAGCTTCACGGGCTCATAGACCACGCGCTTGAGCGCATCGTCATAGCGCACTTCGGTGTAGCCCGAGGTCGGGAAATCCTTGCGCAGCGGATGACCGCGAAAGCCGTAATCGGTCAGGATACGGCGCAGATCGGCATGCCCGGTAAAGAGAATGCCGAACATGTCGTAGACCTCGCGCTCGTACCAGCCGGCGCCGGGAAAGACGGGCGTGATCGACGGCAGCGTCTCATCTTCGCGGATCGCACAAACCACGCGGATGCGGTGGTTTTGATACATGCTGAGAAAATGCCACACGACATCGAAGCGACGTTCGCGGGTCGGCCAATCGACGGCGGTGATGTCGAGCAGGGTGGAAAACTTGCAGCTGGGATCGTGGCGCAGCCAATCCACCATGTCGAGCACCGCAGCCGGCGTGATGTCGACGGTCAATTCGCCATGGTCCGAAACATGGGTGCCGATCACCGCATCGGGTTTGCGGTCTGCGATGTGGGCGGCCAGTTCCTTCAGGGCCTCGACGCTCATCTGTTGTCTCCTTCGCGCGGGGCGCGCAGCGTGTCAGCGCGTGATGGTGCCGGTGCGGCGGATCTTACGCTGCAGCTGCAAGATGCCGTACAAAAGCGCCTCGGCCGTGGGCGGGCAGCCGGGCACGTAGATGTCCACCGGAACGATCCGATCGCAGCCGCGCACCACGGAATAGCTGTAATGGTAATAGCCCCCGCCATTCGCGCAGGAGCCCATGGAAATCACGTAGCGCGGTTCGGGCATCTGGTCGTAGACCTTGCGCAGCGCAGGCGCCATCTTGTTGGTCAGGGTGCCGGCCACGATCATCACATCGGATTGGCGCGGGCTGGCACGCGGCGCGATGCCGAAGCGTTCGGCGTCATAACGCGGCATCGAGGTGTGCATCATCTCGACCGCGCAACAGGCCAAGCCAAAGGTCATCCAGTGCAGGCTGCCGGTGCGCGCCCAGTTGATGATGTCTTCGGTCGAGGTCAGCAAGAAGCCCTTGTCTTGCAGGCTGCGGTTGAGCTCCGCGGTCGCGACCTCACGGTCGGGGCCCGCGGTGTTGGTGCCGGTCATCACTCCCATTCCAGCGCGCCTTTCTTCCATTCATAGGCAAAGCCCACGGTCAGCACGCCCAGAAAGACCATCATCGACCAGAAGGCCAGATCGCTTAGCCCCGGAAAGGCCACGGCCCAAGGGAACAGGAAGGCGATTTCCAGATCGAAGATGATGAACAGGATCGACACGAGATAAAAGCGCACATCGAATTTCATCCGTGCGTCGTCAAAGGCGTTGAACCCGCATTCATAGGCCGACAGCTTTTCAGGATCGGGGTTTCTGACCGCCACGACCAGCGCGGCCAGGATAAGCACCAGCCCCAGACCGATGGCCAAGGCCAGAAAGATCAGGATCGGGGCGTAATCTGACATGAGCGCGGTCATGGGTATCCCTTGGCTCGTCCATGGGCTGGTCTGCTGGGGCGGGGGTGTCCGCCCTTGGGTCCGGTCGTTGTGCGATGATTTACGCGCCATGCCGCAAGGGGTCAACGGGGCGAGGTGCGGCAAAACGGGGGGCTGGCCGATCCATCATGGACGTCGCGCACCACCTCAGGATAGATGACCATGGCAATCATCATGAGGTGGGTTAACCAATGCCGATCACCAGTCGTACCGCGCTGTCTGTGTTCGCCGCCCTTGGTGCGGTCGTGGTCTGGGCCTGGCAAGGCGGGGCGCTGGCCCAGATGGCAGGCCATGGGCATGGGCTGCACCAACACGGCGCGGGCGGGATGATGGGGCATGACATGGCCAATATGCCGGGTCTGCGCGGGCTTGATGCCACGCCCGAGGAAAGCGCGGAATTGGCGGTGATGTTTCAAAACTTCTCGGCGATCACCCGAACCGTCGAAAACCTTCCCGATGGCATCCGCACCGTGACGGGGTCCGATGATCCGCAGGTTATGGATGCATTGATCTCGCATGTGGGCGGCATGATCGGGCGCGTCGAGCAGGGGCGCGACCCGCAGATCTTCATCCAAAGCCCCACGCTTGACCTTTTCTTCGCGCGCGGCGACAGGCTGAACACCATCATCGACATCACCGAAGCGGGCGTCGTGGTCATCCAGACCACAGACGACCCAGAATTGGTGGCGGCGCTGCACACCCACGCCGCGGAAGTCACAGCCATGGTCGATCGCGGCATGGCGGCGGTGCATGAGATGATGATGCGCGCGCGCCCCTAAAGCTGCCCTAAAGCTGCGCGCGCAATTCCCGCCTTAGGATCTTGCCCGATGCGCTTTTGGGCACGCTGGCGACAAAGCGATACTCGGCCGGGTGCTTGTAATGCGCAAGGCAGCCTTCGACATGGGCCTGCAACTCTGTCTCGCCCAGGTCGGCGCCCGCCGCGCGCACGACAAAGGCCACGGGCCGCTCGCCCGCCTCCGGGTCGGCGCGGCCCACGACGGCGGCATCGGCCACGGCGGGGTGGGCGCACAGGGCGGCCTCCACCTCGGCGGGGGCGACCTGAAATCCCTTGACCTTGATCAACTCTTTCAACCGGTCGCGGATGAACATGTAGCCATCGGCATCGATCACCGCCAGATCGCCGGTGCGCAGCCATCCATCGGGCATCAGGCAGGCGGCCGTGGCTTCCGCGTTGTTGAGATAGCCCAGCATCACCTGCGGGCCACGCACCCACAATTCGCCCTCGGTGCCGGGGGGCAGATCGGCCAGCGTGCCCGGGTCGACGATGCGACATTCGGTCAGCGGCACGGCCCGGCCGCTGCTGCCGTCGCGGCTTTGACCGGGCGCGGACATGTGGGAAATCGGGCTCATCTCGGTCATGCCATAGCCCTGGACGGCCCGCGCGCCGAACCGCGCACCCAGGGCTTGTTCGGTTTCCGGCCCAAGCGGGGCCGCACCCGAAAAGATCTCGACCACCGAGGACACATCGAAGCGGTCGACCAAAGGGTGCTTGGCCAAAGCCAGCGCCACCGGCGGCACGATGTAAAGCCGCGTGGCCCGGTGGGTTTCCACCAGATGCAGGAACTGTTCCAGATCGAAGCGCGGCATGGTCACCAGCCGCGCCTTTTGCTGCAAGAACAGGTTCATCAGAACCGTCATGCCGTAGATGTGGAAAAACGGCAGGAATGCGATGGCGACATCTTCGGGCGTGATCTGGGCCATGGCCCCGGCCTGACTTACATTGGCCACCAGGTTGCGATGGGTCAGCATGACCCCCTTGGGCCGCCCCGTCGTGCCCGAGGAATAGGGCAAGACGACGACATGGCGCGCGGGATCGATGGGGGCCTGGTCCATCAGGGGTTGGCCCATGACATCATCAAGGCACAAGCCTTCCTGCCCGCCGATGACGACCACGTCGCGCACGCCCGTGCCGGTGGCCGCGGCGCGCGCGGTTTCGGCGAAGGCGGGCGTCGTGACCAGCATCACCGCCCCGGCATCGGCCAGCTGATGGGTGATCTCGGGGGCGGTGTAGCTGGGATTGATCGTGGTCACGGTTCCACCGCCCCAGGCGACAGCATGAAACACCACCGGGTAATCGGGCATGTTGGGGGCAAGGATGGCCACCGTGCCCCCGGGCAGCACGCCGCGTTCGGTCAGCCCGCCCGCCAATCGACGGATGCGGTCGACCAGCGCGCCCGCGGTCAGCGCAGCCCCGGTGGGGCCATCGATGATGGCGATCGCATCATCGCGCCCCGACAACCCCTGGAACAGCTTTTGCGTGATCGAGATCGTTTCGACCTCGATCGCGGCATTGTGGTTGCGGTACAGTGTCATCGCCCACCCTCCCCTTGCCAGCGACGGCCCACGGGCAGCGGATCCACCCGCCGCCGCGCGCTGGGGTCAGGCTAGCACGCCCGCCCCGTCAGATGTCCAGAACAACCGTTCCCAGCTTTTCGCCCGACGCCACAAGGTCATGGGCCGCCGCGCAATCGGCCAGGCCGCCGCCCGACACCACCGCGTGGCTCAGAACGCCCGCTTCCAGCCAATCGGTCAACTGGCGCTCGCCCGCCCGCCGCATGGCCCCGGCCAGCTGGTAGACAATCAGCATGTGCAGCCGGACATTCTTGAACATGAAGGGATAGAACGACAGCTGCGGCGCCATGTCCGAGGCGCTGGCATAGGCCGCGATGGTGCCGCCGGGCTTGATCAGGGCAAGGCTTGCGGCCTGGTTGGCGGCGAAATCGACCTCGATGATGCGATCGACGCCCGCGCCCCCTGTCCGCGCCATCACCTCTGCCACGACATCATCGGCGCGGTAGTTGATCCATTCCTCTGCCGTGGAATGGGCCCCCTTGCGATCCGACGACACGGTGGCGATCACCCGCGCGCCGGCTGCGCGCGCCATCTGCACCGCATAACGCCCGACGCTGCCCGCCCCGCCGGTCACCAGAACGGTCTGACCGGCAACCGGCCCATCCCCCATCACCGCATACCATGCGGTCATGGCGGGAATGCCGAAACAGGCAGCTTGCGCAAAGGTGACGCCATCGGGCAGCGGCACCGCCTGTTCGGCCGGCAAGGCCACGTATTCGGCCGCCGTGCCGAAGGCGCGCTGCCAGCCCGCGTTCCAGACCCAGACCCGCTGGTCGATGCGCGCGCGCGCCACCCCGTCCCCCACCGCCACGATGATGCCCGCACCATCGGAATGGGGAATGACGCGCGGATATGCCATCACCGCACCCACCCGGGCGCCCGCGCGCAGCTTCACATCCGAAGGGTTCACACCCGAGGCATGCAACCGAACCAAGACCTCGCCGGGCCCGGGCACAGGTTCGGCCAGATCGCCCTGTTGCAACACCGCCTGAGCGGGCCCGAACCCCTCGTACCAAACTGCCTTCATCATGTGCGTCCTTCGCCAACCAACTGATTTGCAAGCCTTGAGCCGCCCGGAACAGGCGAGCGCAACGCGCGGTCGAATGTTCCTACGAAAATTCGGCCGCGCCGTGCAAGCGGCGCGCCGGCCCTAGATCTCCCACCGGGGCTTTCGCTTTTCGAAGAAAGCGGAAATGCCTTCGGCGCTTTCCGCGCTTTCCCAGCGCGCGATCAAGGCCGCGACGGTCTGGGCGATCTGGGCGTCATCCACGGGGCGTGCAAGATCGGCCACCAGGCGCTTGCCCGCCGCAACCGCACCCGGGGCCGCGGCCAGGTAGGGGGCGATCTCGGCCTCGACGGCGGTATCCAGCATCGCATCGGGCACCGCGCGCGCCAACAGACCCAAGGCCACGGCCTCGGCTGCGTCGAACACGCGGCCAGAGAAAAACACCCGCCGTGCCTGTGCCGCCCCCATGCGCGCCACCAGGTAAGGCCCGATCGTGGCCGGGATCAGGCCCAACCGAACCTCGGTCAGGCCAAAGCGCGCACCCTCAACGCCGATGGCCACGTCGCACACGCTGATCAGCCCCAACCCGCCGCCAAAGGCCGGCCCCTGGACCCGTGCGATCAGCGGCTTCGGCATCCGGTCAAGCGCGCCCAGCATATCGGCGAGGCTTTGGGCACCCTGCGCGCGCGCCTGGGCGTCGGCCCGCATTTGCGCCTGCATCCAGGCCAGATCACCACCGGCACAAAACGACCGCCCCGCGCCGGTCAACACCACCACGCGCACGGCGGGGTCGCGGCCCAGGCGATCGGCCGCCTCGGTCAGTTCGCCAATCATCGCCGCGTCCATGGCGTTGTGGCGGTCGGGTCTGTTCAACCGCACCCACGCCACCCCGCGCGCATCGATCGTCAGATCAAGCCTGTCCATCCAACATCCCTTCCCGCAGCCCCCGCGCCAAGGCCGCCGCCCGGTCGAGCGCGTCCAGATCAAGCCCCGTGTCATATCCCAGTGCCGCCAACCGGCGTGCCACGACCTCGGTGGCCAGATTGCCCGGCGCACCCGGGGCGTAGGGGCACCCCCCCAGGCCACCCACCGCCGCATCGAACACACGCAGGCCCAGGGCCAGCGCCGTCTCGACATTGTCCAGCGCATGGCCGCCCGTATCATGGAAATGGCCGGCCAGGCACGCCGCGGGCACCCGGTCGATAACTGCGGCGAGCATGGGCGCGATGCTTTCGGGCCGACCCGCCCCGATGGTGTCGCCCAAAGATATCTCGTAACAGCCCAGCGCCCGCAAGGCATCGGCGACCAAAGCCACCTGTAAGGGGGACACGGCCCCGTCAAAGGGGCAGTGCACGACACAGCTGACATAGCCCCGCACCGGCAGCCCCATGTCGCGCGCCGCCGCGACCACCGGGCCAAAGCGTTCCAGGCTTTCGGCGATGCCCATGTTGATATTGGCGCGCGAAAACCCTTCCGAGGCCGAGGCAAAGACCGCGATCTCATCGACGCCGGCTGCACGCGCGGCGGCAAGACCGACCATATTGGGCACCAACGCCGCGTAACGCAGCCCCGGCACCCGGCGGATGCCGGCCAGAACCTGCGCGCCATCGGCCATCTGCGGCACCCATTTCGGGCTGACGAAGCTGGTCACTTCGATCCGGCGAAACCCGACCGCAGACAGCGCATCGACCAGCGCGATCTTGTCGGCCGTGGCGATCATCCGCGGTTCGGTCTGCAGCCCGTCGCGTGGCCCCACCTCGACGATTTCGACCCGATCAGGCATCGGTCGCCTCCCCGCCAGCCGCCAGCCGGATCAAGGCCTGACCGGCACCCACCTGCGCGCCGGGATCGACCAGCACCGCGGCCACCACCCCGTCGCGACCCGCGGTCAGCACATGTTCCATCTTCATCGCCTCAAGCACGACCAGGCGGTCGCCCGCCACGACCCGATCCCCCGGCGCCACCAGAACCGCCCGCGCTAACCCGGGCATCGGCGCCGCGATCTCCAAACCCGCCACATCCCGCGGCCCGATCCGATCCAGCGGATCGGGCACCCCGAACACATGGGCATCGTCCAGAAACACGGTGATCTCGGCGCCGTGGCGGACCAGATCGGCCGCAACAGGCGCCCCATCAAGCCACCAGCCCGCATCACGCCGCTGCAAAACATGGGTGGCATCATCCAGATCGACCTGCAACTGGCCATCGGCCATCACCGAAACCTGCGCCACGCACACCGCGCCGGCGACGCTCAGCGGCACCGCGCGGCGCAGGGCGGACCAAAGCGTGAAACCCGCCAAAGGCCCCAGCCCACCGCCCTGTCCACCGCCCCGTCCACCGTCCTGTCCACCATCCAGCCCCAGGGCTGCCACCGCCGCCAGCGCCTGCGCCCGCGTGCAGGGCCGGGCGCGGGCGGCCAGCCTGTCCAGATCACGCGCGATCATGCCGGTGTCGACGTCGCCCGCGACAAATTCGGGGTGGGCCACGAGCCGCCGCAGGAAGGACAGGTTCGTGATGGTGCCCGCAACCTGCGTGCCGGCCAGCGCCTGCGCCAGCTTGCCCAGCGCCGCCGCCCGTGTCGGCCCATGGACGATCAACTTGGCCAGCATCGGGTCATACCAGGGCGAAATCACATCCCCGGCGCGCACGGCGCTGTCCACGCGCACACCATCGGGAAAGCGCACATGATCCAACCGCCCCGTCGCAGGCAAAAAGCCCTGCGCCGGATCCTCGGCATAAAGCCGCGCCTCGATCGCATGACCTTTAATCACCAGATCGTCCTGCGCGCAGGGCAGGCGCGCACCGGCTGCCACGCGCAGCTGCCATTCCACCAGATCGATCCCGGTGATGGCTTCGGTCACCGGATGCTCAACCTGAAGCCGGGTGTTCATCTCCATGAACCAGAACCGGTCGGGCCGCAGCCCGTCACGCGCATCGACGATGAATTCGACCGTGCCAGCGCCCTGATAGCCGATCGCCTCGGCCGCGCGCACGGCGGCCTGCCCCATCGCGGCCCGCATGTCTTGTGTCATGCCCGGCGCGGGGGCCTCTTCGATCACCTTCTGGTGGCGGCGTTGCAAGCTGCAATCGCGCTCGAACAGATGCAGCGCCCGCGTGCCATCACCAAAAATCTGCACCTCGATATGGCGCGGCTTGTCGATGTACTTTTCGATCAGAACGGCGTCCTGTCCAAAGGCAGCCGCCGCCTCGGCGCGCGCACTTTCCAGCGCGTCTGGGAAGCGCGCCGGGTCATCGACCCGCCGCATCCCCTTGCCGCCGCCACCGGCGACGGCCTTGATCAACACCGGATAGCCGAAGTCATCGGCCGCACGGGCCAGATGGGCGGGGTCTTGGTTCGGTCCGTGGTAGCCTGGCACGACCGGCACGCCCGCCCGTTCCATCAAGACCTTGGCCGCATCCTTCAGGCCCATCGCGCGAATGGCATCCGCCGAAGGGCCGATGAAGACCAGCCCGGCCGCGTCGACCGCCGCGGCAAAATCGGGGTTCTCGGACAAAAAGCCATAGCCCGGATGGATCGCCTGGGCCCCCGTGGCAATGGCCGCCGCGATGATCGCATCGCCGCGCAGATAGCTGTCGGCGGGCCGCGGCCCCCCGATCCACACCGCCTCATCGGCCATGGCGACATGGCGCGCGCTACGATCGGCATCCGAATAGACCGCCACGGTGCCCACCCCCATCCGGCGGCAGGTATCGATCACGCGACAGGCGATCTCGCCCCGGTTGGCGATCAGGATGCGGCCGAACATGCCGACCCCGCTTGCCCCGTCCCGCGCGCGCAACAGGCCACCATCCGCCCGATCCGCCCGGTGTCGTCGACTTCCACCGTATCGGCCACGCGCACACCACCCTTCCGGTGATCGATCGCGCAGACGCGACGCACCGCGACCCAGTCCTGCGCCATGGCCCAAGCCCCCGCCTCATCCATGAACGCTGACCTTCCCCCAAACGCGCATCCGTTCACCCTTACCCGCCGTCATGCCCATCTTTGCTTCCCAAATACTCCGGGGGAGGCCGCAGGCCGGGGGCAGAGCCCCCGTGCACCGCGCATGGCGCGCCCCCCAACGCTTACATCCGAAAGACGCCAAACCGCGTCTCCTCCACCGGCGCATTCAGCGCCGCCGCAAGTGACAGGCCCAGCACCGCGCGGCTTTTGCGCGGGTCCACCACCCCGTCGTCCCAGAGCCGTGCGGACGCATAGAGCGGATGGGACTGCCGCTCGAACATCTCGATCGTGGGTCGCTTGAATTCCGCCTCGGCCTCCGCCGACCAATCCTGCCCGGCCCGCTCCATCGCGTCGCGCTTTACCGTTGCCAGAACACCCGCCGCCTGCGCGCCACCCATGACGGCGATGCGGGAATTGGGCCATGACCACAAGAAACAGGGGTCAAAGGCCCGCCCGGCCATGCCGTAATTGCCGGCCCCGAAGGATCCGCCGACCAGCATCGTCACCTTCGGCACCGCGGTGGTGGCGACCGCCGTCACCATCTTGGCGCCATGCCGGGCAATCCCTTCGTTCTCGTATTTGCGCCCCACCATGAAGCCGGTGATGTTTTGCAAGAACACCAGCGGGATCTTGCGCTGCGAACACAGCTGCACGAAATGCGCGGCCTTTTGCGCGCTTTCGGAAAACAGCACGCCATTGTTGGCCACGATCCCCACATCCAGGCCCATCACCTGCGCGAAGCCCGTCACGATGGTTTCGCCGAAGCGCGGCTTGAATTCGTCAAACCAGCTGTCATCGACGATGCGCGCGATCACCTCGCGGATGTCGTAGGGCGTGCTCAACGAAGCCGGCACCACGTCGAACAGCTCATCGGGGTCATGGGCGGGCGGGCGGCCCACCGCGGGCGGAAAACCCGCCACCCCGCCGTCCGCAGGGCCCAGCGAACGCACCGCGCGCCGCGCCAGCGCCAGCGCATGGGCGTCGTCTTCGGCCAGGTAATCCGCCACGCCCGACAGCCGGGTGTGCACATCGCCACCGCCCAGATCCTCGGCGCTGACCACCTCGCCGGTGGCGGCCTTGACCAGGGGCGGGCCCGCCAGAAAGATCGTGCCCTGCCCCTTCACGATGATCGAGACATCCGACATGGCCGGCACATAGGCCCCCCCCGCCGTGCAAGAGCCCATCACCACCGCGATCTGGGCGATGCCGGCGGCACTCATCCGGGCCTGGTTGAAGAAAATGCGCCCGAAATGGTCCCGATCGGGAAAGACCTCGTCCTGGTTGGGCAGGTTCGCCCCACCGCTGTCGACCAGGTAGATGCAAGGCAGGCGGCACTGGGCGGCGATGTCTTGGGCGCGCAGATGCTTTTTGACCGTGATCGGAAAATAGGTGCCGCCCTTGACGGTCGCATCGTTGCAGATGACCATCACCTGCCGCCCCTCGACCAGCCCCACACCCGCGATCACCCCGCCGCCGGGGGCTGCGCCATCGTAAAGCCCATGGCCGGCGGTGGCGCCGATTTCCAGAAACGGGGATGCCGGATCGAGCAATTGGGCCACGCGGTCACGGGGCAGCATCTTGCCGCGGGCCAGATGGCGGTCGCGCGCCTGCGTGCCACCGCCGGCCGCGGCCAAGGCCGCCGCCGCGGCGATTTCGGCCAGCGCGGCCAGGTGGGCGGCGCGATTGGCGCGGGCTTCGGGGGAATGGGCGACAAGCGATGTGCCAAGTTTCATGATCTTTCTTGCCTTTCCGCCCGGCCACCGGGCTTGCGCCTGTCCGCCCGGGCACCGCGCCTGTTCCCAGGGCACGATCCGGGTCGCGCCCCGCCCGTCACAGGTTGGGCCCAAGCTTGGGGGCGGCCATGGGGCGGCCCCATCGATCCACCGCCACGGCCCAGTCTGCCCCGCAGGTCACGACCAGACGCACCCCCGGCACGCTGGCCGGGCGGGCCGCGCAATCGGTCGCGGCGCGGCCCGTTTCGGACGCGTAGCGCGCAGCCTGCGCGGCGATGATCTCGGTCTCGCCGGGCGGCAGGGCGCGCAGGCCCAGCCAAAGCCCAAAGGCGGCGGCTGCCGCCACCAAGCCCACCAAGGGAAGCACCAGCCCCTGCCCCATGCCCTAGCCCATCGCCGCCATCAATTCCCGCCCGATCAGCATGCGCCGGATTTCGCTGGTGCCGGCGCCGATTTCCATCAACTTGGCATCGCGAAACAGCCGTGCGACCGGGCTATCGGCCAAAAACCCCGCACCGCCCATCGCCTGCACCGCCTGATGGGCGACCTTCATGCCCTCTTCCGAGGCATAGAGCACACAAGCCGCCGCATCCTGCCGCGTGACCGTGCCCCGGTCGCAGGCGCGCGCCACCTCGTAGGCATAGGCCCGCGCGGTGTTGAGCGCGGTGTACATATCGGCGATCTTTCCCTGCATCAGCTGGAACGACCCGATCGGTTGGCCGAACTGCTTGCGGGTGGCCATGTAGGGCATCACCTCGTCCAGGCAGGCGGCCATGATGCCGATATTGACGCCCGACAGCACGACCCGCTCGTAATCCAGACCCGACATCAGCACCGCGACGCCGCGCCCTTCCGCGCCCAGCACGTTGTCGAACGGCACCTCGACATTGTCGAACACCAGTTCGGCCGTGTTCGAGCCGCGCATGCCAAGCTTGTCGAAATGCGCCGATGTGCTGAACCCCGTCATCGTCTTTTCCACGATGAAGGCGGTGATGCCCCGCGACCCGGCGTCGGGATCGGTCTTGGCATAGACCACCAGCGTATCGGCATCGGGCCCGTTGGTGATCCAGTATTTGGTGCCGTTGAGCACGAAGCGATCGTTGAGCTTCTCTGCCCGCAGCTGCATGCCCACCACATCTGACCCCGCCCCCGCCTCGGACATGGCCAGCGCCCCGACATGTTCGCCCGACACCAGCCTGGGCAGGTAGCGCGCCTGTTGGGCGGGGGTGCCGTTCAGGCGGATCTGGTTCGCGCACAGGTTGGAATGGGCGCCATAGCTCAACCCGATCGAGGCCGAGGCGCGGCTGATTTCCTCGACCGCGACGGTGTGCGCCAGATAGCCCATGCCGGCGCCGCCATGCATCTCGTCGATGGTGATGCCCAAAAGCCCCAGCGCGCCCATCTCGGCCCACAGGTGATGGGGAAAGACATTGCTGCGGTCGGTCTGCGCGGCCAGCGGTTTGATGCGATCTTGCGCGAAGCGGTGCACCGTCTCGCGCAAGGCGTTGATCTCATCGCCCAGATCGAATTGCATCGAACCGAAAAACATGGCGCCGCCCCGTTAATTGAACGATTGTTCAATTCATAGCGCAGCCGCCGCCGCGCTGTCAAAGCCTTCGATGCGATGGCTTGCCAAGGCGGCGGTTGGATGTTCCCCTGATCGCACCCCAAGGGAGGGCCCCCATGCTGCGCTTTCACATCTACGACGTGTTCACCACGACACCCTTCACCGGCAATCCGCTGGCCATCGTCGAAGGGGCCGATGCGTTGGGCGCTGCGCAGATGCAGACCATCGCGCGGCAGTTCAACCTGTCCGAGACGATCTTTGTGCAACGCCCGCATGACCCCGCGCATGACGCCCGGGTGCGCATCTTCTTTCCCACGGCCGAAATTCCCTTTGCCGGCCATCCCACGATCGGCTGCGCCATCCATCTGGCCGGCGACGACCGGGACCGGATCGTGCTGGAAGAACAGGCCGGTCTGGTGCCGGTGACGATCACCCGAACCGCCGGCGCGGTGACGGCGGAATTCACCGCCCCGAAGCTGCCCCGCCGCCACGCCCCCACGCCACCGCGGGAACAGATCGCCGCAGCGCTCGGCATCGACGCCGACCGCATCGGGCCGCATGATCCCGGCGTCTGGGAAGGCGGGCCTGCCTTTGTCTATGTGCCGCTGACCGATCTTGCGACATTGGCCGCGGCCCGGCCACAGGACCCGGCATGGTCCGAACTGATGCGCGCGGCCGATGTCGACAGTGCCTATCTCTATACCGGCGACGGCGATGGGATCCGGGTGCGCATGTTTTCACCGGGCGCGGGCATCCCCGAAGATCCGGCGACCGGCTCGGCGGCGGCCATTCTTGCCGCCCAGCTTCAGGCAAATGGCGCTCTATCGGGAAAAGATGGCGTCTTCGTTCTGACCCAAGGCGTCGAAATGGGCCGGCCCGCGCAGCTCAAGATGACGGTGGATCAATCGGGCGGCACCATCCGTGCCATTCGCGTGGCGGGATCCGCCGTCAAGATCGCCCAAGGCCACATCCGCATTCCCTAAGCGCACTTCCCTGTGCGTGCGGCACGGCGTATGGTGGCCCGCATGATCGCCGAGCTTATCCGCCGTCTGACGGCCCCCGACCCCGCCCCCCTGACCGATGGCGACGCGCGCCTTGCGCTGGCGGCCCTGCTGGTGCGCGTGGCGCGCACCGATGGGGATTACGCCGCCATCGAGCAGATGCAGATCGACCGCGCGCTGGCACATCGCTACGCGCTCGCACCCGAGGCGGCGATCGCCCTGCGCCGCCAGGCCGAAGATCTTGAGGCGACGGCCCCCGACACCGTGCGCTTTACCCGCGCGATCAAGGATTGTGTCCCCTATGAGGACCGGGTGCATGTGATCGAGGCGATGTGGTTCATCGCCTTGGCTGACGGCGCGCGCGATCACGCGGAAAACGCGCTGCTGCGCCTGGTGGCGCCGATGCTGGGGGTCAATGACCGCGACAGCAACCTGGCGCGCAAACGGGTCGAAGATACCCATTACCGCGATTGATCCGGCCATGATCGCGGCGCTGCCCATGTACGACCGCCCCGAGATGGCGATGGCCACCGATGCGCTTTGGGCGGCGATCCGCGACGGGTTGCGCGCCCAGGGTGTGGCCGCCCCCGAACGCCTGACGCGCGACCGCGACCCTTGGGCGATCTGGACCGATCCCGGCCTTGTGCTGGCGCAAAGCTGCGGCCTGCCGTTTCGCGCGCGGCTGCATCGCGATGTGCGGTTGGTCGCCACGCCCGACTATGGCCTGCCGGGCTGCCCGCCGGGGTATTACAATTCGGTCATCATCGCACGCGACGCCGCGCTGCCCGCCCACCCCCGCGTGGCCATCAACGATGCGCTCAGCCAATCGGGCTGGGCCGCCCTGCACCAATGGGCCGGGGACCGGGGCCTGGCGCTGGGGCCGGTGACAGTGACCGGCGCCCACGCCGCGTCGGCGCGCGCCGTGGCCGATGGCCTGGTCGATCTGGCCGCGATCGACGCGCAAACCTGGCGGCTGTTGCAGCGCCATGACGGCGCCGATGCGGCGCTGGAAATCGCCCGCACACCACCCACGCCGGGCCTGCCCTTGATCACCGCGGCAACGCAGGATCCGGCCCCGATCCGGGCCGCGCTGCGGGCCGCACTGGATCGATTGCCGCCCCAGGTCACCGCCGCGCTGGACCTGAAGGGCATCGTTGCCATCGACGCGGCCAGCTATCTGGCCCTGCCGCTGCCGCCCAATCCCTGATCAATTGCCGCAGAATTGGGCCCGCGCCGCATCTTGCCCCAGGGTCACGCCCGACAACCCGGTTGCAATCTCGCCGCGCTTGGGTGCAAATCCACAGATCACCATGGGGACACAGCCGACATGCCAGCGGCAGATGCGGCCAAACAACCGGTCATTCAGATCAGCGGCCTGCACAAAAGCTTCGGGTCGCTCGAGGTGCTGCGCGGCGTCGACCTGACCGCCTGCGCGGGCGACGTGATCGCGCTGATCGGGTCGTCGGGGTCTGGAAAATCCACCCTGCTGCGCTGCGCCAACCTGCTCGAAGACAGCCAGGCGGGCGACATCCTGTTCGAAGGCGAACCGGTGCGCTGGAAAGGAACAGGCGATCATCGACGCCCGGCGGATGCCGAACAAATCCGGCGCATCCGGACCAACCTGTCGATGGTGTTCCAGCAGTTCAACCTGTGGTCGCATCTGACGATCTTGCAAAACGTGATGGAAGCCCCCCTGACCGTTTTGGGCCAGCCCCGCGACGATGTGGAAGCCCGCGCGCGCGGTTATCTGGAAAAGGTCGGTATCGCGGACAAGGCCGATGCCTGGCCCGCGCAGCTGTCGGGCGGCCAGCAACAGCGCGCGGCCATCGCGCGCGCGCTTTGCATGGAACCGCGCGCGCTGCTGTTTGACGAACCGACATCCGCGCTTGATCCCGAATTGGAACAAGAGGTGGTGCGCGTGATCCGCGCCCTGGCCGAAGAAGGCCGCACCATGATCCTTGTCACCCATGACATGCGCATGGCACGCGACCTGTCGAGCCAGACGATTTTCCTGCACCAAGGCAAGATCGAGGAACAAGGCCCGCCCGCCACCCTTTTCGGCGCCCCGAAATCCGAGCGCCTGCAACAGTTCCTCAGCCATCTGACCATGGCCTGAGGCAAGACCGACCCAACACAAAACCGGGAGACCAACAGATGAAACACCTGATCCTCACCGCCAGCCTGCTGGCCCTGTCCGTCGGCGCGGCCAGCGCGCAAGACGTCGTGCGCATGGGCACCGAAGGGGCCTATCCTCCGTACAACTTCATCAACGACCAGGGCGAAATCGCCGGCTTCGAACGGGATTTGGGCGATGAGCTGTGCAAGCGCGCCCAGCTGAGCTGTGAATGGGTCAAGAATGACTGGGACAGCATCATCCCCAACCTGACCTCGGGCAACTACGACACGATCATCGCGGGCATGTCGATCACCGAGGAACGCGAAGCGGTCGTCGATTTCACCCAAGCCTATTTCCCGCCCACGGAATCGCTGTTCATGGCGATGTCCGAGGGTTTCACCCTCGAAGGCGCGGTGGTCGCGGCGCAGACCAACACCATTCAGGCCGGCTATATCGCGGCCTCGGGGGCCACGCTGCTGGAATTCGCCACCCCCGATGAAACCGTTGCCGCCGTGCGCAACGGGGAAGCCGATGCGGTCTTTGCCGATGGCGACTACCTGTTGCCCATCGCCAATGAAGATGCCGATCTGATGATCGTGGGCGAGCCTGTTCCGCTGGGCGGCGGCGTCGGCATGGCGCTGCGCGAAGGCGATGCACGGCGCATGGCCTTTGACGCGGCGATCACCTCGATGAAGGAAGACGGCACGCTGAATGCGCTGATCCTGCAGTGGTTCGGCCCCGACGCGGCGACCTTCTGATCGAAAGGCCGGGGGCCGGCCAAACAGCCGGCCCCCGCCCCTTGACGCCGTTGTGGGGCGCGGACGCCCGCCCTTCGTCTTTCCCGAAATACGCATCTGCGCCGATGGCCACGGGATCCGATGTTCGCCTTTTGCACCGAACCTTCCACGCTTGACACGATCCGCTGGTTCAGCTGCTACCTGACCAATGGCGCGCATCTGCTGTTCTACCAATCCTTCCTTGTGGTGTTCGCGGTTCTGGCGGTGACAGCCCCGGTATCGCTGGCCTTTGGTTTCGGGGCGGCGGCTGCATCGCGCGCACGCACGCGCCCCGTCGCATGGTTGGGAAAACTTTACACCGCCATGGTGCGCGGGGTTCCCGACATCGTGTTTTTCCTGTTCTTCATCCTCGTGCTCGATCAGGCCATCGAATACCTGCGCCACCAGATCATCTGCCCGGACTGGACCGAAGACATCCGGCAAGGCGCCAATTTCCTGGTCTGCCCCGATGCGCGCACCCCGTCGGCCAACGCCCCGCAGTGGGTGCATGAGCTCTATGGGTTCGCGTTGGCCGTCTTTACCTATGCGATCGTCTTTGGCGCGTTTTGCGGCAATGTGCTTTACGGCGCCATGCGCGCCGTGCCGCGGGCGCAGCTGGAAACCGCCGAAGCCTATGGCATGTCGCGCAGCCAGGTGTTCTGGCGCGTGCTGGTGCCGCAGATGTGGATCTATGCGCTGCCGGGCTTGGGCAATATCTGGATGATCCTGATCAAGGCCACACCGCTTTTGTTCCTGCTGGGCATCGAAGACATCGTCTACTGGGCACGCGAACTGGGCGGGTCGCGCAATTCGGCCTATCAATACCCCCATCCCGATTGGCGGTTCTGGTATTTCCTGGGACTGTTGGTGTTTTACCTGTGCCTGACGCGGGTGTCCGAGATCGGCCTGGCGCGTTTGACCCGCCACCTAAGCCGGGGACAGGCCACGGCGGCGGGCGAAGCGCTCAGAAAGGCGCATCCATGACCTGCGGCGAAGCCTTCGCAGCCTATGGCCTGCGCGCATTGGGCATCGGCGAACGGCTTTTGCCGCAGGCCGACATCAGCCTGTGCCAGCAATTCGTGCTGATCGGGTCCGGCCTGATGTGGAACGTCTATTTCGGGGTGTTGGCCCTGTGTTTCGGCTTTGTCTTCGCCGTGGCGCTGGCGGTGGCCAAGGCCAGCCCGAACCCCGCCCTTCGCAAGCCTGCGGAATGGTTCATCTTCATCTTCCGCGGCTCGCCCTTGTTCATCCAGTTCTTCATGGCCTACGAAGCCTTCGTGATGCTGCCGCGCGTGGGCATCGAATTCAGCGTTCTGGGTATCGAAATCGCGGCGGAAACACGCTGGTTCGCGCGTGCATGGTTGGGCGCGCTGATCGTGCTGTTCTTCAACACATCGGCCTATTCGGCAGAAATCTTTTATGGCGCGCTGCGCGCTGTCCCCAAGGGCGACCTGGAAGCCGCCGATGCCTTTGGCCTGTCGGGTTGGAAGAAATTCCGTCGCATCACCTTTCCCACGACCATGCGGCTGGCATGGCCTGCCTATACCAACGAGGCGATCTTTTTGTTCCACGCCACGGCGCTGGTGTTCTTTTCGTCCTTTCCGGCGATCCAGCAGCGCGGCGACGCGCTGTATTACGCCAATTATTTCGCCGATCGCACCTTCAACCCCTTTGTGCCCTACCCGATCGTGGCGCTGTATTTCGTGATCCTGACCCTGGTCATCATCTGGGTCTTTTCCACGATCAACGCCCGGCTCAACCGGCATGTGCCACACGCCAGCCGGCCCGCGCTGCGGATCCGTCCGCAGATGATCCGCTAGCGCGCCTGTTGCCGCCCGTTGCCCGCGGACCCCTTGGCCCC
>JBEAQJ010000179.1:0-4636 GCA_041163945.1 Pseudomonadota bacterium
TGGAGGCGAGTACCGGAATCGAACCGGTCTACACGGATTTGCAATCCGCTGCGTAACCTCTCCGCCAACTCGCCGCCGGTGTGGTCTGCGCTCAGGTAGCCCAAGCCTGCGTGCCGTGCAAGCCGCGAAAGGGGAGAAACGTCGCATCGCCCCATCCGCCCGTTGCGCCCGCGCGCGCGCTGTGCCAAGACAAAACTGGAAAAACTAGACGGAATGGTTCAGTTCCCATGGCCGACTTTGCCGAACGCCGCCGCATCATGGTCGACACGCAGGTTCGCCCGTCGGATGTGACCAGCTTTCCCGTCATCGATGCGATGCTGTCCGTCCCGCGCGAAGGTTTCGTGCCCGATGGCCTGCGCGATCTGGCCTATGTCGGCGGCCCCGTCCCGCTGGGCGCCACACGCCAGGTGATGGAGCCGCGCACCATCGCCAAGATGCTTCAGGCGCTCGATCTAACGCCCGCCGATCTGGTGTTGGAAATCGCGCCGGGGCTTGGCTACACAACGGCGCTTTTGGCGCGGCTGGCCGAAGCCGTTGTCGCGGTCGAGGAAGACACGAGCCTGGCCGCCGAGGCCGAGGCCGCCCTGTCGGCGCATGGCGTCGACAACGCCGCCGTCTTGAGCGCGCCCTTGACCGGTGGCAGCGCCAAGAATGGCCCCTATGACGTGATCGTGGCCTTCGGCGGTGTCGAAGAAATTCCCACCGCCCTGATCGATCAGCTCAAGGACGGCGGGCGCATCATGGCCATCTTCATGCGCGGCCCCTTGGGCGAGGCGCGCCTGGGCCGCAAGCATCAAGGCGCGGTGGCATGGCGGATGGAATTCAACGCGACAGCGCCGGTCTTGCCCGGTTTTGCCCGCCAGCCGGGGTTCGTGTTTTGATGCGTGCCGATCCGGCTGGTGCGCGGCGCCGGATCGGATTTCGCCCGGATGCAAAAAGGTGTGACGCGATGACCAACAGGGTTTTGTGCATCGGCCGCGTGCTGGTTCTGGGCATGGCCTTGGCGATCACGCCGCTGGCGGCTGCGCGCGCCGAAACCCTGCGCGATGCCATGGCCGATGCCTATCGCAACGCCAACCTGCTGGAACAGAACCGCTACCTGCTGCGCGTGCGCGACGAAGGCGTCAATCAGGCGGTGGCGGGGCTTTTGCCGACGCTCGGCTTCGTGGCGACCGCATCGCGCGATCTGGTGTCGGACACGACCACCACCACGGCACGGCTTGTGGCCGAGCTTACGCTTTATGCCGGGCGCACGCAGATCAATGCCGTGCGGGCCGCCGAAGAAACGCTCAAGGCTGCCCGCGCGCAACTGATCGCGCTTGAAGGGCAGGTTCTGGGCGATGCCGTGACCGCCTATCTGGAGGTTTGGGAGGCGCAACAGGTCGTGTCGGTGCGCGAAGCCAACCTGCGCGTGCTGACCCAGCAGTTGCGCGCAGCGCGCGATCGGTTCGATGTGGGGGCCGCCACACGCACCGATGTGGCACAAGCCGAGGCGCAGCTGGCCACGGCGCGCTCGAACCTGGCGGCGGCGCAAGGCAGCCTGGATATCGCACGCGAATTGTTCAACCTTGCGGTCGGGCGTTACCCCACCGCCATGGCAGCACCGGGCAGCTTGCCGAACCTGCCCGCATCGCAAGATGACGCGGCCCGCCTCGCCCGGCAGGACCACCCCGCGATCCGGGCGTTGCAGCACGAAGTGGCGGCCGCCGAATTCGCCGTGGCCGAGGCGCGCGGTGCCATGCGGCCCAACCTGTCGCTGGAGCTGTCGCGCAGCGAAGTGTTCGAATCGCCCAACGCGGCACAGGTGGGAAATGGCGCCTCGATCGGCCTGACACTGAGCCAGCCGATCTATCGCGGCGGCCAGCTGGGATCGCTGGAACGCCAGGCCCTGGCCCAGGTCGAAGCGGTGCGCGCCGGGCTGAACCGCCAGGTGCAGGTGAATGGGCAGCTTCTGGCCAATGCCTATACCCGTCTTGCCATCGCCCGCGCCCAGGTGCAGGCCTCGGACCAGCGCATCAACGCGGCCCAACTGGCCTTTGACGGGATCCGCGAAGAAGCAACCCTGGGTGCGCGGACAACGCTGGATGTGCTGGATGCCGAACAGGACCTGTTGGAGGCCCGCATCAGCCGGATCGAGGCGGAATCGGCCGTCTACGCGGCCGCTTATGGCGTTTTGGGGGCGGCGGGGCTTTTGAACGTGACCCATCTGGGTCTTCCTGTTCCCGAATATGATGCCAGCGCCTATGGTGCCGCGTTCCCCGGCGGTCAGCCGCGGGTGATGTCGCCTCAAGGCGAACGCCTGGATACGCTGCTCAAGGCGATCGGCCGTCAGTGACACGGCCAAGGCGCGGCCACATCCGGTGCGGTTGCAGCCGGCATGCTGCGCCGCGCGGGGCCGGCCATTTTTCAAAACGGTTCGGCAAAGGGGCAGGGCGCCCTTGACCGCGGCGCCCACGCGCCCGACTTTGGGGTCATGTTTCCCATTCGCGACCACAACCCATCCAACCGGACCCCCATCGTCACTTGGGCGCTGATCGCCATCAATGTGATCGTGTTCCTGTCCTATTTTCCCAGCCTTTCGGGGTCGGAACGCCAGTTGATCGCGTTTTTCGACACTTGGGCGCTGATCCCGGCCAGGGTCTTGTCGGGGGGCGATGGATATACCTTGGTCACCTCCATGTTCTTGCACGGGGGGTGGATGCATTTGATCGGCAACATGCTGTTTTTGTGGATCTTCGGTGACAATCTCGAAGATCTGCTGGGGCATCTGCGGTTCTTGGGGTTTTATCTGGCCTCCGGTCTGGCGGCCGCCCTGGGCCAGATCCTGGCCGGGCCAGGATCGACCATACCGATGGTGGGCGCCTCGGGGGCGATTGCGGGCGTCATGGGGGGGTATTTGCTGTTTTTTCCCCGCGCCCGCATCGATGTGCTGGTGATCATCGTGGTGCTGATCAAGATCTTCACCGTGCCCGCTTGGGTGATGTTGGGGCTTTGGTTCGGGTTGCAGGTGGTCAATGGCCTGTCGATGGATATCGCAGGGGGCGGCGTTGCCTATTGGGCCCATGCGGGTGGGTTCTTGGCCGGTGCCGTCTTGCTGCTGCCGCGGTGGCTGGGCTCGGGCGGCCCTGCCTACTGGGCGCGCTGGCATGGGCGCCCGCCCCATGACGAGGTGAGCTATGTGGTGGAACCCCGCCGCGTCAGCCCCATCCCACGCGTGCGCCGCGTTGCGCCGGGCGAGCGCGGCATGCCATCGGCATCCGCGTTGACCCGAGTGCCCCGCAGCGGTGCGCGCAATCGACGGCAATCACCCTGGACGGACGGTCGCCCCTGACCTGGCGGGCGTGTAATACATAATTTCGTGGCAAATTCATGACAAAAACTTGATGCTTTCTTAAGCGCGCCTACATGTGCCCATGACCGGCCGACCTGCCTACTGAAAGCTGTATCTCTGCTGCGAAGCTATGCGTGTGGGTAATACCTCATATGTGATTTTCGCATCACAGAATCGCATAGTTTTCGTGCAGAAGGGTCCGCACGCCGGAAATGCAAGAGCAAAAACAAGGAACGACGAAATGCGAGATTTCGTTGATGGCACCGCCTTCAACTTTGAACAGGGCCAACGCGCGCGCAAGCTTTTTGCCGCCGTCGTGCTCGCGGCGTTGGATGATGCCATTGCAGACGACAAGAAATATGGGAACGGTCCCGAACAGATCGCCCGCTGGGCCCGCTCGCGCGATGGCCGCGAGGTGCTGAGCTGTGCGGGGATCGATCCCAATGAACGCGTCGTGCAGGGCTTGATGAGCTTTGTCTCGCGCGGCGTGCGCACCTCGGTGGCGCTCAGCCGCGAGGAAAGCGAGCGTCGCCACCAGGCCGACGCCGAGGCCGAAGCGGCCTGATCCGCGAAAGCCACAAGGCCCGAAATCAACAAAACGCGTCCCGACGGGGCGCGTTTTTTGTTGGTATGGACGGGTCTTGATCATCTGGTGCGGGCGGGGGGACTTGAACCCCCACGGCACAAAGGCCCACGGATTTTAAGTCCGATATGTCTACCATTCCATCACGCCCGCATTCGTGCCGTGGCTAACGGCTTGGCGTGCGAATGGCAATCGCTGCGGCTAGCTGCGTATTTACCTGTTTCTGTTGATGAATTTCTCAACAGACACGCTGCGATTTCACGGCGTAAACCCAGTGCCTTTGGTAGAGTTTCTGAATATCGTCCTTGCTTCTTCGGAATTCCCGTGTGCGAGAATCCATGGGATCGATCGCTTCGTCAACCCGAGGTTCGGCTTCAATTCGAGCATAAACGTCCGCATGTGTGACATGATGTGTGACATGCTCGGACACGTTGCAGAGGCTAGGGGGGCATGGGCCAGGCGGGGGGTGCCCGTAATGGATACATGGCCTCTGCCAGCGGGGGGCTTTTTGAAAACGGTCCTCTGAGTTCAGATCATCAAGGTATCTGATCGATCAAGTTGATCCCAGATGCTGTCTAACCGTCAGCCCCGCTTGTAGCCAACGCTGAGGTTGTGGTCAGTGTTGCAGGTATCCCCTGAGCAGCACTCGAAGATGTTGGACTTGCAGGTCACACACTGCTCATGCCCATGCACAACGACTGTATGCAGGGGGGACTGACAGC
>JBEAQJ010000180.1:0-11095 GCA_041163945.1 Pseudomonadota bacterium
CGCTGGGCTTGCCCGAAATACACGGTCACACCCGCGCCGATCACAAGCGCGCCGATCAATGCGGCCGAGACAAGGGCATAGATGCGGGTCAATCGAGGGTCCTTCCCATGCGCAAGGGTAACAGCGGCTTTGCGCGCCGTTGATTACCTATCCCCCCCGGCCTATCAATTCACGACCGTCCCCCTGTGACAGAAAGCCTCTCCATGGCACAAGCCGTGTTCGACCCCGCCCTTGATCTCGTGCGACAGGACGCGCGCAGCGATTGGGTGCGGCTGCGTACGTTGTTGGTGCTGCGCTGGCTGGCGATTTTGGGGCAGACCCTCACGGTCGTGATCGCGTCGTTCTATCTGGGGCTGCGGATCGAACTGGGTTTGTGTTTCCTGGCCATCGGGGCCAGCGTCGTCTCGAACCTGATCGCGATGACGATCTTTCCCGAAAACCAGCGCCTGTCGGACCGCGACGCCATGCTGACGCTGTTGTTCGACCTGTCTCAGCTTGGGTTCTTGCTGTTTCTGACGGGGGGGCTGAACAACCCCTTTGCGCTGCTGATCCTGGCGCCGGTGACGATATCGGCCACCGCGCTGACGGTGCAATCGACGACCATTCTGGGGGTGGTGGCCGTGGGCATGATCACGCTGCTGGCGTTGTTCCACGTGCCCTTGACGACGCAATCGGGGGAACTGCTCTTTTTGCCCGACATCTTCGTAGCGGGGTTCTGGCTGGCGATCACCACCGGCATCGTGTTCCTGTCGGCCTATGCGCGCAGGATCACGCAGGAAACCCATTCGATGAGCCAAGCGCTTTTGGCCACGCAGATGGCCTTGGCGCGCGAACAAAAGCTGACCGATCTGGGCGGCGTGGTGGCCGCGGCCGCCCATGAGCTGGGCACGCCTTTGGCCACGATCAAGCTGGTATCGACCGAATTGCTCGATGAACTGGGCGACCACCCCCAGCTGGCCGCCGATGCGCGCCTGATCCGCGATCAGGCCGATCGCTGCCGCGACATCCTGCGGTCCATGGGGCGGGCGGGAAAGGACGATCTGCACATGCGCTCGGCCCCGTTCGGGGCGGTGGTGCGCGAGGCCGCCGAACCCCATGCCGCGCGCGGCGTGGCGATCAACTACGATTTCGTTGCCGATCCCGATGCCCCTGACGATCAGCCGATGATCTGGCGCAAGCCCGAGGTGATCCATGGCCTGCGCAACCTTGTGCAAAACGCGGTCGATTTCGCCGCCACGCAGATCTGGATCGAAGGCAATTGGGGCGCGGGCCAGATCCGGTTGCGCATCACCGATGATGGGCCGGGCTATCCACAAGATATGCTGGGCCGTCTGGGCGATCCGTTCCTGAGCCGTCGCGCCCGCGCCCAAAGCCCGGCCCGCCCGGGCTATGAGGGGATGGGGTTGGGCCTGTTCATCGCCAAGACCCTGTTGGAACGCGCGGGCGCGCGCGTCAGCTTTGGCAATGCCACCGATCCTTTCTTGTCGATCGAAGACAAGGCCGAAAAATCTGGCGCCGTTGTCGAAGTGATCTGGTTGCATGATGCCATTGGGCTGCCCGTCGATGCGGCCGGCGGGGCCTTGGGGGAAAACCAGCCGATCACGAATTGATCGCCCCCTTGTGCGGTGGTGATGCGCGAAATCTTTACCGACGCCGTCACGCTTAACGCTACGTTAACCATCGCGCCGGATAGTCGCCCCATCGGAGCAGATAGAAGGCGTGCGATCATGCCGGAACTCTACACCGTGATCCTGTTTTCCGGGGTCAGCCTCTTGAGTGCTGTCATCGGCATGCTGGTAACGCGTATGTTGTTCGGGGCCCGTGTATCGGGCGATACCCAAGGGGTGGTCTTTGCCGACGCACCCCGCCGTTACGAATTCCGCGAGGGGTATCTGCTGTCGCAGGTGGACCCCAACGATGCTTTTCTGCGCCCCGATGTCGATCGCAGCCTGGCCTATGACGCGCTGGCGCGTGCGCTTCGCGCGGTCAATGGCGAATTGCCGGCCCGGTTCAGCGCGCTGGCCCGTCGCGGCGAGGCATTCGTGCTGCCCGCCCATTTCGGGCCCGATCTGTTGTCGGTGGCCGGCCGTATCGAAGACGGCCGTATCGTGGTGACCATCGGCCCCAGTGCGCTTGGCGCAGGGCGCCAGACGGTCGATGCCGGGGCGCTGGCGGCGCTGGGCGACGAGCTCGAAGATCTGCGCCGCGCGCTGGATGGCGCGCGTTGTCCGATCTGGCGGGCAGATGCCGATGGGCGGGTCCTGTGGGCCAATGCGCCCTATCTGGCCTTGGTCGAGCGGATCGGCGCGCCCCGCGCGACGCCTGCGCCATGGCCGATACCGGCGTTGTTTGCCGATCATATCGACCCCTTGCCCGACGCGGGCAGCCTGCGCCGTTGCCGCTTGCCGCTGCCGCCCGAAGATCCCGGTATCGCCACGGCGCAGGATGGCGCGCTGTGGTTCGAATTGGCCGCCCTGCGCCAGCCTGACGGCGGTGTCTTGGGCACTGCCTTGCCCGCCGACCGCCTTGTGGGCGCCGAAATGTCGCTGCGCAATTTCGTTCAGACCCTGTCGAAAACCTTTGCCCAGCTGCCCATCGGGCTTGCCATTTTCGACAAGCGCCGCGAGCTGGTGCTGTTCAACCCCGCCCTTGTCGGCCTGTCGATGCTGGAGCCCGCCTTTTTGTCGAACCGTCCGGGTCTGGTCGCGTTTCTGGACGCGTTGCGCGACCGCCAGCGCATACCCGAGCCGAAGAATTACCGCCATTGGCGCGATGAAATCGCCCGGCTGGAACAAGGGGCCAAAGATGGCACCTTTCAAGAGCTCTGGACGCTGCCCGGCGGTCAAAGCTTTCGCGTGATCGGCCGGCCCCATCCCGATGGCGCACTGGCCTTCATGTTCGAAGACATCACGGCCGAAATCTCGCTCAGCCGCAAATTCCGGGCCGAGCTGGATCTTTATCAATCCGCGCTCGATGATCTGCCCGAGGCGATGGCAGTTTTTTCCGCCGAGGGTCGTCTGGTGCTGGCCAACACGGCCTATGGCGCGATGTGGGGCGGCGATCCGCAGTCCCTGGTCGGGGTCTTGTCGCTGGCTGATGCCACGCATCGTTGGCAGGCATGCGCCCAGCCCACGGCATTGTGGGGCGATATCCGCCAATTTGCCGCGCCCAGCCCCGACCGTGCGGCATGGTCCGAAGACATCCTGTTGCGTGACGGGGGCCGCCTGACGGTGCGGGTGGCGCCGCTGTCGGGCGGGGCGGTCGCCGTCAGCTTTCGGCCCGTCGAAGACTTTGGTCTGGATGTGCTGGCGCACATGCCCTTCGCCCCGGCGGTCCGCCCCGTTTCGCCGGAGCAGCGCCAATTTGCCGAACCCATGGCCCGGTTTCATCCCCAGCCCGGCGAACAGGCCGAATAAGCTTGCCCTGCCGATCACGCGTTGCAGCTTTGGCCGGGATGGCTAAACTTGCCGCCGTGATGGTTGCCCCGCCTGTCTTGACCGACGACCCCGATCTTGCCCAGCCCCCCGATGGGTGGCGGGTGCAAGGGCGTGTGCACTTGCCCGATCCCGCGGCGACCGCGCGTCTGGCGCAGGCGATGGCCAGCCAGCTGCGCCCGGGCGATAGCCTGCTTTTGCAAGGGCGGCTGGGCGCCGGCAAAAGCCATTTTGCCCGCGCCCTGATCCGCGCCCTGATCGGCCCCGGCGGACAGACCGCCGAGGTGCCTTCGCCCAGCTTCACCCTTGTGCAGACCTACGACACCCCGCATGGCGAGGTCTGGCATGCCGATCTTTACCGCCTGGCCGATCCGCAGGAGATGCCGGAGCTGGGCCTTGATCTGGCCATGGATCAAGCGATCTGCGTGATCGAATGGCCCGATCGCTTTGCGCCCGACTGGCCGCACGGCGCGGTCTGCCTGCGGCTTGAAACCCAAGCCGGCGCCCCCGACGCACGCCATCTAGGTCTGATCGCCGCGCCCGGTTGCGATCTGGCCGCACGGCTTTTGCCCGTGGTGGCGCAGGCATGAGCGATGTCTTGGCCGGGGTCTTGTCGCGGGCGGGTTGGGCCGAGGCCCTGCACGCGCCCTTGGCCGGCGACGCATCGGCGCGGCGCTATGTGCGGCTGCACCACTCGGGGCGCAGCGCCATCGTGATGCAGGCCCCGGTGGCCACGCAGACCGACCGTGACAGTTTGGATGCCTTCTTGCGCGTGGCCGGGCATCTGGCCGCGTTGGGCCTGTCGGCGCCCCAAATCATCGATGCCGCGCCCGAGGCCGGTATCGTGCTGCTCGAAGATCTGGGCGATGCGACGCTGGCGCGGCTTCTGGCCCGCGACCCGGCTTTGGGGCATTTGGCGTATGGCGTGGCCTGCGAGGTGACACGGGTCCTGGCCCGGGCCACACTGCCCGAATGGGCCGCGCGCCCCGATGCCGCCGCACAGGCGCGCATGATCGCGTTGACGCTGGATCTGTTGCCCAAGGGTGCCGGGCTGGATGGTCTGCAGCCGGCCTTGGCCGATCTGCTGGCCCGGCATGCCGGCGGTGCGCCGGTTTTGGCGCTGCGCGACTACCACGCCGACAACCTGATCTGGCTGGACGGGCGCATCGGCGCCGCCCGGATCGGGCTGCTCGATTTCCAAGATGCGGTGGCCCTGCCCCTGGGCTATGATCTGGCGTCGCTGGTCGATGACCCCCGCCGCGACGTGCCCAGCGATTGGCGCAGCACCCTGATCGCGCGCTTCGCCGCCGATCATGATCTGCCGCTGGCAGCGGCCGATGCCCGCATCGCCACCCTGTCGCTGCTGCGCAATCTGCGGATCTTGGGCATTTTCCACCGGCTGGCCACCGATGGCGGCAAGCCGCACTATCGCGCCTTTCTGCCGCGCACCGGGGCGCTGATCGACCGTGCGGTGGCCCACCCGGCGCTGGCCGCACTGCGCCCCGCGGTCGCCGATCTGCGTGCGCGCACCGCGCCTTGGGCCGACGGTGTGGCCGCATGACGCCCGATGTGATGATCCTTGCGGCAGGCTTTGGCACCCGCATGGGGGCGCTGACCGCAGACCGGCCCAAGCCGCTGCTGACGGTGGCCGGTCGCGCCTTGTTGGATCACGCGCTTGCGGCGGCCACCGCCGGCGGGGGCAAGATTGCCGTCAACGCCCATTATCACGCCGATCAGATCAAGGCGCATCTGGCCTGCCATCACCCCGATGTCGCATTGTCGGTCGAACACCCCACGATCCTTGATTCCGGCGGGGGGGTGAAGCGCGCCTTGCCCCATCTGGCCACCGACCCCATCGCCACGCTGAACGCCGACGCGGTCTGGTCCGGCCCGCCGCCGCTGTCGGTCTTGACCGCGGCCTGGGATGGGGCCCGCATGGGGGCCTTGGTGCTTTTGGTGCCGAAACCACGCGCCATCGGTCGCTTGGGCGGGGGCGATTTCGCGGCCGACGCCGAGGGGCGGTTGACCTGGGACCGGTCCGAAACAGGGCTTGTGCACACCGGCGCGCAGCTGATCGCACCGGCGCTTGTGGCCGCCCATCCGGCGGATGTGTTTTCGCTGCGCGACATCTGGCAGGCGCTGATCGATCAGGGGCGCTTGTTCGGGGTCAGATACCCTGGCCGCTGGGCCGATGTCGGCCACCCTGCGGGGCTGCAATTGGCCGAGGCGATGCTGGCCGATGCGTGATCTGTTTTCGCCCGCTGCCGTGCCCCGTGTCTACGCCACGCCGCTGGGCGTCGATTTCTGCGCCGCGCTGGTTGCGGGGCTGGATGCCATGCTGGCCGATCATCCACCCGAGGCCATTGCGCGGGTGCATCTTTATGTGGCCAATGCCCGGATGGAGCGCCGCCTGCGCGCACTGTATGTGCAGCGCGGGGCGGGGTTTCTGCCGCGCATCCGCCCGGTTCTGGCGCTTGGTGATGCCGCCGATCTGGCCGGGATCCCCGCCGCCATCCCGCCGCTGCGATTGCGCCTGGAACTGGTGCGCCTGATCGGTGCGCTGCTGGATCGCGACCCGCATCTGGCACCGCGTTCGGCGCTGTACGATCTGGCCGACAGCCTTGCCGATCTGATGGGCGAGATGTTCGAAGAAGGCGTTACACCCGCCATCATCGCGGGGCTCGACGTGGCCGAACACGCCGAACATTGGCAACGCGCCACCGCGTTTCTCGATCTTGTCACCCATTTCATGCAAGATGATGCCGCGCTGACCCGCCCCGCACGGCAGGCCCGCATGGTCGCAGCGCTCGCCCGGCGCTGGCGTGACCGGCCGCCCGCCCATCCGGTGATCGTCGCGGGCTCGACGGGTTCACGCGGGGCCACCGCCCAGCTGATGGAGGCCGTGGCCCGCCTGCCGCAGGGCGCGGTGGTCTTGCCGGGGCTTGACCGTGACATGCCCCCCGAGATCTGGGCGCGGCTGCTGCAAGATCGGCACGCCGGGCTGGATGGCGAAGATCACCCGCAGTTCCGACTGGCGAAATTCGCCGATCGTTTGGGGCTTGATCCGCATGCCATTCCCGACTGGCCGGGCAGCACCCGGCCCCGCGGCGGGCGTGGGGCGATCTTGTCCTTGGCGCTGCGGCCCGCGCCGGTGACCGATCAATGGCTGACCGAAGGCCCCCGTTTGCGCGATGTCGATCAAGCCATGGCCGGCGTCACCTTGCTGGAAGCAGGCAGCCCCCAGACCGAGGCGACCGCCATCGCGCTGCGTCTGCGCCAAGCCGTCGCCGATGGCCAACGCGCCGCCGTCATTTCGCCCGACCGGGTGCTGACGCGCCAGATCACCGCCGCCTTGGCGCGCTGGGGTATTCGGCCGGATGACAGCGCGGGCCAGCCCTTGTCGCTGACCCCGCCCGGTCGCTTCTTGCGCCATGTCGCAGCACTTGAGGTGCAGCCCGCCGACCCCGAGGCATTGGCCGTGATCCTCAAGCATCCGCTGTGTCACAGCGGCGCGGATCGTGGTCTGCACCTGAACCGCACCCGCGATCTGGAACTGCGCGTGCTGCGCGCGACCCCCGGCGTGCCATCCCGCGCCAAGCTGGTCGATTGGGCCGCACGGCGTGCGGCTGACCCCGGTGCGATGGCTTGGGTGGGCTGGCTTGCCGATCACTTGCTGGCCCCGGCCGAACCCGGTGCGCTGCCGTTCGAATATCGTGTGGCCCGGCACACCGCCCGCGCGGCGGTGCTTGCCGCCGGGCCGGGGCAAACCGGAACCGGGCAGCTTTACGACGAAGATGCCGGCCAGGAGGCCGCCCGCCTGATGGCGGAACTGACCGCCGAGGCCGCGGCCGCCGGGCCGATCTCAGCGTTGGATTACCGTGATCTGTTCGATGCGCTGATCCGCGACCGTGAGGCGCGGCAACCGCTGTTCCCCCATGCCGATATCCTGATCTGGGGCACGCAAGAGGCCCGCGTGCAAGGCGCCGATCTGTTGATCTGTGCCGGGCTGAACGATGGCGTCTGGCCGGCCGCGCCACCCGCCGATCCGTGGCTGAACCGGGCGTTGCGCGCTGCGGCCGGGCTGCGACTGCCCGACCGGGTGATCGGCCTGTCGGCCCATGATTTTCAACAAGCCGCCTGCGCCCCCGAGGTCTGGCTGACCCGCGCCCTGCGCAGCGCCGAAGCCGATACGGTGCCGTCGCGCTGGCTCAATCGCCTGATCAACCTGATGGAGGGCGCAAGCCCCGAAACCAAGGCTGCCCTTGACCAGATGCGCGCGCGCGGCGCGGCCAGCCTGGCGATGGCCGAACGGCTGCTGACGCCGGCGCAAACCCTACCCTTCGCCCCGCGCCCCGCCCCGGCGCCGCCGTCATCGACCCGCCCCCGCCGGCTTGGCGTGACCGAGATCGAGACCCTGATCCGTGACCCTTACGCCATTTATGCCCGGCATGTGCTGCGCCTGCGCCCGCTCGAACCGCTGCGCAGCGATGCCGATGCGCGGCTGCGCGGCACGATCTTGCACAAGGTGCTGGAGGCCTTCGTGGTCCAGACCCAGGGCGCGTTGCCGGACCGCGCCACCGCGGTCGCGCTGCTGATGGATCTGACCGACCGGGTTCTGGCCGAAGCGGCGCCCTTTCCGGCCGTCCGCCGGCTGTGGCGCGCGCGCATGGCGCGGGTGGCAGGGTTCTTTGTCGATACCGAGATCGCCCGCCGCGCCATCGGTGCGCCGCTTGGCCCCGAGATCAAGGACCAGTGGTTGGTGCCGGGCACCCATGTCACGCTGACGGGCAAGGCCGACCGCATCGATCGATTGGCCGATGGGACATATGCAATCTATGACTACAAGACCGGCACGCCCCCGACGCGCGAGCAAGAAACCTATTTCAACAAGCAGCTGTGGATCGAGGCCGTGATGCTGGAGGCCGGCTGTTTTGGCCTGGGCACCGGGGCCCGGGCCGCACAGATGGCCTACATCGGGCTGGGGGCGCAGCCCCAGATCGTCAGCCACTGCCCGGATGCCGAAACGCTGTCGGAAATCTTGGGGCAATTGCAACGGCGGCTGTCTCACATGCTGGATGACGGCTGGGGGTTTTCCGCCCGCCGCGCGGTCAGCGACACCCGGTTCGCGGGCGATTTCGATCAATTGGCCCGCCATGGCGAATGGGATGAAACCGATCCGCCGGTGTTGGTCCGGGTCGGGCAGGGGGGGGCGGCATGAACGATGCCAGCCGGGCCCAGATCGCGGCCGCCGCGCCGGCAACCTCGGTGTGGCTTTCGGCCAATGCCGGGTCCGGCAAGACCCGCGTACTGACCGACCGGGTCGCGCGGCTGTTGCTGCAGGGGGTCCGCCCCGAACGCATCTTGTGCCTGACCTACACCAAGGCCGCCGCGATGGAGATGCAGAACCGCCTGTTCCAGCGTCTGGGCGCATGGGCGATGATGCCCGACGACAAGCTGCGCGCGACGCTGGCCGAGATCGGTGAAGATGCCATTGATCCCCCGCGCCTTCGGGTGGCGCGCACGCTTTTTGCCCGCGCCATCGAGGCGCCGGGGGGTCTGAAAATCCAGACGATCCATTCCTTCTGCGCCGCGGTGCTGCGCCGCTTTCCGCTCGAAGCGGGCGTCAGCCCCGGCTTTACCGAGATCGACGACCGCGTGCAGGCCCGTTTGATCGCCGATCTGCTCGATGATCTTGCCGCGGGCCCGGATGCCGATGCGCTGGATGCGGTGGCCGATCTGCTCAGCGATGAAGATGGCCTGCGCAAGCTGTCACGCGCCGTGGTGGGCGCCACCGATGATTTCGCGCAGATCTGGGATTGGCCCGCGATCTGCGCCTGGGCGGGTATCGATCCGGATCTGACCCAAGATCGCATCTTGGCCGTGGCCCTGAACGGGGGCGAGGCCGATCTGGCCAAGGCGCTGATCGTTCATCTCGACCCAAAGAACCAGGCGCAGGCCAGGCTGATCGCACGGTTCGAAGCCATGCCGTGGGACGCCATGACGCTTGTCGATCTGAGCGCGTTGGAGGCCGCTTGCCTGACAATGTCGGGCAAAAAGGCGGGTCTGCCAAAAGCCATTGCCAACGTCGATGTCCGCAAGGCGATGGGCCCGGATCTTGTCGCGGCCTATGATGCGCTGGCTGAACGTGTCGCCACGGCGCGCGGCTTGCGTCTGGGCCTTGTGACCGCCCGGCGCACCCATGCCCTGCACCGGTTTGCGGCGGCGTTTTTGCCGCGCTACGCCCAAGCCAAGGCGCTGCGGGGCTGGCTGGATTTCGACGATCTGATCCGTGCCACCCGCCGCCTGCTGACGACCGAAAACATGGCGCAATGGGTCTTGTTCCGGCTTGATGGCGGGATCGATCACATCCTCGTGGACGAGGCGCAAGATACCAGCCCCGCCCAGTGGGATATCGTCAAGACCCTGGCCGCCGAATTCGCCGCCGGCGCCGGTGCACGGGATGATGTGGCGCGCACGATCTTTGTCGTGGGCGACAAGAAGCAATCGATCTATTCCTTTCAGGGCGCCGACCCGCAGGGCTTTGACCGCATGCGCGACCATTTCGCCACGCGTCTGGCCGATGTGGGGCTGCCGTTTCGTTCGGGTGAGCTGCTGTATTCCTTCCGCTCGGCGCCGGTGATCTTGTCGCTGGTTGATCGCGTGGCCAATGGCGCGGGCGCCCCCGGCGTTGGCCCCGGCGTGACCCACAAGGCGCATTTCGACACGCGCGCCGGCCGGGTCGATCTTTGGCCGGTCATTCCCGAAACGCCCGGCCGCGAAAAGCTGGCGTGGGATGATCCGCAAGACATCGTGTCCGAAGATCATCACACCAGCCGACTGGCGCGCGCCATCGCAGCCCGCATCCAGTCCATGATCGCCACCGGCGAACCCATTCCGGGCAAGGATGGGCCGCGCGCGGTGACGGCGGGTGATATCTTGATCCTCGTGCAAAGCCGATCGCCATTGTTTCGCAAGATCATCGCAGCGCTCAAGGCGGCCGGCCTGCCCGTGGCCGGTGTCGACCGCGCCGCGGTGTCTGAGCCTTTGGCCGTCAAGGATCTGATCGCGCTGATGCGTTTTCTGTCGCTGCCCGAAGACGATCTGTCCTTGGCGACGGTGCTGCGCTCGCCGATCGGCGGTTGGTCCGAAGCGGCGTTGTTCGATCTGGCACATCATCGACCGATGGGCGCATCGCTTTGGGAAGCGCTGCGCGGCAAGGCCGACACATGGCCCGACACGGTGTCGATGTTTCATGATCTGCGCGATCAGGCCGATTTCCTGCGGCCCTATGATCTGCTGGAGCGGGCCTTGATCCGGCATGATGCCCGGCTGCGGCTTGTCGCGCGTCTGGGGCCCGAAGCCGAAGATGGCATTGATGCCATGCTGGACCAAGCGCTGGCCTATGAGGCGATGGAGGTGCCCAGCCTGACCGGGTTTGTCGGCTGGCTCGAGGCGGGCGAGGTGACGGTCAAGCGGGACCTGGCCAAGCCCAATGGCCAGATCCGCGTGATGACCGTTCACGGTGCCAAGGGGCTGGAAGCGCCGGTCGTGATCTTGCCCGATACGGCCATCCGGCAGCGGCGGGGTGGCACACGGATCGATCTTGTGACACCGCTCGATGGTCCCTGTCTTTGGCCGCGCCGGGAAGATGCGATCCAGCC
>JBEAQJ010000181.1:0-11213 GCA_041163945.1 Pseudomonadota bacterium
TCGTGGCCCAAGACGTTCAGGCGCGTATAGCCCGGGCCTTGGTGGAAATAGATGCCGCGCATGAATTCACGCCAACCGATGATCTGGCGAATGAAGCCTTCGACGGCATTGAGCGGCGCCTGCCCCGCGACCCATGCCGCTTGGGCGGCCTCGCAGATTTCGCGCCAGCCCAAGAGCCCGGCATTGAGATACATCGATATGACCGAATGATAGAGAAAGCGGTTCGCGTCGAGCATCGCATCTTGAAAATCACCAAAGCGCGGCAAGGCTTGGGCGATGAAGTGATCGAGCGCGGCCCGCGCCCCCGCCCGATCGGTGGCAAACCAGAACGGCTGCAGCGTGCCGAAATTGTCGCCAAAGCGGGCTTCGACCAGCGCCAGAACGGCTTGCGTCGTTGCATCGGGGGCAAACCGCAGGGGGCCGGCACAGCGGATCTCGCCCGGGGCCGGCTTGCGATTGTCATGGTCATAGTTCCATGTTCCGCCGGCGGGCTTGTCGCCATCCATCAACAGCCCGGTCTTGCGGCGCATGTCGCGGTAGAACCATTCCATCCGCAGATCCTTGCGCCCCTTGGCCCAGGCCTCGAATTCCGCGTGGCTGCACAAGAACCGATCATCGGGAAACATGTGGACGGGAACGGGGCATTCTTCCAGCGCCGCAATCAGCCGGAATTCGCCCGGTTCGGTGGCCAGAACCTCCTGCGCACCGGTAAGGGCCGCGTAGCGGATCAATTCACCCGGGATGGATTGGGTGTTGTCTGGATCATCAAGCCGCGTGTAACAAACCCGCCACCCCTGCGCCCGAAGATGGGTGGCGAATTTGCGCATTGCCGCGAACAGAAACGCGATTTTCTTGGGGTGATGGGGGACATAGGACGCCTCGTCCATCACCTCGGCCATTACGACGGTATCGCGCGCAGGATCGCCTTTCCGCAGCGCCGATAACGGATCGGACAGCTGATCGCCCAACACCAGGATCAGCCGGCCTACCATGGCAGGGGCTGCCCGGCGTAATCGAAAAAGCCGCCCGATTGGGCCGGGCAAAGCCCCGCCATCACGTCGCAAAGCGCGCGCGCGGCCTGTTCGGGCGTGGATTTGCCGTGGCTTGGATCATAGGCTTGGGTAAAGGGCGTGGCGACCGTGCCGGGATGCAGCGCCGCGATCACCGCCGCGCGGTGGGTGCGGCCGATCTCGATGGCCGCGCCATGCACGATCTGGTTCAGCGCCGCCTTGGACGCACGGTAGGAATACCACCCGCCCAAGCGGTTGTCGCCGATCGAGCCGACCTTGGCCGTCAAGACACCCGTGACCGATGCAGCGTTTCGCGGCAACAGCCGCGGCAGATGCGCCAGCAGTTGCGCCACGCCGATGGTGTTCACGGCAAACACCCGCGCCATGGCCGCGGGATCGATCTGGGCCAGTTGTTTTTCGGGCGCCTGTCCGGGCGGCGCCAGAATGCCGATGGCCACGAAAACCGCATCATAAGGCCCGGTCAGCGCGCCCATCACGCGGGCAACGCTGGCCGGTTCGGTGACATCCAGCCCGTCTTGTGCGCGCGACAATCCGGTGACCGCAGCCCCGCGCCTGCGCCATTCATCCGCCACGGCGCGGCCAATGCCGCCCGATGCCCCGATCACCAATGCCCGTTCCATGACGGACCCAGCTATCGCGCGGGCGGGTTCGGTCAATGGCACTGACCCGAAAGGGGGTTTTCAAAGTCGCAAGGATCGGTATTTTCGCGCCCATGATCTTGCAGGCTGCCATCGCCCCCACCGCCCAACCGCACCGCGCCGCCCGGCCCGTGCGGGTTGCCCTGCTTGGCCTGCTGCTGCTTAGCCGCCTCTGAGCGTGCCCTTCGGCGCGACCGCTCAGAGGAGGGACAGCGCCGAAACCCCACACAGGCAAACGCCCAAAGGCTAAGGACAGACCGACATGACCATCGACACACCCCGCCCATCACCCCAGGCAGACCAAGACCGGGTTCTGATCTTCGACACCACGTTGCGCGACGGCGAACAATCACCCGGCGCCACCATGAGCCATGATGAAAAGCTGGAAATCGCGGGCCTGCTTGACGACATGGGTGTCGACATCATCGAGGCCGGATTTCCCATCGCCTCCGAGGGCGATTTCGCCGCCGTCACGGCGATCGCGAAACAGACCCGCAACGCCACGATCTGTGGGTTGGCGCGCGCCAGCTTCAAGGATATCGACCGCTGCTGGGAAGCGGTGCGGCACGCCAAAAGCCCGCGCATCCACACCTTCATCGGCACCTCGCCGCAGCATCGCGCCATTCCCAACCTGACCATGGATCAGATGGCCGAACGCATCCACGAAACGGTCACCCATGCCCGCAACCTGTGCGACAACATCCAGTGGTCGCCCATGGATGCAACACGAACCGAGTGGGATTACCTCAAGCGTGTGGTTGAAATCGCCATCCGCGCGGGCGCCAGCACGATCAACATTCCCGATACGGTCGGCTACACCGCACCCGCCGAAAGTGCGGCGCTGATCCGCCGCCTGATCGCCGAGGTGCCCGGCGCCCAGGATGTGATCTTTGCCACGCATTGCCACAATGATCTGGGCATGGCGACGGCGAATGCCCTTGCTGCCGTGGCAGGCGGCGCGCGGCAGATCGAATGCACCATCAACGGGCTGGGTGAACGCGCGGGCAACACCGCGCTGGAGGAAGTGGTGATGGCGCTCAAGGTGCGCCATGACATCATGCCCTACACCACCGGCATCGACACGACCAAGATCATGCATATCTCGCGCCGGGTATCGACAGTGTCGGGTTTCGCGGTGCAGCCCAACAAGGCCATCGTGGGCAAGAACGCCTTTGCCCATGAATCAGGTATCCATCAAGACGGGATGCTGAAATCGGCCGACACCTTCGAAATCATGCGTCCCGCCGATGTGGGCCTGTCGGGCACGTCGCTGCCCTTGGGCAAACATTCGGGACGCGCGGCCTTGCGCGCCAAGCTCAGAGAGCTGGGCTTCGACATGATCGACAACCAGCTCAACGACCTGTTCGTGCGCTTCAAGGCGCTGGCCGACCGCAAGAAAGAAGTGTTCGACGACGATCTGATCGCGCTGGTCACGGATGCGGCGGCGGCCGGAACCAAGGATCACCTGGAGCTGAAATTCCTGCGCGTGATCTGCGGCACCGAAGCGCCGCAATCGGCCGATATCACGCTGCGCGTGGGCGATCGGGACCGGCAGGCCACAGCACAGGGCGACGGGCCGGTCGATGCGGCCTTTAACGCGGTCAAGGCGCTTTACCCCAACGATGCGGTGCTGCAACTCTATCAGGTCAACGCCGTGACCGAAGGCATGGATGCACAGGCCACCGTCACCGTCCGCGTCGAAGAAGCCGGCCGCATCACCACCGGCCAGGCCGCCGATACCGACACCATCGTGGCCAGCGTGAAAGCCTATGTGAATGCGCTCAACCGCCTGATCGTGCGGCGCGAAAAGCTGGGATCGGACCGCAAGGAAGTCTCCTACAAGGATGCCGGCTGATCGCGGCGCGCGGATCGACGCCGCGCGGGGCCCCGCAGCGACCGCCGGGCGGCACGACGCCCGGCGGAAAGGCGCTGGTGCACACTGGCACGAGGCCTTTACGCCACAGGATGGCACCGCCTATAAGCGGATGGCAGGGGTTTGGCCGAGTCTGTGTTCAAGACGCGAATGACCCCCGCCGAACAATCGTGTAACGGGCAGGGCATATGGCGATGTGGGGCAATCTTTTTTCGTCGGATATGGCGATCGACCTCGGCACGGCCAACACGCTGGTCTACGTCAAGGGCCGCGGCATCATCCTGAACGAGCCCTCGGTTGTGGCCTATCAGGTCAAGAACGGCGTCAAGACCGCCCTGGCCTTTGGCGAAGATGCCAAGCTGATGCTGGGCCGCACCCCCGGCAGCATCCAGGCGATCCGGCCCATGCGCGATGGCGTCATCGCGGATTTCGATGTGGCCGAAGAAATGATCAAGCATTTCATCCGCAAGGTCCACAAGCGCACAACCTTCACCAAGCCCAAGATCATCGTCTGCGTGCCGCATGGTGCGACGCCCGTGGAAAAGCGGGCGATCCGCCAATCCGTTCTGGGCGCGGGCGCACGCAAGGCCGGGCTGATCGCCGAACCCATCGCCGCGGCCATTGGCGCGGGCATGCCGATCACCGACCCCACGGGGTCGATGGTGGTCGATATCGGCGGCGGCACCACCGAGGTGGCGGTGCTGTCACTGGCCGATATCGTCTATGCCCGTTCGGTCCGCGTCGGCGGCGACCGGATGGACGAAGCGATCATCAGCTACCTGCGCCGGCAGCATAACCTGCTGATCGGCGAAGCGACCGCCGAGCGGATCAAGACCTCGATCGGTACGGCGCGCATGCCCGATGATGGGCGCGGCGCCTCGATGCGCATCCGGGGGCGCGACCTGTTGAACGGCGTGCCCAAGGAAACCGAGATCAGCCAGGCGCAGGTGGCCGAAGCCTTGGCCGAACCCGTGCAGCAGATCGTCGAAGCGGTGATGAGCGCGCTGGAGGCCACCCCCCCCGATCTGGCCGCCGACATCGTGGATCGCGGCGTCATGCTGACGGGCGGCGGTGCCCTGCTGGGGGATCTGGATGTGGCGCTGCGCGAACAGACGGGGTTGGCCATTTCGGTGGCCGATGAATGCCTGAACTGTGTGGCCGTCGGCACCGGCAAGGCGCTGGAGTATGAAAAGCTCCTGCGTCATGCGATCGATTACGACAGCTAAGCGCGCCCCGCGTGGCCAGATGCGCGCCCATCTGAAAGAACGATATGGCACGCGAACCCAATGACCAAAGCTATGCCCGACCGGTCCGGCGCCTGCTGGTGACGGTGGTCATCCTTGCGCTTGCGGGCTTGGTGTTGGTCTGGCGCATCGACAACCCCCGCGTGGAACGGTTGCGTGCGGCGATCATCGATCACGTGGTGCCGAACATGGAATGGGCCATGGCCCCGATCACCGGCATGGCCCGCATGATCGATGACTTTCAAAGCTATGCCCGGCTCTATGAACAAAACGAAGAATTGCGCCGCGAATTGCAGCAGATGCGCGCCTGGCGCGAGGCGGCGCTGCAACTGGAACAGGAAAACGCCCGCCTGCTGGATCTGAACCGCGTGCGGCTTGACCCGGAACTGACCTTTGTCACCGGCATCGTGATGGCCGACGCGGGCGGCCCGTTCCGCCGGTCGGTTCTGATCAATGTCGGCGCGCGCGACGGCATTCTGGATGGCTGGGCCACGATGGATGGGCTGGGCGTGGTTGGGCGCATCTCGGGTGTCGGCGAACGGACCAGCCGCGTGCTGTTGTTGACCGATTCCAACAGCCGCATCCCGGTGACGATCCAGCCCTCGGGGCAACAGGCCCTGCTGATGGGCGACAACACCCAAGCCCCGGCACTGGATTTCATCGAGGCCCCCGAAGACATCCGCCCCGGCGATCGCATCGTGACCTCGGGCGACGACGGGTTGTTCCCACCGGGGTTGCTGGTGGGGCAAGTGGTGGAAACAACCGACCGGATCCTGCGCGCGCGGCTGGCCGCCGACATGTCGCGCCTGAATTTCTTGCGTGTGATGCGCAGCCATCCCGGCACGACCCTGTCCGATCCCGGTGCGCTGATCGGCCCCCCGTGGCCCCCACCCGACGGCTTCGTGCTGGCACCGGGCGTGCCGATGCCCACAACGGCCCCGATCACCCGACCCGACCGGCCGGTCGAATTATCGCAGCCCGAGCCCACGCAATGACCGCGAACACATCGACACAGCATCTTTGGGGTTACCGGGCGCTGTTTCTGGGGCTGTGTGGCGCTGTCATCACCGTCAAGATGCTGCCGCTGTCACTCGACGCCACGGGTCTGCCCGGCCCGGATCTGTTGCTGGCACTGACCTTGGCCTGGCTGTTGCGACAACCCGCCGTGGTGCCGATCGGGTCGATCGTGTTGGTCTTTTTGTTGGCCGATATCTTGTTTCAACGCCCGCCGGGGCTTTGGACGCTGCTCGTGGTCGGGGCCAGCGAAAGCCTGCGCCAGCGACGGTTAAGCATGACGGAATTCACGTTCTTCTTGGAATGGTCTGCCTTTGGCGGTGCGGTCTTTGCCCTGTTCTTTCTGGAACGACTGGGGCTTTGGCTGTTGATGGTGGACCTGCCGCCGCTGGGGCTGGTCATTGCTCACGCCATTGTCACCGCCGCGGTCTATCCCGTTGTCGTGGCTGTCTCGAAATTCCTGTTCGGGCTGCGTAAGATCGGCGCGGCACAGGCCGAGGCGTAGGGACCATGAAGCGCAGCCCGAAAGACACAGAAGACGGCCACCGCCAGATCGGGCGGCGCAGCCTGTTTGTGGGGGGGCTGTTTTTGGCGACGGGCGCGGTGCTGGGCGCGCGGATGCGCTACCTGCAAGTCGACCGTGCCGATGACTTTCGCCTGTTGGCCGAAGAAAACCGGATCAACATACGCCTGCTGCCACCGGCGCGCGGTCTGATTTTCGACCGCAACGGCGTGCTGGTTGCGGCCAATGAACAAAACTATCGCATCACGCTGGTGCGCGAAGATGCCGGCGATATCGACGCGGTGCTGGCCGAACTGGGCCGGATCGTGACGCTCGATATGGCCATTCTGGATCGGGCGCGCGCCGAAATCGACCGCCGCCCGCCCTTTGTGCCCGTCACCATCGCCGACCGGCTGAGCTGGGCGGAAATCAGCGCCGTGGCCGTCAACGCCCCGGCCCTGCCCGGCATCACCCCCGAGGTGGGCCTGTCACGGCGCTATCCGATGGGGGCGGATTTCTCGCATGTGGTGGGCTATGTCGGACCAGTTTCGGATTACTATCTGGAACAGACCGGCGACACCGATCCTGTGCTTCAGATCCCCGATTTTCAGGTGGGCCGCTACAACATCGAAGCCCGCATGGAAAAGACGCTGCGCGGACGGGCGGGCACCAAGCGGGTCGAGGTCAACGCCGGCGGCCGGGTGATGCGCGAGATCGACCGCGATCCGGCCGACCCGGGGGCCGATGTGCAGCTGACCATCGATGCCGGGCTGCAAAACTACGTCGAGGCCCGCCTGTCCGGCGAAAGTGCTGGCGCCGTGGTGATGGATTGCCAGAGCGGCGAAATTCTTGCGCTGGCCTCGGCGCCGACCTTTGACCCCAACCTGTTCGTGCGCGGCATTTCCACCGCGGCGTGGACCGGGCTCAACGCCGATCGCTATCGGCCTTTGGTCAACAAGGCGACCCAAGGGCTTTACCCGCCCGGATCGACCTACAAGATGATCGTCGCGCTTGCCGCGCTGGAGGCGGGGCTGATCACGCCCGAAGATACCGTGTACTGCCCCGGCCATATGGATGTGGGCAACCGGCGCTTCCATTGCTGGAGCCGCGGGGGCCATGGCCGGGTCAACCTGATCGAAAGCATCAGCCAAAGCTGCGATGTGTATTACTTCGAACTGGCCCAGCGGGTCGGGATCGAGGCGATGTCGGCGATGGCGCGACGGCTGGGCTGCGGCATCCGCCACGACTTGCCGCTGTCAGGGATCGCCGAGGGCTTGGCACCCACCATGCAATGGAAGCAGCAAACCCGCGGGGCAGCTTGGGTGGTGGGCGATTCTCTGAACGCGGCCATCGGGCAGGGCTTTGTTCTGACATCCCCGCTGCAACTGGCCGTGATGACCGCGCGACTGGCATCGGGCCTGGCCATCCAGCCCGCGATCGTGCGCTCGATCGACGGGGTCAGCCAGCTTCCGGCGCGGGCCCCGGATCTCGGGTTCGATCCGGCCCATTTGCGGCTGATCCAGCGCGGCATGTGGCAGGTCAACAACGACCGGCGGGGCACGGCCTATTCCAGCCGGGTCGAAGCGACCGACTACGCCATTGCGGGCAAGACCGGCACAAGCCAGGTGCGCAACATCACCGCCGCCGAACGCGCCGCCGGTGTGATCGCCAACGCCGACCTGCCCTGGGAACGGCGCGATCACGCGCTTTATGTGGGCTTTGCCCCCTATGACACTCCGCGCTACGCGGTCAGCATCATCGTCGAACATGGCGGTGGCGGTGCAGCGGCCGCGGCCCCCATCGGGCGCGATGTGTTGCTGCGGGCCCAGCTGGGCGACATACCCCCACCCGATCTTTACCCGGCCAGCCAGCGGCGCGACATCGAACGCCTGCACCGCGACCTGCCGATCCTGCCGACACCGCCCATGCCCACAGGCCGCACGCTGCGGAGCCAGGCATGAGTTTTCTGGAATACACCGTCAAATACACACCCTCGGGCTGGCGCAAGATCTTGTATTTGCACGGGCCGCTGATCTTGCTGGTGCTGGCGGTGGCCGGGGTCGGGTTCTTGATGCTGACCTCGGTCGCGGGTGGGCGCATCGACCGCTGGGCCGAACCGCAGATGCAGCGCTTTGCCCTTGGGTTCACGTTGATGCTGATCGTGGCGATGGTGCCGATCTGGTTCTGGCGCAACGTATCGGCGCTGGCCTTTGGCCTGTCGATCGTCTTGCTGCTGTTGGTCGAGTTTCTGGGCACGATCGGCATGGGGGCCCAGCGCTGGATCGATCTGGGCTTCATGCGCCTGCAACCGTCCGAACTGACCAAGATCACCTTGGTGATGGTGCTGGCGGCCTATTACGATTGGCTCGATGTGACGAAAAAATCGCGCCTGATCTTCGTGCTGATCCCGCTGGCGATCATCGCCGTTCCGGTGGCGCTGACGCTGCGCCAGCCCGATCTGGGAACGGCGCTGTTGCTGTTGATCGGGGGCGGGGCGGTCATGTTCGTGGCGGGGGTGCATTGGGCCTATTTCGCCGGGGTGATCGCACTGGGCGTCGGGGCGGTTGCGGCGGTTTTCAGCTCGCGCGGAACGACCTGGCAGCTTTTGCAAGACTACCAGTATCGCCGGATCGACACCTTTTTGAACCCGGCCAATGATCCCTTGGGCGCGGGCTACCACATCACCCAAAGCCAGATCGCCCTGGGCTCGGGCGGCTGGACCGGGCGGGGCTTCATGGAGGGCACGCAAAGCCGGTTGAATTTTCTGCCCGAAAAGCACACCGACTTTATTTTCACCACCTTGGCCGAGGAATTCGGGTTCGTCGGCGCGGCCTCGCTTCTGGTGCTTTACACGCTGATCCTCGTGTTCTGCGTCGCCATCGCGATCAAATCACGCGATCGCTACGCATCACTTTTGGTCATGGGCATCGCGGTGGCGTTCTTTCTTTATTTCGCCGTCAACATGGCCATGGTCATGGGGCTGGCACCGGTTGTGGGCGTGCCCTTGCCGCTGGTCAGCTATGGCGGATCGGCGATGCTTGTGTTGATGGTTGCCTTCGGGCTGGTGCAATCGGCCCATGTCCATCGCCCACGTTCATCCGACAGGAGACCCAGATGACCACCATCCTTTTCGCCTCCCGCTCGGAACGCTGGGCAACCTATGAGCCGCATTTGCGCGAAGCGCTCGCCGAAGAAGGGCTGGCCGATGCCCGATTGGTGACCGAGGCCGACCCGGCCGATGTCGACTACATCATCTATGCCCCGAACAGCGGTCTGTCGGACTTTACCCCCTACACCCGGCTCAAGGCGGTTTTGAACCTGTGGGCCGGGGTCGAGGATGTGGTGGGCAACACCACGCTGCGCGTGCCCCTGGCGCGCATGGTCGACGCGGGGCTGACCGAAGGCATGGTGGAATATGTCACCGGCCATGTGCTGCGCCATCATCTGGGCATGGACACCCATATTCATGGGCAGGATGGCCGTTGGCGTGACGACAGCACACCCCCCCTTGCGCGCGACCGCAGCGTGGTGGTGTTGGGGCTGGGGGTGCTGGGGGCGGCCTGCGCGCAAAGCCTGTCGCGCCTGAATTTCCGCACCCATGGCTGGTCGCGCAGCCCCAAATCGATCCCCGGCGTGACCTGTCACCACGGGGCCGCGGGGCTCGACGCGGCGTTGCGCATGGGCCAGATCGTTGTGCTGCTTTTGCCCAATACCCCCGCCACCGACAGCACGCTTGACGCCCGCCGATTGGCGCTGCTGCCACAGGGGGCGGTGATCGTGAACCCCGGCCGGGGTGCGCTGATCGACGATACCGCCTTGCTCGACGCACTCGACCGCGGCCATGTCGGCCATGCCACGCTTGATACCTTTCGGCTGGAACCCCTGCCCGCCGATCACCGCTACTGGTCACACCCCCGGGTCACCGTCACGCCGCACATCGCGTCAGCCACGCGTCCGGCTTCGGCCGCCCGCACGCTGGCACGCAACATCCGCCGCGCCGAATCGGGCTTGGCGCTGCATCATCTGGTCGATCGCACCTTAGGCTATTAGGCCGCTTCATCTTTCCAAAAAGCGCAGGCCGCCCCAACCAAGCACGCCCCGGGGCGCTTAGCGCAGACGCGGCGGTGCATCGGGGTTTGTGCCCGGGGCATGGCCGGGCACGCGCGATGCATCGGCATCGGGGGCGGCAGGCAGGTCAAACCGCAAACCCACCCGCGCCAGACGTGCCGACACCGGATCCGCGGCGCGGAAAAACCCCACATCGAGGCTTCCGGCCTCGACCCCCGAAAAGGTCAGCGCCGCCCCAACCGCGCGCGCAAGGGCAGGTTCTGCCCCGGGCAAGGGATCGACAAAGGCCAGCAAATGCCCGCGCCGCCCGCCGCGATAGGTCGTGGCGACCAGATAGGCCAGGCGCGCCATGCCGCCCGCCGCGGCCAGCCTCGCGTCGAGTGCGCTCAAAAGTGCGGGCGGCAGGTCGGCGGGGGCTGCGATCTGCTCGGGGTGTTCTTCCACCTCTTCGGGCGCATCCGACAGGGTTTCGGCCAGCCAATCGACGGAACCCGCGGCAATCAGGATGGACGAGGGTGCCACCCCAAGGTTGACGCCCAAGCCGATGCCCTGGCCCGCCAGCATCTCGGCCAATTTGCGGCCCGAAAGCGCAGCATAGGGCGCTTCGGACCCGACGAAATCGGTCAAGCGTTCTTCGCGGTCGAAGACCAGCACGAAATCCTGCCCTTCGACGGGAAACACCCGGGGTTGGATGCGATCGCCTGCCGGGTCATCGGACAACAACAAGAACAGTTCGCACCCAGCCAGCCGGTCGAAAAACCGCAGCCGCGCCGCATCGTCATCGGGGGCTGCGTCCATCGCCTGATGGGCCTGATCCAAAGGTGTCATCGCCGCGGGTCCCCC
>JBEAQJ010000182.1:0-11451 GCA_041163945.1 Pseudomonadota bacterium
CAGGCAGACAGGGCCAGACCTACGGCGCCCAAAATTTGGGCATGGTGCGACGGGGCAAAGTCTATGGGTCCATGTGGGCCCCACACACGAAACCTTGCGCAGTTTCCCCTTGAAACGGGCGCACAGAAAGCGAAGCTTAACATCATCAGGCCAAGATCGGTCGCAGGCCCCGACGCCCCGACCGATGCACGCGTAAAGGAGCACGCCCGTGCCATCTTTTTCAACCACACTTGAGCAGGCCATCCATGCGGCGCTGGCCAACGCGAATGCGCGCCGCCACGAACTTGCCACGTTGGAGCATCTGCTGCTGGCGCTGCTGGATGAACCCGATGCGCGCAAGGTGATGTTGGCCTGTTCGGTCGATATCGATGCGCTGCGCGAAACGCTTGTGGCCTTCATCGATGATGACCTGTCGACGCTGGAAACCGATGTCGAAGGATCCGAAGCCGTGCCGACGGCCGCGTTCCAGCGGGTGATCCAGCGCGCCGCGATCCATGTGCAATCGTCGGGCCGCACCGAGGTGACGGGCGCCAACGTGCTGGTGGCGATCTTTGCCGAACGCGAAAGCAACGCAGCCTATTTCCTGCAAGAACAGGACATGACGCGCTATGACGCGGTCAATTTCATCGCGCATGGCGTGGCCAAGGACCCATCCTATGGCGAAAGCCGCCCGGTCACCGGGGCCACCGACATGGACGAAGACGCCCGCACCGGGTCGCAATCGGGCACCGAGGGCGGCGAGGCCAAGGATTCCGCACTGGCCAAGTATTGTGTCGATCTGAACGCCAAGTCGCTCAAGGGCGATATCGACCCGCTGATCGGTCGCGCCTCGGAGGTGGAGCGCTGCATCCAGGTGCTGTGCCGGCGCCGCAAGAACAACCCGCTGCTGGTGGGTGACCCCGGCGTGGGCAAGACCGCCATCGCCGAGGGTCTTGCCAAGAAAATCGTCGAGGGCGAAACGCCCGAAGTGCTGGCCCATTCCACGATCTATTCGCTCGACATGGGCGCGCTGCTGGCCGGCACGCGCTACCGGGGCGATTTCGAGGAACGTCTGAAAGCCGTCGTCAAAGAGCTTGAGGATCACCCCGATGCGATCTTGTTCATCGACGAAATCCACACCGTGATCGGTGCGGGGGCGACCTCGGGCGGGGCGATGGATGCCTCGAACCTGCTCAAGCCTGCGCTGCAGGGCGGCAAGCTGCGCTGCATGGGGTCGACGACCTACAAGGAATTCCGCCAGCATTTCGAAAAGGATCGCGCGCTGTCGCGCCGGTTCCAGAAGATCGACGTCAACGAACCGTCTGTCGAAGACACGATCAAGATCCTCAAAGGGCTCAAGCCCTATTTCGAGGATCACCATGGCGTGAAATACACCGCCGATGCGATCAAGGCGGCGGTGGAACTCAGCGCGCGCTACATCAACGACCGCAAGCTGCCCGACAAGGCGATCGACGTGATCGACGAAGCCGGCGCCGCCCAGCACCTGATTGCCGAATCCAAGCGCCGCAAGACGCTGGGCGCCAAGGAAATCGAAGAAGTCGTGGCCAAGATCGCGCGCATCCCCCCCAAGAACGTGTCCAAGGATGACGCCGCCGTTCTGAAGGATCTGGAGGTGACGCTGAAACGCGTCGTCTTTGGACAGGACAAGGCGATCGAGGCCCTGGCAAGTTCGATCAAGCTGGCGCGCGCAGGTCTGCGCGAGCCGGAAAAACCGATTGGCAATTACCTGTTTGCTGGCCCCACCGGCGTCGGAAAGACCGAGGTCGCCAAACAGCTGGCCGATACGCTGGGCGTGGAACTTTTGCGCTTTGACATGTCGGAATACATGGAAAAGCATGCGGTTTCCCGCCTGATCGGGGCGCCGCCGGGCTATGTCGGGTTCGATCAGGGCGGGCTTTTGACCGATGGCGTCGACCAGCACCCGCATTGTGTGCTGCTGCTCGATGAAATCGAAAAGGCCCATCCCGATGTGTTCAACATCCTGCTGCAGGTCATGGACCATGGCACCTTGACCGATCACAACGGGCGCAAGGTCGATTTCCGCAACGTGATCTTGATCATGACCTCGAATGCCGGTGCGGCCGACATGCAGAAAGCGGCAATCGGTTTTGGCCGCGACAAGCGCGAAGGCGAAGACACCGCCGCCATCGAACGCACCTTCACGCCGGAATTCCGCAACCGTCTGGATGCGGTGATCAGCTTCGGTGCGCTGCCCCGCGAGGTGATCTTGCAGGTGGTCGAGAAATTCGTGCTGCAACTCGAGGCGCAGCTGATGGATCGCAACGTCACCATCGAGCTGACCGAACCCGCCGCCGCGTGGCTGGCCGAAAAAGGCTATGATGACCGCATGGGCGCCCGCCCGCTGGGCCGGGTCATTCAGGAACACATCAAGAAGCCGCTGGCCGAAGAATTGCTGTTCGGCCGGCTTGCCAAGGGCGGCAACGTCAAGGTGGGCGTCAAGGACGACAAGATCGACCTGCAGATCGACCCACCGGGCGCGCCGCGCATCACCGCCAAGAAACCACCGTTGCTGACCGCGGATTGATCGCGGGCGAAACGGATCGATCAGGGCCCGACGCGCCGCGCCGGGCCCTTTTCATTTGGGGGCGGCCATCTGCGCCCGGCCATCCTAGCGTTCGGTCAGTTTCAGCTCGATCCGCCGGTTCTGGGCGCGGCCCGTGGCGGTGTCGTTCGAGGCCACGGGGTTGAATTCGCCAAAGCCCGTGGCCGCCAACCGATCCGACGGAAAGCCCAGATCTTGGGACAGATACAGCACCACCGACAGCGCGCGCGCTTGGCTCAATTGCCAGTTCGACGAAAACGCGCCGGTGCCGCTCAAGGGGCGGTCATCGGTGTGACCGTCGACGCGCAAGATCCAATCGATGCCTTCGGGGATTTCGCCGGCGACCTGTGACAAGAGACTGGCGACATTGGCGATCTGGTCCAGCCCCTCGGGGGCCAGATCGGCCGACCCCACTTCGAACAGCACCTCGGAGGAAAACACAAATCGGTCGCCTTCGATGCGCACGCCGTCACGCCCTTCCAGAAGGGTTCGCAAGCGCCCGAAGAATTCCGAGCGGTAGCGCTCCAGCTCTTGCGCCTCGGCGGCAAGGCGGCTGGCCTCGGCGGCTTCGAATTCGGCCAGGCGCATCTGTTCGGCGGCCAGCTGGGCCAGCGCCGCGTTCAGCTGCGCACCCAGCGTGGCGATCTGCACATCTGCGGCAGCGTCACGTTCGGCCGAGGCGTCCAGCAACCCCTGAAGCGCGCCAAGCTGTTGGCGCAGGGCGGCGACCTGCTGGTTCAACAGCGCGACCTGGCGCTGGCTTTCGGCCGATGCGGCTTGGGCTTGGGCCAGTTCGGCATTGGCCATCGCCAAAAGCGCGGCTTGGCGATCGGCCTCGCTCATTGCGGCGGCGCGTTCGGCCTCGATGCGCGAAAGGTCCTTTCTTGCCGCTTCGGCGGCCGCCAGAAGGGTCAGGGTTTCCTCGGCCTTGCGGCGCTGTTCTTCCAACGCAAGCGTCATCGCGGTCAACTCGGCATCGGCATCTTGCAAACGGGCGCGCAAGGCTTCGGCGGCGGCCGCTTCGGTCAGGCGGGCCATCTCTGTCTCCGACAGCTCGGTCTCCAGCGTGGCGATGCGGCCCGCCTGCGCGGTGACGTCGGTCTGAAGGCTGGCGATCAACGCCTCCAGTGCCGCGCGCCGGGCCGCAGCCAGCCGCGCCTCTTGGGCGGCGGCATCGATTTCCGACCGGGCACTGGCCAGCGCCAGCTCCAGCGCCTCGGCGGCGGTCAGGCTTTCGGCCAATTCCGCCGCAACCGCGTCGCGCTGGGCCGAAACATCGGCATTGGCGGCGATCAGCGCGGCCACCTGTGCCTCGAAATCGGCGATCTGCGCACCTTGTTCGGCCAGTTGGTCCTGCGCCGTGGCCAGTGATCCCGTCAACGTCGCCACGCGGTTTTCCAGATCGCTGGCGCGTGCTTCTTCCAGCCCCAAGGCCAGCGACAGCGCATTGAGCTGCGCGTTCAGGCTGGCCAGTTCGTCATCTTGGTTGTTGATTTCTTCGGACAGCACGAATTGCACGACCATGAAAATGGTCAGCACAAAGATCATCACCATCAACAGCGCCGTGATCGCATCCACGAAGCCCGGCCAGATCGGCCCTGAACCTCGATGTCCCGCGCGGCGCTGAAAGGCCATGACGCGTCATTCCCCGGCTTGGCTGCGGGGCGGGCGGGCGGGGGTGCGCGCAGCCGCCACCAGATCGCGCAAGGCTTGGGTCAAATCGCCGATATCGCGCCGCAGCAACAGGATTTCCGCGTCGCGCGTCGTGCCCAGATCCTCGTAGATCTTCAAAAGCTGCACGTCGATGGACCGCAGCCGCATCCGGCTTTCTTCGTCGAGCGGCGGGGCCGATGGGCGGGCGGCCATGACTTCGACCAGGCGTTCCTGCCCCGCGATCAGCCGCGCCTGACCTTCGGCGAGCTGCTGGGTTGCCCCGAACGGCAGACCCCCAAGCTGGTTGGCCAGCCCGCCGATGGCGTCGGTCAACTGGATCAGCCGTGCCTCTGTTTCGGCGCGGCGCGCCTCGGATTGGGCAAACAGCGATTGCAGCGTTTCGACCTGATCGACCATGTGATCCAAGACCGTGGCGATGGCGCTGCGATCGACGCCGCCCCCATCGCTCTCGCTGGCGGCAAGGCTGACGCGGGTGATCGAGGCCAGCCATTCCTCCAGTTCGCGGTAAAACCGGTTCTGCCCGTGGCCGGCGTAAAGCTCCAGCAAACCCACCACGAGCGAGCCCGCCAGACCCAGCAGGGACGAGGCGAAAGCCGTGCCCATGCCGCCCAGTTGGTCTTCCAACCCGTCCATCAGCCGAGCAAAAACCGCCAACCCCTCTTCGCCGGCGGCAGGTTGCAGCGATCGGATGGTGTCGACCACCGCAGGCACCGTGGTGGCCAGCCCAAAGAACGTGCCCAAAAGGCCCAGGAAAATCAAAAGATTGGCCAGGTATCGGGTGATATCGCGGCTTTCTTCCATCCGTGATCCGACCGAATCAAGGATGGACCGCGCCGCAGCACCCGTCACCTGCATGCCACGTCCGCGCACCCGTGCGATGCCGGTCATGGCCGCCAACAGCTGCGGCGGGCGTTCGCTGGTCTCTTGCGGGGCGGCGCCGGCCATCGTCTCGATCCAGCGGATCGATGAAAACAACTGAAAGACCTGCAGGAAACAGGCCAGCACCCCGATCACGAACACCACGCCGATCAGCCCGTTGAGAAACGGCGCAGCCATGAACACGGGTTGCACCGATGGCCAGATCGCCCCGCCGCCGGTCAGGACGGCCGCACAGATGATGGCCATCACGGCGATCTGGCGTGTCGGCCGCGCCATGCGCGGATTGCGCGGATCTGCGCCCATATCTGCTCTGCTCGCCATGGCTCCGGCCCGGTTCTTGCTCTGCTGGGGGCAATCTACAAGGCCGGCCGGCATATGCCAATGCGCAAAGGCCGCTCAACCGGCCTTGATCTGGCGCACACGCGCCACCAGCCAATCCAGTTCTGCATCAGGCAGGCCCAACGCCTGCAGATGCGCGGCGGTGTTTTCCAGATAGGCATCGTTCGGCCCGCGACCACCCACCGCATGCGCGATGATCCGGGCCTGGTCTTCCAGCGGCAGGGTGCAATATTGGGCATGGCCGCGATCCACCACATAGGCCAGCGCATCATCCAGCCATGTGCCGTCATCCAGTTCGAGACGCTGCCGTGTTTCGAGATAGGCCGACGACACAAGTTCACGCGCCCGCAGATAGGCCAGCGTGGCGTCGGCCTGTGGCGCGGCGACGCGAAAGGCCAGCCCGTGACACATCGCCCCCTCGGCCCGATCCAGCGCCAGCACCAGCCCCGGGGCCTGCGGCGTGCCCCGATGATGGATCGATGCCATGCAAAAGCTGCGCTGCCACCCGTGCAGCCGTGCCACCCGCCGCTCGGCCACCTCAAAGCCCGGGTTCCACAGCAACGAGCCGTAACCAAAGACCCAAAGATCGCCCATCGCCGCCATTTCGCGCCGTCTCCTGCATGGTCAGAGGCCCTGCTTGCGGCTATAGCGTGTTGGCCAACACGGGAACAGGGGATCGCATGAAGCGGCTTGTGGGAGGGGTGGCGGGCATCGCGGCCGTGGTGACCGCGGGCTGGTTCGGCTGGGCCGGGTTGACCGAGCGGGCCGTTCTGGGCTGGCTTGACGCGCGCGAGGCCGAAGGCTGGGTGGTCATCCGCGGCGATGTGTCGGTCAGCGGCTTTCCCACGCGCTTTGCGACGCGTCTGGCCGACCTGTCCCTGGCCGATCCGGACAGCGGGCTGGTGTGGTCTGCGCCCGCGGTCCTGTTTCGCCAAGCCGCTTGGAACCCATCCCGGATCGAAGCGGTCTGGCCCGACCGGCAGACGCTGGCCTCGCCCTTCGAAACGCTGACGATCACGGCACAAGCCCTGCGATCCGAACTGGATGTGCAGCCGGCTGCGCGGCTGGCGCTGGATGGTGCGCGCACGGACATGTCAGGGCTGCGCATCGACAGTTCGCTGGGCTGGAGCAGCCAATTGGCCCAGGGCACATTGCAGATCCTGCGGCAAGGCGGGGCCGGGGCAAACCACGCCTACGACATCGGCTTTGCCGCCAGCGATCTGGTGCTGCCGGCCGACATCGCCCGTCGCCTGGACCCTGCCGGCATCTTGCCCGCCGCGATCCCCAGCCTGCGGGTCGATCTACAGGCTCGCTTCGACCGGCCATGGGATCTTGGCGCCATCGAAACCGCCCGCCCGCAACCCATGCGGATCGACCTGACCGAAGCCCGCGCCGAATGGGGCATGCTGATGTTGCGCCTGTCCGGTGCGGTCGACATCGACGACCAGGGTCGACCCACCGGCGCGCTGGCGATCCGGGCGCAGAACTGGCCCGAGATGCTGGCCATGGCCGAACGCGCCGGGCTGTTGCCGGGATCGCTGCGGCAGACAGCCGAAAATGCGCTGGGCTTTCTGGCCGCGCTGTCGGGGCGACGCGAAGATCTGGATGTGACGCTGCGGCTGGATCAGGGCTTTGTGTTCCTGGGCCCGCTGCCCGTCGGCGAAGGCCCGCGTATCCGTTTGCGCTGATGTCGGGGTTGGCTTGTGGCGCAGGCCGCGGGCGTTACCGGCAAAACGGACCCGAGCGGTGGCGCGCCACATCGAAATGGAAATGATCGCGATGAAACCGGTCCGCATCCGGGCCAAGCACCGTGCCAAAGGGCCCGCAGGCGCCCGTGTGGAGCGCGCGCAGGATGCGCCCACCCCGGCGCGTGCGCCAATCACCGAGCACGGTCAATTCGCGCCCATCGGCCAATCCGATGCCGGCGATGTCGATGGCGTTGCCCCGACCGTGTTCTGACAGACCCGCGCCGGGCTGGCTGTTGCGTGTCCGGCACGCATAAGACGCGACAACGCGCAGCGAGCGAACACCGCCGCCATAGCGCCCGACACCGGGTATGACGCTTTGCTGAACCCAGCTTTGCAAGGCGCGGGCGGTGTCGCAATTGACCGTGGCCGGCGTGCTGAGCGCGACACCGTCGACCACGCGCAACCGAACGGGTTCGGCAATGCCGCACCCGCGCGCGCGCCCGGCGATGGGATCGAGCCGTTCGCCCTCCAGGCCCGGCTGGCCACACAGCGCCCCGCGCTGGCCCAGCTGGGCCACGCGCGACGATGTGGTTCGCGCCGCCGTGGCGGTCACGCGTTCGACCAAACCGCTGGGCCGCAGCGCCGGGCGCACAGACCGCGCCACGGCCAGCCGGCCGTCCGACGCGGGATCGGCGCGGGGGCCGGTCTGTGCCAGCGCGCTACGGGCCAGAGCGCCGTCGCGTGGGCGCGGCAGCGGGCGCAGCGATACGGCCAAGCCCCGCGCAGATGGCGGCGCCATGACCGCCGGGGATGTCGCAACCGCCGCCGATGCGGGCGCCGTATGCACAGCAATATCGCGATCGGGGCGCAAGTCCGGGCGCAGCGATCGTTCGGGCCCTTGGGCGCGCACGGCTGGCCCCGCCAGCACCAAGATCATCCAAAAGGCCGCCCACAAGGCCATCGACAAGCGGCCGGGGCGGGCGGCGCGGCTCACTCTTGGGCGGGCCCGCGCTTTGCTTTCACGCGGCCGAAATCGGGGGCATCGGTATCCTGCCCGGCCTCGATGATGCCGCGCCGAATGGCCCGTGTCCGGGTAAAATACGCATGCAGATGATCGCCGTCGCCCCGCCGGATGGCCCGCTGTAGCGCAAAGAGTTCCTCGGTGAAACGGCCCAGAATTTCCAGCGTTGCATCCTTGTTGGTCAGAAAGACATCACGCCACATGGTCGGGTCGCTGGCCGCGATGCGGGTGAAATCGCGAAAGCCCGCTGCCGAATACTTGATGACCTCGCTGTCGGTGACGCGGCGCAGATCATCGGCCACCCCCACCATGGTATAGGCGATCAGATGCGGCGTGTGGCTGGTGACGGCCAGCACCAGATCGTGATGATCGGCGTCCATGTCCTCGACCCGGGCGCCGCACCCTTCCCAGAACCGACGCAGCCGGTCGACGGCCTGTGCATCGGTGCCCGGCTCGGGCGTGAGCAGCACGTAACGGTTGTCGAACAATTCCGCAAAGCCCGCGCGCGGGCCGGAATGTTCCGTTCCGGCCAGCGGGTGGGCGGGCACGAAATGCACGCCTGGCGGCATATGCGGGCCCACTTGCGTGATCACGTCGCGCTTGACCGACCCCACATCGCTGACCGTGGCCCCCGGTGCCAGATGCGGCGCGATTTCGGCCGCGACAGCACCCATCGCCCCCGGCGGCACACACAAAACCACCAAATCGGCCCCCGCGACGGCTTGGGCCGCCGTCTCGGTGATGCGATCGCACAGGCCGATCTCGCTGGCGATGGCGCGTGTCTGGGCCGAACGCGCGGTTCCCACGATTTCGCCGGCCAGCCCGGCGCGCCGCATCGCATGGGCCATGGACCCCGCGATCAGGCCCAGACCGATCAAGGCCACGCGGTTGTAAATCACGCTCATGCCGCCCCCTGGAATTCCGCCAGCGCGCCCAGCACGCGGTCATTGTCTTGGGCCCGCCCCACAGTGATGCGCAGGGCATGGGCAAAGCCATAGCTTTTGGGATGGCGCACGATGATGCCGTGGCGGTTCAGATGCGCCTGGGCGCCCAGCGCCGCCGCCGCATCGGGGAAGCGGGCGAGCACGAAATTGGCAAAACTGGTATCACATTCCAGCCCCAGCTGGCGCAAACCACCCACAAGACGGGCCCGTTCGGCGGCATTCGCGCGCAGGCACTCCGCCACCCAGGCCCTGTCACCCACCGCCGCCTCGGCACCGGCCAGCGCCACGCCCGACAGGTTGAAGGGGCCGCGGATCCGGTTCAGCACATCGATGATCGGACGCGGGCCGTAGCCATAGCCCACCCGCAAGCCGCCCAGCCCATAGGCCTTGGAAAAGGTGCGTGTCATCACGATATTGGCGCGGCTGTCGACCAGGCCCGCCCCGCCGTCATAGCCATCGACGAATTCGGCATAGGCACCATCGAGCACCAGAATGCAGCTGTCGGGCAACCCATCGGCCAGTCGGGTGATCTGGTCCATGGGCAGAAAGGTGGCCGTCGGGTTGGCGGGATTGGCGATGAACACCAGGGCCGTCTTGGGGCCGGCCCGTTGCAAAATGGCATCCACATCGACCACGCGCGCGCGTTCGGGCACTTCGACCGGCGTGGCGCCGGCTGCCAGCGCGCTGATCCGATACATGGCAAAGCCATGTTCGGTGTGCATCACCTCCTGCCCCGGTCCGGCATAGGCTTGGCACAGGAAATGGATGATCTCGTCGGACCCGACGCCACAGATGATGCGATCGGAGTCCAGCCCTTCGACGGCGGCAATGGCGTGACGCAGCGGCGCATGATCGGTCGACGGGTAACGGTGGCTTTCGCCCAGCACACGCGTCATCGCCGCCAATGCGGCGGGTGATGGGCCAAAGGGGTTTTCGTTCGAGCTGAGCTTGAGCGGTTCGGCCACGCCCTGCAGTTCAGATTGGCCACCTTGGTAAAGCGCAATCTCGAGGATTCCGGGCTGGGGACGGATCGGGGCGGACATGGGTTGCACCGGGCTTGGGGTGTGACGCGGTTTCCTTAGCGGGGTTCGGGGGCCATGAAAACCGCTATCAGAAAAAGCTTTGCGGATCGATATCGACCGCAAGCCGCAGCTTGGCACTTTGGCGCACCGGCGCGATCCAGCGCGCGATGGCCGGCTGCAACGCCGCACCCTTGGGCGCCTTGACCAACAGCCGCACCCGGTGGCGTCCGCGCACCCGCGCGATGGGGGCGGGCGCCGGCCCATAGACCATCGCCCCGATGTCGCGCAGCGCCCCGTCCTGTCGCGCCAGCCGCGTGCCCAGATCGAAGGCGGCGGCGGCATCATCGGCGGTGATGATGACCCCCGCCAGCCGCGCGAAAGGCGGCATTGCCGTGGCCTCGCGCTCGGCGGCCTCGGCGCGCCAGAACCCTTCTTCGTCCCCCGACAGGATCGCCCGGATCACCGGATGCTCGGGCTGAAAGCTCTGCAACAGCGCCAGCCCGGGCGCATGGGCGCGCCCCGCGCGGCCCGAAACCTGCCGCATCAACTGAAAGGTGCGTTCGGCAGCGCGCAGATCCGAGCCCTGCAAACCCAGATCGGCGTCGATCACGCCGACAAGGGTGAGTTGGGGGAAATTGTGCCCCTTGGCGACCAACTGCGTGCCGATGATGATGTCCGCCGCACCCGCCGCGATCGCCTCGATCTGCGCCTTGAGCGCGCGCGCAGATCCAAACAGGTCGGAACTGAGAATGGCCAGCTTCGCTTGCGGAAACAGCCGGGCCGCTTCTTCGGCGATGCGTTCCACCCCCGGACCGATTGCCGCCATCTTGCCCGCCACGCCACAGGCCGGGCAGGTTTCGGGCAAGGGCTTGGTGTCGCCACATTGATGGCAGATCAGTCGCTTCTGAAACCGATGTTCGACCATGCGCGCATCGCAGTGGTCGCAGCCGACCTGCGCGCCGCAGGCCCGGCAAAGCGTCACCGGCGCATAGCCGCGCCGGTTCAAGAACAAGAGCGCCTGTTCACCCCGCCCCAGACAGGCGGCCACCGCCGCCTGCAGGCTGGGCGAAATCCACGCTTGCGCCGGCAGATCCTCGGTTCGCATGTCGATGGCGCGCATCTGCGGCAGAACCGATGCGCCAAAGCGCGCGGTCAGATCCAGCCGGGCGTATTTTCCGGCCTGCGCATTGGCCCAGCTTTCCAGCGACGGCGTGGCCGATGCCAACACCACCTGCGCCTGGTTGAGCGAGGCCCGCAGCACCGCCATGTCGCGCGCGTTGTACAGCGCGCCTTCTTCTTGCTTGTAGGAGCTGTCGTGTTC
>JBEAQJ010000183.1:0-9278 GCA_041163945.1 Pseudomonadota bacterium
CGCTGTCGCTGGTGGTCGATGATCGGGGCATCTATCACGACCCGACCCGTGAAAGCCGGCTGGATCGGTTGATCGCAGAGGCAGCCACGATGGCACCCCGGGACTTGCAGCGCGCCGAAGCCGTTGTGGCCCGGCTGGTGGCGCTGGGAGTCACCAAATACAACCCCGGCGCCACCACGCCGGCCCTGCCCCTGACCGGCGGTCGCGCGCTGATCCTCGTGCCCGGACAGGTCGAAGATGATGCCTCGGTCCGGCAGGGGGCGGGGGCGGTGCGCACGAACGCAGACCTGCTGCACCGGGCCCGCGCGCTGCATCCCGACGCGGTGATCTTGTACAAGCCACACCCCGATGTGGTGGCAGGGTTACGCCAAGGGGCGGTGGCGCAAGACGTGCTGGACCGATGCGCCGATGCGGTGCTGGCGGGGGGCGATCCGGCGGCGCTGTTGGCGCAGGTCGACGGGGTTGTGACGATCACCTCGGGCCTGGGCTTCGAGGCGCTGTTGCGCGGCGTGCCTGTCACCTGCCTTGGCACGCCCTTCTATGCCGGCTGGGGCCTGACCCGCGATCTGGGGCCGGCCGCCCCGCACCGGCGCGCGCGCCCCAGCCTGACGGCGCTGGCCCATGCGGCGCTGATCGCCTATCCGCGCTACCACGACCCGCTGACCGGCCTGCCCTGCCCACCCGAGGTGGCGCTTGACCGGCTGGCCAGCGGCGCGGGCCTGCGCGGCCGCCCCGGCCTGCGGGCACTGGCAAAGCTTCAGGGTTGGTTTGCGGGACAGGCTTGGATGTGGCGGTGAGCGGGGGGTACTCAGAGGCTAGTACCGAAGTTCAAAGACCACAAAATTTTACTGGATGGCGTTCAGGTGGCAGATGCGAACCTGAATGGAAGAGCCAAACAACCCCGCACAAGACCGTTGATCAAGACAAGACACGAAGCATATTGTCACCGGTGGTATACGAGTGTGTGAATGATGTCGGATCTTGCTCAGTTTCTTGGTAAGGCTCTTATAGTATCAACGGCGATTGCTGCACTGATCATAGGGCTTTCGATCTTTTTCAAGTGGTTGCCGAAACTGGGTCCGCACCAAACCGGTATTCGGGTCAGGTCTGCGTCGGCCCTTTTCGAGGACGGATGCTATTACAATCTTGTTCTATCGTCTGGTCATCGCCTGACAGCTTTGCGGTTCGAAGGCCTTGTGCAAACGGACGGCGAGATGGAATGGTCGCTGCGCCAATTGGCCGTGATGCGGCGGGCGGATGGCGGCAAGGTGATCGTTCGGATCGACAGCGTCCGGGTGTTCGAAGAAATCCCGGGGCAACGGACCGAAGGCTGATCCGATATGCCATATCGTATCGAGCATTTCCTTTACGCAACGCCTGCGCGGCTGAAACGTCTGCGCGCCGCCCTGCCTGACGGGATCGCGGTCGCCACAGTCGCGGGCGGCCTCGTGCTGGACGCGATCATCGCCGCACTGGCGCGCGCGTTGGACCTTTTTGCGGTGTGGGATAAGGTCACATGACGCCATTGGATCGGAAAATCACGCGATTTGCGCTGGAACTTGGCCTCTTAATGGCCCTGTGCGGTGCGCTGACCGGTGCGTTTCTCTGGGGGCTTGCCACCCTTTTCCCGCTCCCGGCCGAGAGCCCGGCCCGTGATCTGCGCAACGTCGCCGGAATGACCTTGGCAATTATCCTTGCCACGAGGATTAGCCGCTGGCTGGAACGGCGGGGCCCGCGGTGAAGCTATGTGCACTTTCATCACCCTGATCGCCGCCTGTGACGACATCGACCGCATCAATGCGCTTCTGGCGACGCTTGACAGGCGCGGACATGCCCGCCGGGCCGAACGCGTCGATACTCCAGGCCTGCGTCCGCTTCTTGGACCACAGGAAAGGGAATACGCCCTGATCAGGGGCTTTTGCGATTGCGGCACTTATCTTGGTCATGCGCGTTCAGTAACCTCAGACCGAGGTGCCGCCCGCGAGACCGACATTGCCCGATACCGCCGCAAGGGCTGGTCAGAGGCGCGCATCGCCCGCGCCATGGCCGACAAGGACCGCGCCGCCGCACGCGCCCCGCGCCGCCCTCCCAACGAGGAGCCACCTATTGGATCGAGATGATGACGCTGCTCGCCCATGGGTTGGGCGTGTCGCGGCTGGGGCTTATGCATCACTTCTACCGCAGATTTCCCGTTCGAGAGCCGGACACCGCGATGCGTAGCTACGCGGGCGCCGTGCAAGAGGCGACCGAGGTTCTGGCCATCATGGCGGACGGCGTCATTCACGACTTCCGGATCGATATCTGATCGCTGCGGCTTCCGCCGCCACCACGCGATGCGCGGCCGCGGCGCTCTGCGCGATCCTGCGTCAAACCAGCAATCCGATGGGTCTTGAAACCGATGGTTCCCCACATCGCGACGAGCGCATTTCGAAAGACGGCGCGCGCAAGGAGCCCCGACCATCCCGGAATCGCTATCAGTTGCGAGGCGTGGCCCGAGAACGGCAGTTCGCGCAGGGTAATTTCGCGTGCAGACAGGGAACACCCTACCCCATCGTCACCTTCAACCCGCCGATCCCCTCGATGACCACCTCGACCTCCATCCCCGCCTTGACCGGCCCCGCGCCGAGCGAGGTGCCGCAGGCGATGACATCGCCGGGGGCGAGCGTCATGTCGTGGGACAGAAGGCTGACGATTTCGGGCGGCGACAAGATCATGTCGGAGGCCTCGTAGGCTTGGCGTTCGCGCCCGTTGACCAGCACCTGCACCGTCAGCGCGCGCCAATCAAGACCCGTGGCGATCACCGGACCGATCACCCCGAAGCCGTCGAAGCCCTTGGCGCGTGTCCACTGTGGAAAGGACGGATCGGCGAAAAGCACGCCCAGCGACGTGAAATCATTGACGCAGGTGTAGCCCAGGATCGCGTCTTGGGCGGCCTCGGGCGTCACGGCCTTGCAGGTCTGACCGATCACGATGCCCAATTCGCCTTCGAAGACGACGCGCCCCGCCGCCTCGGGGATCGTGACCACAGCCCCCGGCCCTGACAACGCGCTATCGGGTTTGAGAAAGTAGAGCGGATGGGCCGGGTGTGCATGGCCGCCCTTTTCGGCGGCGGCCTTGAAATTGTTCCACAAGCCGATGAACTTGCCCGGCACGACAGGGGGCAAAAGCGTCAGATCGGCAAGCCGCACCGGCGCGCCCACCACGCTGTCAGACCCGAGCGCTGCGCGCGGTTCCAGGCTGTCTTGTGCGATCACGCCGATGATCGTTTGACCCGCGGCCGTTGTTCCTCTGGCCCATTTCATGATCTCGCCCCCCGTTTCGGCCTGCATGGCTGTGGGCCCTGTTTGTCGCCTCGCCCTGCGTTGCGCAAGCCCGTTCAGCCCATGGCCCGGTCAGGGTCGCGGCGCCACAGGCATACGACATCGGCCCCAAGCGGCCGGGTGTCTTGCAAGATGAAACGGGGCGCTTCGACCAAGGCCGCGATGCCCATCGCCCCCACCGCAGGCCGACCTTCGGCGCCCAGCGCCATGCCGGCCGAGATCACCACCAGATCATCGACCAGATCGGCCGACAAAAGACCGGCGGCCAGCGTTCCGCCGCCCTCGCACAAGATGCGCGTGAGCCCCGCATCACCCAAGGCCGCAAGCACCGCGGCCAGATCCAGTTGCCCCCCCGGCCCAGCGCCCACCGCGATCCGATGGGCGCCGGCGTCATCCCAAGCGGCCTTGGCCGCAGCGGGTGCATCGGGGCCATGGCAAAGCCAGACCGGCACATCGCCGGCGCTGCGGCGCAATTGGCTGTCGAGCGGCAGATCCAGCCGGCGCGACACGACGATGCGCACCGGCTGATGGGCGATGCCAAGACCCCGCACCGTCAGGCCGGGATCATCCTGGCGCGCCGTGCCGGCGCCCACCAATACCGCATCATGGCTGGCGCGCAGCCCATGCACCCAAGCACGCGCAGGCGCGCCCGTGATCCACCGGCTTTCGCCCGTGGCCGTCGCGATGCGCCCATCGACCGAAGTGGCCAGTTTCAACGTCACCATCGGCCGGCCCTGGGTCACGCGCGTCAGGAAACCGCGATGGGCGATCCGAGCTTTTGGGGCGCAGACATCTTCGGTGACGGTGATGCCGGCGGCGCGCAGCGCCGCCAGCCCGCGGCCCGAAACCCGCGGATCGGGATCGCCCAGCGCCACGACCACGCGCGCCACACCGGCCGCGATCAGCGCATCGGCGCAGGGCGGGGTCTGGCCGTGGTGGCTGCAGGGCTCAAGACTGACATAGGCGGTGGCCCCGTGGGCGTTGGCGCCTGCTTGCGCCAGGGCCATGGTTTCGGCATGGGGCCGGCCGCCATCCTGGGTCCAGCCGCGCCCCACCACCCGGCCCGCACGCACGATGACACAGCCCACCGCCGGGTTGGGCCAGACGCGGCCCAAACCGCGCGCGCCCAAGCCCAGCGCCAGCTGCATCCAGCGGGCGTCTTCGCCCGACGCCATCGATCAACCGTCGGTCTTGGGGGCGGGGGGGGCCAGTTCGGCCAGAAAATCCTCGAAATCGTCGGTCGCCTGGAAATTCTTGTAGACGCTGGCAAAGCGGACATAGGCGACCGTGTCGATGGCGGCCAAACGTTCCATCACGATCTCGCCGATCTGTTTGGACGAGATGTCGGTTTCGCCAAGGCTTTCCAGCCGCCGCACGATTCCCGATACCATCTGATCGATACGTTCGGGTTCGATCGGGCGCTTCTGCATCGAGATGCGGACCGAACGTTCCAGCTTGTCGCGGTCGAAATCTTCGCGGCGGCCCGAGGATTTGACCACCACCAGATCGCGCAGCTGCACCCGTTCATAGGTGGTGAACCGCCCACCGCAGGCCGGGCAAAACCGCCGACGACGGATCGCCACGTGATCCTCGGCGGGGCGCGAATCCTTCACTTGGGTGTCGACATTACCGCAAAATGGGCAGCGCATCGGCCTCCCCTCCTCGTCCCTCGGGCGGCCGACAAGCCTGCCACAACCTCAGCCATAGGGTCTGATGCCCCGGTTATCCACAGCCACTATAGGCCAGCCCGTAGGGGTTGGGTAGATGGCATTTCTACCCCACAGCATCTGGATTTTCCCTGTTGCTCCCCGACCCGGCGCCCAGCGCCGCGCGGCCCACATCGCTCAGGTCATAGACGCCGCCGCCCAAGCGCAGGAACCAACCGTAATGATTGTCACGCATCAACGTGGTCGCCCGCGCCACCCCGGTCGCGGCCTTGACCGCGGCCCCGCGACAGGCCCCCGCCGCGGCCAGATGCTGCGCACAGCGCAGGGCATCTTGGCGATAGGCCGTCACCCGCACACCGCGCGCGCCGCCCAGATTCGGGTCGCCCTGCCGGCGGGCAAATTCAGCCAAAAGCGCCCGCTGCTTGGGCGCGGATCGACGCGGAACCGGGCTTCCGGGTTCGCAATGCACCTCGACCAGACCGGTGGACAGACGCACCGTCAGCAACCCCACCCCCAGATGGCGGGCCAAGCGGATGTTGTCGGCCAAGGCCTTGCGAAACCGCTGCCCCTGGCCTGCCGGCACCGCCAGATAGACCTGATCGCTCAGCGCCAGCCGCGCCACGGCCTGATGGAACAGCGCCAGCGAAAACCCTGTTTTCAATTCGATGATGACCGGTTCGTGCCCCGCGCGCAGGGCCACGACATCGGCCGGGCCGATTTCGGATTTCACGGTGTAGCCCGCCGACTCCAGAAAGGCCTTGATCGGCGCGTAAAGCTCGGTTTCCTGCATCTTGCCCCTGGCTGGGTCGGGCGTGATCCGGGCCCGGCGCCCCCATCCTGACGCGGCGCGCGCATGCGAACAAGCGGCAGCGCCGATTCCCGGCTTGACAGCGCCGGACCTGCCCCGTATCCCCCCGCAAGATTTCCGGGCGAGGCCCTGTGCCTGCGCCCGTTTCCGTTTCCGAGCTTGAGGACAACATCATGTCGCGTGTCTGCGAACTGACCGGCAAGGGCCCGATGGTTGGCAACAATGTCAGCCACGCCAACAACAAGACCAAGCGGCGCTTCCTGCCGAACCTGACCGAGGTGACGCTGGGCTCTGACGTTCTGGATCGCAGCTTCAAGTTGCGCATCTCGAACGCGGCGCTGCGCACCGTTGATCACCGCGGTGGTCTGGATGCCTTCATGGCAAAGGCCAAGGATGCCGAATTGTCCGACCGCGCGCTGAAGATCAAGCGCGAGATCGAAAAGGCACAAGCCGCGCAGGCTTGATCTGACCTGACCGATCCGATCGGCTTTGCAACGCCCCACGGGATGACCCCGGCGGGGCGTTTGTCTTTTTGTCGCGTTTCCGCCGGTCGCCGCAGCCGACATGATGGGCGCATGCAGAGATTGCGCAGCCTGATCCTGTCTTTGGTGGCCATGGCGGTGATCGCCACGGGCGTGGCCGCCGGCATGGCGCGCGGCGCAATGGCTGCCGACGGGCAGCTGTGTTCGGTTACTGGTCCGGCGCCGGTGATCCTGGCCCATGACGGCCTGCCGCTGTTCGACGGCGATGGCCAGCCGGTCACGCTGGATCGCCCGACCTGCCTTGACTGCCTTTTGTCGTCTTTCGATGTGCCGCCCGCCGCGCCCGGCGCCTTGGGTCCGGCGCTCTTGTCCAAGGGCGGGGCTTGGGCCGCCCTTTCCAACTGGCCCCCGGCGCGCAAGGCGTCTGGTGTTCAGGCCCGCGCGCCGCCCGTGGCGGTTTGATCGTGCCTGCCTGACCCTGACCTTTTGACCAGACCGGAGACCGGATTCATGTTCTTCAAACCGCTATTCATGGCGGGGGCGCTCGCGCTTCTGCCCAGCCTCGCCGTCGCCCAGATACAGGTGCACGACGCCTACGCCCGCGCCGCCAGCGCGATGGCCGTTACGGGGGCGGCCTTCATGGCTGTCATCAACCCGACCCAGACCGATGACCGCATTCTGGCGGCCCGCTCCGATGTTGCCGAGCGGGTGGAATTGCACACCCATGTGCAGACCGCCGAAGGCGTGATGCAGATGATCAAGCTACAAGACGGCATCCCGCTGCCCGCCGACAGCACCGTCTATCTCGAACGGGGGGGGCTGCATGTCATGTTCCTTGGATTGACACGGCCGCTGAACCACGGCGACACGATCGAATTGACGCTGGAATTCGAACGGGCCGATCCGCTGGTGCTGAGTGTTCCGGTCGATCTGGAACGTATGCCCAGCCATGGCGGCGCCATGGAACACGGCACCGATCACCAAACCCATGGCACCCACGGCGATGGGCAGGATCAAGGCCATGGCCATGGCCATGGGCAGCCTTCGGGCGGCTGAAGGTGAACCGGCACCGGGCGCCTTGTGTGGCCAGCCCGGTGCCAGCTTCCCGGGCCGCGGCGCCACGATGTGCGTGACCGACAGCCGGTTGATGGCTTTGGCCCTTTTCCCACCCCGCCCCTTCCGCTATCTGGCGCAAGAGCATCACCCCAAGCAGGCCATCCATGACCGAGCTTTCGCGCATCCGAAACTTCTCCATCGTCGCCCATATCGACCATGGCAAATCCACGCTGGCCGACCGGTTGATCCAGATGACCGGCACCGTGGCCGAACGGGATATGCAAGAACAGATCCTCGACAGCATGGATATCGAGCGCGAGCGCGGCATCACGATCAAAGCCAACACCGTGCGCATCGAATACCCCGCGCGCGACGGGCAAACCTATGTGCTGAACCTGATCGACACCCCCGGCCACGTCGATTTTGCCTATGAAGTCAGCCGCTCGATGCGCGCGGTCGAAGGGTCGCTGCTGGTGGTCGATGCCAGCCAGGGGGTCGAGGCCCAGACGCTGGCCAATGTCTATCAGGCCATCGATGCCAACCATGAAATCGTGCCGGTTCTCAACAAGATCGACCTTCCTGCCGCCGAACCCGATCGCGTCAAGGAACAGATCGAGGATGTGATCGGCATCGACGCCTCAGAGGCGATCGCGATTTCGGCCAAATCGGGCCTTGGCATCCCCGATGTGCTGGAGGCGATCGTCACCCGGCTGCCCGCGCCCAAGGGCGACCGCGATGCGCCCCTCAAGGCGATGCTGGTCGACAGCTACTACGACCCCTACCTGGGCGTCGTCGTGCTGATCCGCGTCATCGACGGCGTGATCAAGAAGGGCGACCGCATCCGCATGATGCGCACCGGTGGCAGCTACCAGATCGACCGCCTGGGCGTGTTCAAGCCCGCGATGCAAGACATCGCCGAACTGGGCCCGGGGGAAATCGGGTTCTTCACGGCACAGATCAAGCTGGTGCGCGACACCCGCGTGGGTGACACCATCACCCATGAAAAGCGGCCTTGCGACACGGCCTTGGCCGGTTTCAAACCCTCGATCCCGGTTGTGTTCTGCGGGCTCTTTCCCGTCGACACCAACGAATTCGAGGATCTGCGCGACGCCATCGAAAAGCTGGCGCTCAACGATGCGTCCTTCACCTACGAGATGGAAACATCGGCCGCCCTTGGGTTCGGTTTTCGCTGCGGGTTTCTGGGGCTGTTGCATCTCGAAGTGGTCCGCGACCGGCTGGAACGGGAATATGACATCGAACTGATCACCACGGCGCCCTCGGTGATCTATCATGTGCACATGCGCGACGGCACCATGGTCGAGCTGCACAACCCCGCCGACATGCCCGATCTGACCTATGTCGATCATATCGAGGAGCCGCGCATCAAGGCCACCATCTTGGTGCCCGATGATTACCTGGGCGATGTGCTGAAGCTGTGCCAGGATCGGCGTGGCGAACAGCTGGATCTGACCTATGCCGGCAGCCGCGCGATGGTGGTCTATGACCTGCCCTTGAACGAGGTGGTGTTCGATTTTTATGACCGGCTGAAATCGGTGACAAAGGGTTATGCCAGCTTCGACTACCAGATGACCGGCTATCGCGAAGATTACCTGGTCAAGATGTCGATCCTTGTGAACGATGAACCCGTCGACGCGCTGTCGATGATGGTTCACCGCGACCGCGCCGAAGGCCGCGGGCGCCAGCTGGTTGAAAAGCTGAAAGAGCTGATCCCGCGCCACATGTTCAAGATCCCGATCCAGGCGGCCATCGGCGGGCGGGTGATCGCGCGCGAAACGCTGTCGGCCATGCGCAAGGATGTGACGGCGAAATGCTATGGCGGGGACGCCACGCGCAAGCGCAAGCTTCTGGACAAGCAAAAGGCCGGCAAGAAAAAGATGCGCCAGTTCGGCAAGGTCGAAATCCCGCAATCGGCCTTCATCAATGC
>JBEAQJ010000184.1:0-7083 GCA_041163945.1 Pseudomonadota bacterium
CGGTCGAGCTGATTGCGCCGATCGCGATGGAAGACGGGCTGCGCTTTGCCATCCGCGAAGGCGGCCGCACCGTCGGCGCCGGCGTGGTGTCCAAGATCCTCGCCTGAGACACAAAGACAGACCACGGCGCGCGCCTTGCATGAAAATGCCCGCGCGCCGTCTGGAATGGCTTGAACTGCCGAAGGTCGCGCTGTAAACGCGCGGCCTTCACCGGTCGAAAAGACCGGATCAATGAAACCGGTTCGACGAGGGGCGGGAAACGGCCCCTCCTCTCAACTGAAAGGAAAACAAGATGGCGATTGCCAGCCAGAATATCCGGATCCGCCTGAAAGCGTTCGATTTCCGGGTTCTCGATGCCTCCACCGCGGAGATCGTGAACACCGCGAAGCGCACCGGCGCGCAAGTCCGCGGGCCGATTCCGTTGCCCAACAAGATCGAGAAGTTCACGGTTCTGCGTGGACCCCACATCGACAAGAAATCGCGCGACCAGTGGGAAATTCGCACCCACAAGCGTCTGCTCGATATCGTCGATCCGACCCCGCAGACGGTGGACGCGCTGATGAAGCTCGACCTCGCCGCCGGCGTGGATGTCGAGATCAAGGTCTGAGGGGGGCACTGACCATGTTGCGCTCTGGTGTGATCGCCAAGAAGCTGGGCATGACCCGGCTGTTCATGGAAGACGGCCGGCAGGTGCCGGTGACCGTTCTTCAACTCGATAATCTGCAGGTCGTGGCCCAGCGGACGCCCGAAACCGACGGCTACACCGCCGTCCAGCTCGGCGCCGGAACGGCCAAGGTCAAGCGTGTCTCGGCCCCGATGCGCGGCCATTTCGCCGCCGCCAACGTGGCCCCCAAGCGCAAGCTTGTGGAATTCCGCGTGGATGCCGAAAACATGCTGCCCGTCGGCGAAGAAATCATTGCCGACCACTATTTCGAAGGCCAGTTCGTCGATGTGACGGGCACCTCGATCGGTAAGGGTTTTGCCGGTGCCATGAAGCGGCACAACTTCGGCGGCTTGCGCGCCTCGCATGGTGTGTCGGTCAGCCATCGTTCACACGGCTCGACCGGCCAGTGCCAAGATCCCGGCAAGGTGTTCAAGGGCAAGAAGATGGCCGGCCACATGGGCGCTGCCCGTGTGACGACCCAGAACCTGCAGGTGGTGCGCACCGACAGCGACCGTGGCCTGATCATGGTCAAGGGCGCTGTGCCCGGCAACAAGGGTGGCTGGGTGACGGTGAAGGATGCGGTCAAGAAGCCCTTCCCCGAGAATGCCGTGCTGCCCGCAGCGCTGCGGTCGGCCGCCAAGGCCGCCGTGCAAGATGCGGCACCCGCCGCCGCCGAGGTTGCGGTCGAACAGAAGGACGCTGAGCAATGAAACTCGACGTGATCAAACTGGACGGCGGCAAGGCCGGCTCGGTCGATCTGGGCGAAGACATCTTCGGCCTCGATCCGCGTGCCGACATCTTGCACCGTGTGGTCCGTTGGCAGCGCAACAAGGCGCAGGCCGGCACCCACAAGGTCAAGACCCGCATGGAGACCAGCTATTCCACCAAGAAGATCTACAAGCAAAAAGGCACCGGCGGCGCACGCCACGGCGACCGCAACGCGCCGATCTTCCGCAAGGGGGGGATCTACAAGGGCCCGACACCGCGCAGCCATGCGCATGACCTGCCCAAGAAGTTCCGCCAGCTGGGCCTGAAGCATGCGCTGAGCGCCAAGGCCGCCGAGGGCAACCTGGTTGTGCTGGATGCCGCCCTGGTCGAAAGCCCCAAGACGGCCGCACTTGCCAAGCAGATCAAGAACCTTGGCTGGAAGCGGGCGCTGATCATCGACGGGGCCACCGTGGATGAGAACTTCGCCATGGCCGCGCGCAACATCGAAGGTCTGGATGTCCTGCCGTCGATGGGCGCCAATGTCTACGACATCCTCAAGCGGGACACGCTGGTCATCACCCGCGCCGGTCTCGAAGCACTGGAGGCTCGCCTGCAATGACCGCCAAGGCAGAACATTACGACGTGATCCGCAAGCCGATCATCACCGAAAAGGCCACCATGGCATCCGAAAACGGCGCCGTGGTCTTCGAGGTGGCGATGGGTTCGAACAAGCCGCAGATCAAGCAGGCCGTCGAGGCCCTGTTTGGCGTCAAGGTGAAGGCCGTGAACACGACCATCACCAAGGGCAAGAACAAGCGTTTTCGTGGGCGCCCCGGCACCCGCAACGACGTCAAGAAAGCCTATGTGACGCTCGAAGAGGGCAACACCATTGACGTTGCCACCGGTCTTTAATAGGTCGCGGCATCCTGACGGCTCCGGAGACATCCGGGGCCGCTGAAATTTCCCGGTGTCGGTGGCAGAACACGCCACCCACACCGCGATTTCCACCGGGGACCTTCGGGGCCCTATACCAAAATCGGGGCCATGCGCCCCGCAAAGCAACGGAAGACAGAAAGCATGGCACTCAAGTCGTACAAGCCGACGACGCCGGGCCAGCGCGGGCTGGTGCTGATCGACCGTTCGGAGCTTTGGAAAGGCCGTCCGGTCAAATCCCTTACCGAGGGTTTGACGGGCAATGGCGGCCGGAACAATACCGGACGGATCACCGCACGCCGGCGTGGTGGTGGCGCAAAGCGTCTGTATCGCATCGTCGATTTCAAGCGCAACAAGCTGGACATCTCGGCCACCGTCGAGCGGATCGAATACGATCCCAACCGCACGGCGTTCATCGCCTTGGTGCGCTATGAGGACGGTGAACAGGCCTATATCCTGGCCCCGCAGCGACTGGGCGTGGGCGACAAGGTCGTCGCCGGTGCCAAGGTCGACATCAAGCCGGGCAACGCGATGCCGTTCTCCGGCATGCCGATCGGAACGATCGTTCACAACATCGAGCTGAAGCCCGGCAAGGGCGGGCAGCTGGCCCGTGCGGCCGGCACCTACGCCCAGTTCGTGGGTCGCGACGGCGGCTATGCGCAGCTGCGCCTGTCGTCGGGCGAACTGCGGCTGGTGCGCCAGGAATGCATGGCCACGGTCGGTGCCGTGTCGAACCCCGACAATTCGAACCAGAACCTCGGCAAGGCCGGTCGCGTGCGCCACATGGGCAAGCGTCCGTCGGTGCGCGGTGTCGCGATGAACCCGATCGATCACCCCCATGGCGGTGGTGAAGGTCGCACGTCCGGTGGCCGTACGCCGGTGACGCCCTGGGGCAAGGACACCAAGGGCCGCAAGACCCGCAACCGGAACAAGGCGAGCCAGAAGCTTATCATCCGCTCGCGCCACGCCAAGAAGAAGGGGCGCTAACAGATGCCGCGTTCTGTCTGGAAAGGGCCTTTTGTCGACGTTCACGTCCTCAAGAAGGCCGAAAAATCCCGGGAATCGGGCCGCAGCGAGGTCATCAAGATCTGGTCGCGCCGCTCCACCATTCTGCCGCAGTTCGTGGGCCTCACCTTTGGGGTCTACAATGGTCAGAAACATATCCCGGTCAGCGTGACCGAGGAAATGATCGGCCAGAAGTTCGGGGAATATTCGCCGACGCGGACCTATTACGGTCACGCGGCTGACAAGAAAGCCAAGAGGAAGTAAGCCATGGGCAAGGATACAAATCCCCGCCGCGTGGCGGACAACGAGGCGATGGCCAAGCTGCGGATGCTGAAAACCAGCCCGCAGAAGCTGAACCTCGTCGCGGCCATGATCCGCGGCAAGAAGGTGGAAAAGGCATTGACCGATCTGACCTTCTCGAAAAAGCGCATTGCGCTTGACGTGAAGAAATGTCTGCAGTCGGCCATCGCCAATGCCGAGAACAACCACGGTCTGGACGTCGACGGTCTTGTCGTCGCCGAGGCCTGGGTCGGCAAGAACCTTGTGATGAAGCGCGGCCGTCCGCGGGCGCGTGGCCGTTTCGGCAAAATCCAAAAGCCCTTCAGCGAGCTGACCATCAAGGTCCGCCAGGTCGAGGAGACTGCGTAATGGGACACAAGGTCAACCCGATTGGCATGCGTCTTCAGGTCAACCGCACCTGGGACAGCCGCTGGTATGCCGACACAAAGGAATACGGCAAGCTGCTGCTCGAGGATCTCAAGATCCGCGAGTTCGTGGCCGAGGAATGCAAGCAATCCGGCGTCAGCCGTGTGATCATCGAGCGCCCGCACCGCAAGTGCCGGGTGACGATCCACACCGCGCGTCCGGGCGTGATCATCGGCAAGAAAGGCGCAGACATCGAAACCCTGCGCAAGAAACTGGCCGCGCTGACCGCATCCGAGCTGCACCTGAACATCGTTGAGGTGCGCAAGCCCGAGCTTGACGCGCAGCTGGTGGCGGAATCGATCGCTCAGCAGCTGGAACGCCGCGTGTCGTTCCGCCGCGCCATGAAGCGTGCGGTTCAGAACGCCATGCGCATGGGGGCTTTGGGCATTCGTGTGAATGTTGCGGGCCGTCTTGGTGGCGCCGAGATTGCACGCACGGAATGGTATCGCGAAGGCCGCGTGCCGCTGCACACGCTGCGTGCCGATATCGATTATGCGCTGGGTGAGGCCATGACCCCCTACGGGATCATCGGCATCAAGGTCTGGATCTTCAAAGGCGAAATCATGGAGCACGATCCCGCTGCCCGTGACCGTCGCATGCAGGAGATCCAGGACGGCGGGGCGCCGCGCCCACGTCGCGACCGTTGAGGAGTGAAGTGAGATGCTGCAACCAAAGCGCACAAAATTCCGCAAGATGCACAAGGGCCGCATCAGCGGCGATGCCAAGGGCGGGTCTGACCTGAACTTTGGCACCTTTGGCCTGAAGGCGCTTCAGCCCGAACGGGTGACCGCGCGCCAGATCGAGGCCGCCCGTCGCGCGCTGACCCGGCACATGAAGCGTCAGGGCCGGGTCTGGATCCGGATTTTCCCGGATACCCCCGTGACGTCGAAGCCGGTCGAGGTTCGGATGGGCAAGGGCAAGGGTTCGGTCGATTACTGGGCCTGCAAGGTCAAGCCCGGCCGCATCATGTTCGAGGTCGATGGCGTGTCCGAGGATATCGCCCGCGAAGCTCTGCGTCTGGCGGCCATGAAGCTGCCGATCAAGACCCGCACCGTGGTGCGCGAGGATTGGTAAAGGTCGAAAACGCCAGCGGCGTTTTCTGACCCGTTCAGAATAGAAAGGCCCCGGCAGTGACCGGGGCCTTTTCTTTTGACGTTGCGCCTTGGTGCGCCTGAAGGCACACCCTACACAAAGCCGCAAGGAAACCGCCCATGCCCAGCATAAAATCCCTCTTCGTCACGCGCCTCTATCACGGCAAGCTGGCCGAGCTTGGCCCCGCCATCGACCAGGACGAGCTGGTCGCGTCTTGCTTTTCCATCGCCGAGGATGATGAGGCCGGGCAGGATTGGTGCGAAGAAAACGGCTTTCCCGGCTACACCTCCTATGCGTCGCTCACCGATCTGCCGTGGCGCTTTCCGGTGTTCAAGACGCTGGTCAAGGCGCTCGATGCCCATGTGGCCGCCTTTGCCGCCGATCTGGAATTCGACCTTGAGAACCGCAAGCTGGTGCTGGAAGACATCTGGATCAATATCTTGCCCGAGGGGGGCATTCACACCAGCCACATTCACCCCCATTCGGTGATTTCCGGCACCACCTATGTGCAGGTGCCCCCGGGCGCACGCTCGATCAAGTTTGAAGATCCGCGCCACGCGATGATGATGGCGGCCCCAAGCCGCCGCAAGGACGCGCGCGAAGAACTACGCGCCTTCATCTACCCCGGCCCTATCGCGGGCGATGTGCTGTTGTGGGAAAGCTGGTTGCGCCACGAAGTGCCGATGAACATGGACGAGGATGATCGGGTCAGCGTCAGCTTCAACTACAAGTGGGGGTGATCAGATCGATCGCGTCAGTGCCGCCAGCCAGGCCGCGAACGCCGCCTCCGGCGCGTTGCCCGATGCAAGATCCTCCATCATCCGAACGCCCTCGGACGGATCGGGCCGCATCTGAAACCCGTTCAGGCGCAAGAAGGTCAGCGTCGTGACAAAGGCCGTCCGCTTGTTCCCGTCGATGAAGGCATGCGCCTTCCAAATGCCAAAAGCGTAAGCGGCCGCCAGAACATACAGGTCGGTCTCGCCATAGGCTGCGCGGTTCAGCGGGCGGGCGCAGGCCGCCTCGAGCAAGGCCAGGTCGCGCATGCCAGACGCACCACCGTGGCGGGCGATCTGCCGGTCGTGAAAGCTGATAACGGCGCGGAGCGGCACCCAGACGGGTGTGGTCACGCCAGCGCCTGAAGCAGGTCGCGGTTTTCGTCCATCACGGCCTCACCCGCCGTCAGCGCGGCGGCAAGCGCGGGATCATTGCAAGGAATATGGGGTTGCGGCATCCCCGCTTTGCGCCTATACGCCCCCTCTATTCACCGAACTCCACGGGAATCGGCGTGACCTTGCGCGCAAGGGCGTCCCCGTGATGTTGAAAGGACCAAGGCGATGAACGCCAGCGAACTTCGCGAGAAGACGCCGGACCAGCTGCGTGACCAGCTTGTCCAGCTCAAGAAAGAGGCCTTCAACCTCCGCTTTCAGCAGGCCACCGGCCAGCTTGAAAACACCGCGCGCATGCGCGTCGTCAAGCGTGACGCCGCCCGCGTGCTGACCATTCTGAACGAAAAAGCTGCCGCCGCCGCAGGGGAGGCCTGAGTAAATGCCCAAACGTATCCTGCAAGGCGTCGTGACCTCGAATGCCAATGCCCAGACGGTGACCGTCTCGGTCGAGCGTCGCTTCAAGCATCCTGTTCTGGCCAAGACGATCCGGAAATCCAAGAAATACCGGGCGCATGACGAGAACAACCAGTTCAACGTGGGTGACACTGTCCGCATTCAAGAATGTGCGCCCAAGTCGAAAACCAAGCGCTGGGAGGTTCTTGACCGCGTCTGACGCGGCCGGGAATGTCTCGGTTTGATCGAAACCCCGGGGTCAATGTCCTGACAAGGCGGCCCCGGACGTCGGGAGAAACCAAATGATCCAGATGCAGACCAATCTGGATGTGGCTGACAATTCCGGTGCCCGGAAGGTTCAGTGCATCAAGGTTCTGGGCGGCTCGCACCGCCGGTATGCCTCGGTCGGCGACATCA
>JBEAQJ010000185.1:0-56631 GCA_041163945.1 Pseudomonadota bacterium
TGGGGCGTTGGTCGATGTCGATCACCTTGTCGAGATGTTCGAACCCCTTGATCGTTTCGCACGGCGCCGGGGTTTCGCGCGCCCCGTTCAGCTTCACGGCGGCATTCTTGAACAGTGTCTCGATGGTCAGCGTCGATTTTCCGCCCCCCGACACGCCGGTGACGCAGATGAACCTGCCCAAGGGAAAATCCGCCGTCACCTCGCGCAGGTTGTTGCCGGTGGCCTTGACGACCGTCAGCGTGCGGCCGTTGCCCGCGCGTCGGCTGCTGGGCACGGCGATCTGGCGGGCACCCGACAGGTATTGGCCGGTGATCGAGCCCGGATCAGCGGTGATCGCGGCCGGTGTGCCATGGGCCACGATGCGCCCCCCGTGCACCCCGGCCCCCGGCCCGATGTCAAAGACGTAATCGGCCTCGCGGATGGCTTCTTCGTCATGTTCGACGACGATCACCGTGTTGCCCTGATCGCGCAGGTTCTTGAGCGTGGTCAAAAGCCGGTCATTGTCGCGCTGGTGCAACCCGATCGAAGGCTCGTCCAGCACATAAAGCACGCCGGTCAGCCCCGACCCGATCTGGCTGGCCAGCCGGATGCGTTGGCTTTCCCCGCCCGACAGCGTGCCCGCGTTGCGCGCCAGCGTCAGGTAATCCAGACCGACGTTGTTCAGAAAACCCAAGCGCTCGCGAATTTCCTTGAGGATGGCGCGCGCGATCTCGTTTTTCTGGGCGCTCAAATGGGCGGGCACGGCTTCGCACCAGGCATGGGCTTCGCGGATGCTCATCTGCACCACCTGCCCGGCATGCAGCCCGGCGATCTTGACGGCCAGCGCCTCGGGGCGCAGCCGATACCCACCGCAGGCCCCGCAAGGGCGGTTGTTCTGGTACTGTTCGAATTCTTCGCGGATCCAGGCGCTGTCGGTTTCGCGGTAGCGGCGTTCCATGTTCGGGATCACGCCTTCGAAGCTGCGCTTGACCTGGTAGACGCGCCCACCCTCGTCATAGCGAAAGGCGATTTCCTCATCCCCCGAGCCCCGCAGGAACACCTGTTGCACCGCTTCGGGCAGATCTTTCCATGCCGCCTTGGGATCGAAGCCGTAATGGCGCGCGATGGCCTGGATGGTTTGGGTGAAATAGGGGGATTTGCCCTTGCGCCAGGGGGCGATGGCGCCGTTTTCCAGGCTGAGCGCGGCATCGGGCACCATCAGCCGTTCGTCAAAAAACAGTTCGGCCCCCAAGCCGTCACAGACCGGGCAGGCGCCAAAAGGCGCATTGAAGGAAAACAGGCGCGGCTCGATTTCCGGAATGGTGAAACCCGACACCGGGCAGGCAAAATTCTCGGAAAAGGTGATGCGCTCGGGGTCGCCTTCGGCAGGGGCGGTTTCCAAAATCGCGATGCCATCGGCCAGGTCGAGCGCGGTGCGAAAACTGTCAGCCAGCCGCGTTTCGATGCCTGCGCGCACCACGATGCGGTCGATCACCACATCGATGTCATGGCGGAACTTCTTGTCGAGCGTCGGCGGTTCGTCCAATTCGTAGAACGCGCCATCGACCTTGACGCGCTGAAACCCCTGCTTGCGCAGATCCATGAATTCCTTGCGATATTCGCCCTTGCGATCGCGCACGATGGGCGCCAGCAGATAGGCGCGGGTGCCATCGGGCAACGCCATGACGCGATCGACCATATCCTGGACCTGCTGCGCCTCGATGGGCAGGCCGGTGGCCGGGCTAAAGGGCGTGCCCGCCCGCGCGAACAGCAGGCGCAGGTAATCATAGATCTCGGTCACCGTGCCCACGGTCGAGCGCGGATTCTTTGAGGTGGTTTTTTGCTCGATGGAAATCGCGGGGCTCAGCCCCGAGATGTGATCGACATCGGGCTTTTGCATCATGTCGAGGAATTGGCGCGCATAGGCCGACAGGCTTTCGACATAGCGCCGCTGGCCTTCGGCATAGATGGTGTCAAAGGCCAGGCTCGACTTGCCCGAGCCCGACAGCCCGGTGATCACCACCAGCTTGTCGCGCGGAATGTCGAGGTCGATGTTCTTGAGGTTGTGTTCGCGCGCGCCGCGCACCTCGATCTGCTTCATCTCGGGCATGGGGAAGCCTGTGGTTAACCATTGTGTCAGACATAGGCGGCCGGGCCTGAGTCTCCAATCGAAAAGTCAGAACGTTTCGGGAACATTTCGCGATCTGGCCGCGCGATAGGCGATGGCCGTCACCCCCGCCCCGAAAAGCACCACCGCGATGGCAAAAGGCAAGCTGGCGCCCACCCCCAGCGCCGCCAGAACCGGGGTGCCCGCAAAGGTGCCGATATTGCCCAGTTGGGCCAGCGCACCATTGGCCTTTGCGCGGGCGGCCTCGGTCGGGTTCAGCCACGGCACGGCGGCAAAGCCCGCGCCGGCCACCCCACCCGAAATCAGCATCGCCAGCACCGACAGCCCGGCCGCCCCGCCCGGCCAGATCAGCGCCCCGGCAAAGAGCGCGGCCATGGCCAAAAAGCCGCCCACAACCAGCCCCCCGGGCCCCGTCCGCCGCGCCAAGCCCCCCGCCGCAAGCGCGCCCACGATACCCACAAGGGGCAGCAGCGGGCCCAACCACGCGGCATCCAACGCCACCGGCAGATAGGTCACGGCGGCCAGAAACACGAACGCATAGATCCCATGGCCGAGCGCCGGCGCAAACAGGCGCGGATCGGCATAGATCGCCAGATGGTCCGACAGGCGCGGCCAGGGCTGGCCGGCCACCGCGCCCGCCGGCAAAACCCGATAAAGGCCAGCGGCCAAGATCGCACAGAGCAGCGCGTGCCCGCCATAAACCGCACCCGCGTTCTGGCCCACCACAACCGCGGCCAGCGCAAACCCCACCCCGAAGAATGTGGCCCACAGCCCCATCACCACGGCGCGATCCTGCGGCCGGGCCAAGCCCGCCATCAGGGTCGGGATCGCCACGACCAGCACCAGATGCCCCGCCCCTTCGGCCACGCGCAGTGCCATCAGGATGGGAAACGGCGGCAAGACCGCCTGACACCCCCCCGCGACCGCCGACAGCACCAAGCCGCCCAAGATCGCGCGGCGCGAACCGATGCGGGCCGTCAACCCACCGGCCATGACACCGAAAACAATCCCCATCACCGCCACCCCAGAGACCGCAAAGGCCACGGGCCAGCCCGGATAGCTTTGTGCCAGCGGGCCCAAGGTCAAAGAAATCTTGGCAAATTGCCCGGCCGCCAACAGCCCCGCGCCATAGAGCGCCGCGATCACCGCCCAGGGCGTGCGCGCAAGCCCGGCGGTATCGGCCAAGCCGGTCATTGCGGCGTCGGCCGGAACGTCGGCGGTGGCATCGATCTGGGTATGCACCTGAACCATGCCGCGTGCTTGACCGCGCGGATGGCCGCGGTCAAGCGCTGCCTTTTACAGGTGGATCACCCGCCCATAGGCATCCAGCACCGCCTCGTGCATCATTTCCGACAGGGTGGGATGCGGGAACACCGTTTCCATCAGATCGACCTCGGTGGTTTCCAGCTTTTGGCCGATCACATAACCCTGGATCAGCTCGGTGACTTCGGCCCCGATCATGTGCGCGCCCAGCAATTCGCCCGTGTTGGCATCGAACACGGTCTTGATCATGCCTTCGGGCTCACCCAAGGCGATGGCCTTGCCATTGCCGATGAAATTGAAGCGACCCACCTTGACCGCGTGGCCGCGTTCCTTGGCCTTTGCCTCGGTCAGGCCCACGCTGGCCACCTGCGGATGGCAATAGGTGCAGCCTGCGATGCTTTCGGGCTTGATCGGATGCGGTGTGTGGCCGGCGATCAATTCGGCCACCATGACACCTTCGTGGCTGGCCTTGTGCGCCAGCCATGGCGCGCCCGCGATATCGCCGATGGCATAGATCCCCTCGACGCCGGTGCGGCAATATTCATCGGTCACCACATGGGTGCGGTCGACCTTGACGCCCAGCGCTTCCAGCCCCAGCCCTTCGACATTGCCCACGATGCCCACGGCGGAAATCACGGTGTCAAAGTCCTGCGTGGTGGTCTTGCCGTCCATCTCGATATGGGCGGTCACGCGCGCCTCGGATCGGTCCAGCGCCTTGACCGTCGCTTTTTGCAGGATTTTCATGCCCTGCTTTTCAAAGCTTTTCTTGGCAAAGGCCGAAATCTCGGCATCCTCGACGGGCAGGATGCGATCCATCACTTCGACCACGGTCGTGTCAGCGCCCAAGGTGTTGTAGAAGCTGGCGAATTCGATCCCGATCGCGCCCGAGCCGATCACCAGCAGCTTCTTGGGCATATGCGGGGGGGTCAGCGCGGCCTTGTAGGTCCAGACGCGCTTGCCATCGGCCTCCAGCCCGGGCAATTCACGCGCCCGCGCGCCGGTGGCCAGGATGATGTTTCGGGCGCTCAGCTCTTCGGTGCCCTTGTCGGTCTGGACCGACACGCGCCCCTTGGCGGGGATGCTCGCCGTGCCCATCACCACGGTCACCTTGTTTTTCTTCATCAGGTGGCCCACGCCGGAATTCAGCTGCTTGGCCACGTTGCGCGAACGTTTGACCACCGCGTCCAGATCATAGCCGATGTTGTCGGCCGTCAGCCCGAATTCACGGGCCCGGTGCATCAGGTGGAATACCTCGGACGAGCGCAGCATCGCCTTGGTCGGGATGCAGCCCCAGTTCAAGCAGATGCCGCCCATGTGTTCGCGTTCGACGATGGCCACCTTCAGGCCCAGCTGGCTGGCACGGATCGCCGCCACATATCCGCCGGGGCCAGCGCCGATCACGATCACGTCGAAAGTCTGGGATGCCATCGGGCGTTCTCCTCCGGATTTGCATTTGTTCAACGTTAAACAAATTCCAGCGTCCGCGACAATTGGCGTTGGGTCGCAGGCCGGTTTGCGCTGGGTGCAAGGCTGACGCGCCCGCGCCGCGGGAGCGCCGCCGAAAAAAGGGGGCGCGGTTCAGGCTGGGGGCTGCAATTCGCGCACCAGCGCGCCGTAGCCGCCTTCGGCCAAAAACGCCACTTCCTGCGGCGTCGACACCCGGCCCAGCGCCGCATTGCGATAGGGAAACCGCCCATACCGGCGGATGACTTCGCGATGCGCACGCGCGTGCAACAGGTTGTCGCCTTGGGGCATCCGGGCCTTGAACAGGCGCACCGACCGATCCTGATCGGTCAGCATCTCGGAATGCATGTAAGGCAGGTAAAAGAACTGGCGCATCGGCGCATCGATCTTTTCGTCCCAACCATGGTTCAGTGCCGCCGCCGCGATGCGCAGGGCGCGCCTGTCCGAGGCAAAGGCCCGCGGGCTGTCGCGGAACATGTTGCGCGGAAACTGATCGGTCAGGATGATCAGCGCCAACGCCCCTTTGGGGCCCATCGCCCAGTGATCGCTGCCGCCGTCACAGGCGCGTTCCCACAGCGCGCCGAACCGGTCGCGAATGGTGCGGTCGAACACCGGGTCTTGCCGATACCACATGGCCGGCCCGGCTTCGTGCCAGAATGTCAGGATTTCGCCTGCGCGGTTGGGTTCTGCCTTTCGCATGGAACCGGTCCTTTAGCGGTCTTGATCCCCGGTCGGGGCGGTCTTGGTATCGGGCTCGCTTGCGCCCGTGGCCTCGCCATACAACTCCTGCGCGGTCTCGACTGCAACAGGGGACGCACCGGGCAAGATGTTGGGGTAAGACACCAGCCCGAATTCCCGGTCGGCCGCATAGATCGAAGGCCGCCGCGTCATGCGCCACAACCCATAAGCCGCGGTCAGGAACAAGAACACCGACATCATCAGCCAGTAGCCCCCCGGCCCTATCGTCGACATCGCCAGACCGGCCAGGGGCGGCCCGCCGATGGCCCCCAGCCCGTTGAGGAAAATCAACCCCCCCGATGCCGATGGCATGTCTTCGGGCGCGAGATAATCGTTGGTATAGGCGATCAGCAGCGCATAGAGCGGCTGCGACAGCCCCCCCACCAGCCCCGAAACCAGCATCAGCACCAAGAAGCTTTCGGCAAAGGCATAGCCGGCGACCCCCACCAATCCCGACAAGGTCGAACTGGCCACGATCAGCACGCGACGGTCCATCCGGTCCGAAATCCAGCCCATCGGGTACTGCATGACGATCGCGCCCACGAAGATCGCCGAAATGAACAACGAGATCTGCCCCAGGCTTAGCCCCAGTTCCGTCGCATAGACCGACCCCATGCCAAATTGCATGGCATACACCGCCCCCATCAGCAGCATCCCCACCGTGCCGAAGGGCGAGGCGCGGTACAGCGACAACAGGCTCATCGGGCGCGAGGCCTGAAATGCCGGGGCGGGCTGAACCGACAGCAAGATGGGCGCGAAACTGATCGAGACCAGGATCGAGGGGATGATGAACAGCAAGAACCCCGATGGATCGCCCGCCGACAAAATCCCCTGCCCCGCCACCAGACCGAACATCTGCACCAGAACATAGGTCGACAGCGACTGGCCCCGCGTGGCGTTGGTCGAGGCGTCGTTCAACCAGCTTTCGGCCGTCACATAGACGCCGGACAGGCTGAAGCCCAAGACCACCCGCAGCACCATCCACGCATAGGGATCGGTCAGCACCGGATAGCTGATCAAGGTGGCTGAAATCAGCGACCCCAGCGCCGCAAAGACCCGCACATGGCCCACCTTTGCGATGAACACCGGCGCAAAGCGCGACCCGCCCAGAAACCCAAGGAAATAGGCCGAAGCGATGAACGACAGCTCATAGGTCGAAAACCCTTCGATCGCGCCGCGCACCCCCATCAGGGAGCCCTGCAACCCATTGCCGATCTGCAGCAGGAACATGCCCAACAACAGCGCCCATGATGCGCGCAGAACATGGATCATCACAGGGCGCCTTTCGTTGTCTTGCGCGGCGATCGTGCGGGGATGCACCGCCCGGGTCTGTCACGTCTGCGACGGAATCAAGAGAGACGCGTCACCATACGAAAAGAACCGGTAGCCCGCATTGATCGCATGGGCGTAGATCTCGCGCACCCGGTCTTGCCCCATCAGGGCGGACACCAGCATCATCAAGGTCGATTTCGGCAAGTGGAAATTGGTCATCAGCCCATCGGTGATCTTCCAGCGGTATCCGGGGTAGATGAAGATGTCGGTTTCGCCTTCGAAGGGCTGCATGGTGCCATCGGGCGCGGCTGCGGTTTCGATCAGGCGCAGCGCCGTCGTGCCAACGGGAAGGATGCGGCCACCCTTGGCGCGCGTGGCGTTCATTTCGGCCGCCGCGGCGGGGCGCACCTCGCCCCATTCGGCGTGCATGCGGTGCGTGGTCACATCCGCGACCGTCACCGGCAAAAAGGTGCCTGCGCCCACATGCAAGGTGACAAAGGTGAAATCGATCCCCGCTGCGGCCAGTTGCGCCACCAGCGCTTCGTCGAAATGCAGGCTGGCGGTGGGCGCGGCCACCGCCCCGGCACGCTTGGCCCAGATGGTCTGGTAATCTTCGCGGTCGCGTTCGTCGGGGGCGCGCTTGCCCGCGATATAGGGCGGCAAGGGCATGGCGCCCGATGCGTTGAGCGCCGCATCGAAATCAGCGCCCGTCAGGTTGAACCGCAGCCGCAGACCATCATTCAGGCTGTCAATATCGGCTGATAGATCATTGGAAAATATTATCCTTTCGCCCAAGGCCAGTTTGCGCATCGGTTTGGCCAGCGCGCTCCAGCTGCCATCGGATTGCGGCTCCATCAACGTCACCTCGACGCGGGCCTGAACGGGGCCGTCGGCGGTCTGACGCAGCCTTTGGCCCGTCAATCGCGCCGGAATGACGCGGGTGTCGTTCAGGATCAGCCGGTCGCCGGGCCGCAAGATCGTCGGCAAGTCGAAGACATGCCTGTCAAAGGTGGCGGCACCATCGGCCAGCAGCAGCCGCGCCGCGGATCGCGGCCGCGCCGGGCGCGTGGCGATCAGCGCCTCGGGAAGCTCGAAATCGAAATCATCCAGTTTCATGACAATCCGGTCAGTTGGGCGGCGGGCGGCGAAAAATCTCGCGAAACACACCGGGGGTCAGAATCGACAAGGGCTGCACATTGACCTGCGGCGCTTGCGCCGGGCCCGTCAACGTGTAGGCAAAGCCAAACAGCCCTTCGCGGCGCGGGCTGAAGATGGCGCCGAACACGCTGTTGACGGCGTTCAGCGGCGACAGCACACCATCCATCGCCAGTTGCCGCGAGGCCAGATCATAGCTGCCCTGCAACGACAGGCCCAGCGCCGGGCCCAAGGCGACGCCTTCGGTCAGGGTCAACCCGGTCGGGGTGATGCGAAACCGCGCCTCGACCTCACCCATGTTGATCCCGTCGCCGGTCAATTGGTCGATCACCCCCACGACCGAGACGATGTTGAGCATTTCGGCCAGAACCGGGGCATCGCGCAGGCGGGGGGCGTCGATGCGCAAAAGCCCGTCGTAGACACCGGGCGCGCCGGCCGATTGCAAGATCAGCTCCATCTCACCGCCATAGGCCGAACGGAACACGCCCGCCGAGCGCAGCACATCGCCGCCATCCGCCGCGCGCAGGCGGATGGCCGGCCCCGTCTGCGTGTCGATCAGCGTGCCCGAGACTTGCGCCGCACCATTCACGCGCCCCCGGAACTGGCCCGACAGGCCGCCTTGCGTCGTCAGATTGGCCAAAAAGGGCTGGATCGCGATGCCTTCGGTCACTTGCAGCCGATCGAGCGTGGCGACCACCGGCACGCCCCCGATCCCATCGCCGCCGGATGCCCGGGCCGTTTGCGGAGCGCCGCGCAGATCCAGCACACCGCCTGTGATTTCGATGCCCGCCGCCTGCCCCGCCCCGCGCGGCGTCCATGCGCCCGTGACATCGAGCCAATCGTCGATCCGAAACCGATCCGCCGTCAGCCGGTCCAGCCCCCCCTCGGGATCGAGGGCCGCGCGCCCCGCGATGTCGAGCCCATCCACAGCCAGATCGAAACGCGTCACCGCGGGGCTGGCGCCCAGTTGGATCTGGGCATCGAACCGGCCGCGCTGGTCGGTGCGCTGACGCCAGCCCAACGGCGGCAAGGCCAGGCCGGCCCCGGCCAGATCCGAACCCAGCCGCAGGTCGGGCGCGGCACCATCGGGCATTTCGAGCACCACGGAAACCGGCATCTGGCCGGTCAAAAGACCATCGGCCAGATTGATGCCGAGCGCGCGCAAATCCGCGGCGCCGATCATCGCTTCGGCGTCCAGCCGGGCGACGCGGGCGGCCTGCGAGCCCAAGGCGCGGTGCCACTGCCCGCTGAGCGCCAGGCCGTCGAACCGTACCTGCCCGGACACGCGAACCGCCTCGGGCGTGACATGGACATCCAGGCGTTCGGCCTCCAGCCGTCGCCCGGGCACCAGTTGATCGGCGCGGTAGCCGCTGATGGTGCCCGTGACGTCAAAGACCGTATCGCCCAAGCCTTCTTGGCGCTGAAAGCGGGTGGTGATGGCGGCGCGCAGCGCGGCGTGTCCATCTCCGATGCGTTCGGGCGTCATCGTGCCGGTGGCAAACAGGCGGATGGGTGGCGGCTGCATCAGCCTGAGCACATCGACCATCTCGCCGGCGATGGCCAGGTCGATCCGGGCCACGGGGCCCTGCACGCGGACATCATCCAGCACCAACGCGGACCCGCCCAGTTCGACCCCGCGCCCATCGCCGGCCGCATCCGGGGCCATCATCCGCCCCTGGTCAAGCCGCAGGCGCAACATCGGGCCGCGCAAATCGACGTATCCCGCCGCAGCCTCGACCGGGGGCAGCTCGGGCAACACGCGCAGGCTGGCCTGCGAAAAATCGAACCCCAGCGCATAATCGGGCTGTTCGCCGGGCCGCACCCGCACCGACAGATCGACACCGGACAGTTGCCCCCCAGCCAGATTGGCCGCCAACCAGCGCCGCGTCAGCACGGCGGCATCCGCTGGCCAATAACGGAACGCATCGGGCGCGCTGACACGCGGGATCGTCAGATCCAGCGCCAGATCCAGCCCATCGGGCAAAAGCGCGATCTGCCCCCTGGCCGCCAAGGCCAGACCCTTGTCGCGGATGGCCGCCTGCCCGATTTCCAGGGTCACATGGGGGCTTAGGCCCAGCCGGAAATCGATCATGGCCGCATCCAACGTCAGCGGATCCGGCCACAGCGCGGGGCGCGAAATCGCGATGTCGCTGATCTGAAACTGGCCGACATAGCGGGTGCCATCGGCGTCCAGATCGGCGTGCCCGCTGGCCGACAGCGCAAGGCCCGGCGCATCCAGATCGAACCGTTCAAAGGCGATTCGCCCCGAGCCGCGGGCGTAACGCAACGCCGCCTGCAGCCTGTCGAAGGCAACGGCCGATCCATCCGGCGTCGGGCGCAGCTGGCCCGCACCGATATCAAGTTGCAGGGCCATGTCGCCCAAACTGCCATCATCGGCCAGATCCCCGGCCAGATGGCCCGAAATCGGGGCACGCAGAAGATCGACCCATGCCAAGGCCGGGCCAAAGGTGGCCACATCGCGCGCCGCCAGCCCGTTGAACCCAAAGCTTACGGCCGTGATCCCACTGCCCCGGCCACGCGTCAGCGTGATGTCAATCGTGCCCGCCCGGCTGCCCGACAATGCGCCGCCCACGTGCAGGCTTAGCTGACCGTCGCTGCGGTCCAGACGCATGTCGGCATCGCTGATGCGCAGGGTCTGGCCGGTCATCGCATCCGCCATCACCAGTTCCAGCCCACGCCCGCGCACCGCTTGCAGCCGCGACAGGACCGGCGTGGCGAACATCCGGTCCAGCCGCGCCAGCGTTTCGCCCAGGCTGACCTCGGCGGCCGTGTCGCCCGCGATCAAGGCAAAATCGATCCGCCCATCGATGTCGCGCGCAAAGCGCAAGCCGGCGCCTTGGAGATCGACGGTCAGCGGCTCGACACGGCCTTGCAGCAGCGCGGGGGTGGCAAGCCCCACGACAACCGCAGGAAAGGCCGCCCGGATCATGCCGTCGGGATCGGTCAGGCGCAGGTCGCGCAAGGCCAGATCGAGCGCGCCACCGCCCGCGGGGCGGCTGATCTCGATGCGGCCGATGCCAAAGCTGTTGGCGGTCATGGCGGCATCCAGCCGCGCCTCGACGCGCTGGGTCACTGCGGCGGGCAATGTCACCGGCCCCGCGGCCAGACGCAGCCACAGCGCCGTCAGACCCACGACCAAAACCACCCCCAGCGCCGTCACGATCCGCAACGCCGCGATCAACACACGCATCCCAAACCGTCGCGCAAGCGGCGCGGCGGCCTCGGCTGCGGTCGCAATGGCCTGTTGGTCTTGTGTCATCGGCCCTGTCTGCCCGGCCTTTATCTTCGCCGCAACCCGCCTAGCTTGCAAGGCGGCGGCGCCGCTGCGCCGATCGCCAAGTTGAGCGTGCAACGCAAGAGGACAAGATGACAAAGATTGGCAACCCGGCCCCTGATTTCACCCTGCCCCGCGACGGCGGCGACACGATCACGCTGTCGGCGCTGCGCCCGCAGGCGGTGGTGTTGTATTTCTACCCCAAGGATGACACCTCGGGCTGCACGACCGAGGCCAAGGATTTCACCGCCCTTGCCGATCAATTCGCCGATGCGGGGGCGGTGGTGATCGGCGTGTCGAAAGACAGCGTCAAGGCGCATGACAAATTCGTGGCCAAGCACGGGCTGAGGGTGATCCTGGCGTCGGATGAGCACAGCGACCTGTGCGAACGCTATGGGGTCTGGGCCGAGAAATCGATGTATGGAAAAACCTACATGGGCATCGAACGGTCGACCTTTCTGATCGATGGCGCAGGGGTGCTGCGCGCCGAATGGCGCAAGGTCAAGGTGCCCGGCCATGCCCAGGCGGTGTTGGACGCCGTGCGGGCGCTCTGATCGGGACGGGCGCGTTTTCCGCAGGCAAAGCGCGCGAAAAACAAATGCTTTTCTTGGCGGAAAACCCCAGGGTTTTCCGCCCCCCTTGACGGCGGCGCGCCAGCCGCCCACACCCGCGGCCATGACCGATATGCTTCCCCTTGCCCAGATGGCCACGGCCGTTCTGACCACCGCCGATGGGCGCGAGAAAACGGCGCTGTCGCGCCGGTTCGCGGCCCAGTGGCAGGCGGCCCGCGCCACCGGCGCCCTGCCCCCCATCGGGGTGGCCCATCCGCCCCAGCGCCCGGCGCGACCGGCGAAACCCGATCTGCGCGATCCACGCGACGTGCCGCGCCGGCGCAGCGGCACCCAGGCCGGCCGCACCGCCTTGCTGCATGCGGTGGCCCATATCGAATTGAATGCCGTGGATCTGCACTGGGACATCATCGCCCGCTTCACCCAGACCCCCATGCCCGCCGGGTTCTACGACGACTGGGTCCGCGCGGCCGACGAAGAATCGAAACATTTCAACTTGATGGCCGACTGTCTTGAAGCCATGGGCAGCCATTACGGCGCGCTTCCCGCCCATGCCGGGATGTGGCGCGCCGCCGAAGACACCGCCGAGGACCTGATGGGGCGGCTGGCGGTCGTGCCGATGGTGTTGGAGGCCCGCGGGCTGGATGTGACCCCGGGAATGATCGCCATCTTCGAACGCGCCGCCGAAGACCCAAGTGCCGACCAAGCGGTTGCCGCCCTGCGCATCATCTACGCCGAAGAGGTGCACCACGTCGCCTACGGATCGAAATGGTTCCATTTCTTGTGCGGCCGGCATGACCTGGACCCGAAAGAAACCTTTCATGGTCTTGTGCAGCGCTACTTTCACGGCGCGCTCAAGCCGCCCTTCAACGAAGAAAAGCGCGCCGAAGCCGGCTTGCCGCCCGATTTCTATTGGCCGCTGGCGCATTGATCGCGCGCAAGACGGGGGCGGATCGGCGGAATTTTGCCCAATCAGCCCCCAAACCGGCGGCTTTGGCCCGATCGGTGGATCGATGGTTGAGCCCTGCTCCGGTCCTGCGTAGACCCTAGGAAGGCCCGCGTGCAGAACAGGCGCGTTGGGGGACACGACCAAGGGAATGGTGGGGCCAGACACGTGACAACACGGCTGATCGGTCGCCTGATGGTGGCGTTGGAACAGCGGCTGCCCGAACAGCGGCTGTTTCTGAAATCGGACCGGGGCACGCGGTTCATCCGCCTGCGGCCGGGCACGCAGGCCACGATCCTTGTCGGCCTGACGGGCCTGCTGGGCTGGACGGTCATCCTGACCGCGATTTTCCTGATCGATGCGATTTCGGCGGGCAGCGCGCGCGACCAGGCCGCCCGTGAAAATCTGGAATTTCAAAACCGGCTGAACGCGCTGTCCTACGAGGTCGAATTGCGCACAGCCGAAGCCTTGCAGGCGCAAGATCGGTTTTCGACCGCGATGGATCAGGTCGCGGCGATGCAGGTGCGCTTGCTCGATGCCGAGGAACGCCGCCGCGAACTGGAAGACGCGGTCGACGCGATCCAGACCGCGCTGCGCCGCAACATCCAAGACCGCGACGCGGCGCGCGCTGAACTGGCGCAGCTGCAGGCCGATCTTCAGGCCGAAACAGGCGATGTGCAGACCGGGGCGGCGCGCGAAGCGGCGCTGAACCGCGCCATCGCGGTTCTGGCCGGCGCGCTCGACACCACGGCCGATCAACGCGACGATGCCGCCCAGCTGGTGGCCGACGCCGCCGCCGAGATGGAGCGCCGGGCCCATGCCGAGGCGCTGGATCGCGAACGCCAGGAACGCGTGTTCCGTCAGATCGAGGAAGCCGTCGCCATGTCGATGGAACCGCTCGATCGCATGCTCGAAGCCTCAGGTATTCCCACAGAGCGGCTGATCGGACAGGTGCGTGCCGCCTACAACGGCCAAGGCGGCCCCCTGATGCCGATCGCGGTGTCCAGCATGGGCGGTGGCGCGATCGACCCCATGTCGTTGCGGGCCAATGAGCTGTTGGAACAGCTTGACGCGCTGAACCTGCGCCGCATCGCGGCCGAGCGGCTGCCCTTTACGGTGCCCGTGCGGGGATCTTACCGCCACACGTCGGGCTTTGGCTATCGCCGCGATCCGTTCAACGGCGGTCGCAGGCTGCATGCCGGGGTTGATTTCGCCGGCCCGCGCGGCACGCGGATCGTGGCCGGCGGCGACGGACAGGTCGTGTTCGCAGGGCGCGACAGTGGCTATGGGCTGATGGTCGAGATCGACCACGGCTTTGGCATCACCACGCGCTATGCGCATCTGACCCGGCTGCATGTCCGAAAGGGCGAAAGGGTCTCGCGCGGCGCGCATATCGGTGATATGGGCTGCACCGGACGGTGTACCGGCACGCATCTCCATTACGAGGTGCGACGCAATGGCGATCCAGTGAACCCGATGACCTTCATCACGGCAGGACGCAATGTTTTCTAAATCCAAGATCAATGAGCCCGGGGCAAAGGCTACTGGCGCAGACAGCGCAGAAACCCAAGCCTCCGATCCCAAAACCAGCCCCAAAGCGGGAGCAGACATGTCCACGACCCCGACCTCGTCCCCCAAAACCAAGCCTACGCCGTCGTTGCTCAGCTCTGATCTGACGGTGGTGGGCAACCTGCGCACGACGGGTGACATTCAGGTCGAAGGCACCGTGCAGGGCGACATCCGGGCGCATCTGCTGACGGTCGGCGAAAGCGCCAACATCGAGGGCGAGATCGTGGCCGACGACATCGTCGTGACCGGCCGGGTGGTGGGCAAGGTGCGCGGCCTGAAGGTGCGCCTGACATCGACCGCGCGCGTCGAAGGCGACATCATTCACAAGACCATCGCGATCGAAAGCGGGGCCCACTTCGAAGGGTCCGTGCAACGCGCCGAAGACCCGCTGGCAACTGGCGGGGCGGCGGTTGCGTCACGCTCAAGCTTGAACCCCGCCCCGGCGGTCCCGCGCCCCGCGGCGGCAGGCCCCGCACCGACGGGCGATCATTCCTGAGCATCAGGCACAATCAACAGCTTTGCTGACAGCGAAAGCCGGGCCCATGCCCGGCTTTCTTGCTTTTGACGGGGCGGCCCGTCAATCCAGCGGGTCGAGCGCACGCCGGTAGATATGCCACGTTGCATGGCCCAGCACGGGCAGCACCACGAACAAACCCAGCAACCCCGGCAGCAGCGCCAGCGCCGTCAACCCCGCGATCGTGGCGGCCCAGCACATCATCACCACAGGGTTGCGCCGCACCACCGCGATCGATGTCAGCATGGCGGTGACGAAATCCAGCTCCTTGTCGAGCAACAGCGGCAACGACACCGCGGTCAGGCAAAACAGCACAAAGGCGAACACCGCCCCAAAGCCCGAGCCGACAAGCAACATCATCAGGCCTTCGCGCGTCACGAGATAGGCATAGGACGAGGTGACATTCATCAGCGCCGATGGGCCAAGAAACAGCGCAAACAGCATATGGGCGAAAAACGACCAGAACAGGAAATAGACGATGATCACCCAAGCCATCGACGGCAACTGGCGCAGCCTTTGGCGCCAGATGACCCCGAAGATGTCGTTGCGCCGCCATTGGGTTTGGCCCGCTTCCAGCCGGCGTGACACCTCGTAAAGCCCCACCGCCAGAAATGGGCCCATCAGCGGGAAACCCACCGTGATCGGGATCGCCCACCAGATCTGGTCGGTGATCACCAAGAACAGATACAGCAGCCAGCCCCCGACCACGTAAACATGGGAAAAGAACAGCCCCATCATGGGTTTGCGTCGAAAATCGCGAAAGCCTGCGCGCAGCGCATGGGCGATGTCGCCCATGTGCATGTCGCGCAAGGCGGGCACTTTCGATGGTGCGATCGGGGTTTGGGTCAGATCGCTCAACGCCCCCTTCCCTTTCCGGAAAAGACAGCTTTGCCTTGCGCAAGCCTAACCCGAATGGGCCGACTTCGCCAAGGGCCCGGATCACAGGGGCGGCGGCATTTTTCCTGGCCAGTCGGTGGCCGCATGATAGGCCCGCCCCAGCGCCAGCAGCATCGCGTCGCGTCCCGGCGCGCCGATCATCTGAACCCCGGCGGGCAGGCCATCGGCCCCGAAACCCGCCGGCAGCGCCAGCGCCGGCAGGCCCGCCAGGCTTGCGGGCACCACGACTTCCATCCAGCGGTGGTAGCTGTCCATCGACCGGCCCGCGATGGTCTGGGGCCAGGTGGTTTCCACCGCAAAGGGCCAAAGCTGCGTGGCGGGCAGAACCACCGCGTCGTAATGGCCGAACATCTCGCGCGCGGCATCCAACCACGCGGCGCGCGTTTCGGCCGCCCATTCCACCTCGGCGACCTTGCGGGCAAAGCCATGGGTGATTTCCCATTTTGCCTGTGCCGGCAACAGCGCCTGATGGGCTTCTTCGCGCCAATAGGGCCCAAGGTTCATTGCCACCGCGAACTGGCGCAGCACGCACCAGGATTCCCACAGGGCCTCGGCGGCGAAGGGCGGACGCATCGGTTCGACCGACCAACCCAGATCCTCCATCACGCCCAGGGCCCTTTCGGACTGGGCCAGGATACCCGGCGCCATCGGATAGGCGCCGCCCCAATCGGCCAGCCAGCCGATGCGGGGCCGCGCGGGCGCCGGGGCAAGCCCCGCGCGGTGCGCACCATCCGACAGGGTTTCCAGCAGGCGGTCCAGATCGTCCACGTCACGCGCCATGGGCCCGTCGGTGGACAGGCGGTGTTGAAACACGCTGTCGCGCGGTTCGCCCGGCACCAGGCCCGCGGTGGGCCGGAACCCGTAGACATTGTTCCAGGCGGCCGGGTTGCGCAAAGATCCCATCATGTCCGATCCATCGGCCAGCGGCAGCATCCGCGCCGCCAGGGCCACCGCCGCCCCGCCCGACGATCCGCCCGCGGTGCGGCTCGGGTCATAGGGGTTGCGGGTCGGGCCATAGACCGGGTTGACCGTATGCGATCCCAAGCCAAAGGCCGGCACATTGGTCTTGCCGATGATGATCGCCCCCGCAGCACGCAAGCGGCGCGCCAGGCCATCATCGACGGTGGGCACATTGTCTTTCAGGATCGGCGATCCCCAGGTCGAGCGCACGCCGCGCACGCCCACCAGATCCTTCACCGCGACGGGGATCCCGTGCAGCCAGCCTTCGGGTGGCATCGCCTCGGCCAGGCGCGCCTCACCCATCAGCGTTTCCCGGTCGCGCAGGGCCACAACGGCGTTGAGCCCGCCGTTCACCGCGGCGATCCGGCCCAAGACATCGCGCATCAGATCCACGGGCGAAATCTCGCGCCGCGCGATCTTGTCGCTCAGGCTCAGCGCGCCAAGGCGCCACAACTCCGTCATCTCGCCCATCCTTTCCGGTTGCCCTGCCCCGCAATCGGCGCAAGGCCCATCAACTACCTGCCCACACCAAAGCGCGCCCATCGTCTGGCCGCGTGGCCCCAGCGGGGCCCAAGGACGGGCGGCCCGCCTGCGCGCCGCAACGATGCGCAGCCCTCAGCCTTCGGCGCGCGCCTCGGCGCGGGATTTGCCCGACACGTCCATCGCCAGAACGCTGGCCATCAACCCATCCAGATCGCCATCCAGAACCCCGCCCGTGTCCGAGGTTTCGAAGCCTGTCCGCAGATCCTTTACCATCTGGTAGGGCTGCAACACGTAGGATCGGATCTGGTTGCCCCAGCCCGCCTCGCCCTTGGCTTCGTGGGCGGCGTTGATCGCGGCGTTGCGCCGGTCCAGCTCCATCTGGTAAAGCCTTGATTTCAGGGCTTTCATGGCAATGTCGCGGTTTTGATGCTGCGACTTTTCCGAACTGGTCGTGACGATCCCGGTGGGCAGGTGGGTGATGCGCACCGCCGAATCGGTGGTGTTGACATGCTGACCGCCCGCGCCCGACGAGCGGTAGGTGTCGATGCGGATGTCGGACGGGTTGATCTCGATCTCGATGTTGTCGTCCACCACCGGGTAGACCCAGACCGAGGCAAAGCTGGTCTCGCGGGTGCCCTTGCCAAAGGGCGAGATGCGCACCAGCCGATGCACCCCGCTTTCCGATTTCAACCAGCCATAGGCGTTGGGCCCCTTGATCTGGTAGACCACCGACTTGATCCCGGCCTCGGTTCCGGGCGACATGTCTTGCTGATCGACTTCGTAGCCGCGGCTTTCGGCCCAGCGCACATACATGCGCGACAGCATCTGCGCCCAATCGCAGGCCTCGGTGCCGCCCGCACCGGCGTTGATTTCCACAAAGGCGTCGTTGCCGTCCGCCTCACCATCCAGAAGCGCGTCCAGTTCGCGCTTGGCGGCCAAGCTGACCAGTTCGGCCAGCGCCGCCTCGGCCTCGGCGACGATGTCGGCATCGCCTTCCGCCTCACCCAGTTCGATCAGCTCCAGATTGTCTTCCAGGCCCCGGCGGATGGCATCATGGGTGTCCATGCGTTCCACCAGCATCTGGCGGTCGCGCATCAGCTTCTGGGCGCGGGCGGGATCGTTCCACAAATTCGGATCTTCGACGCGGGCGTTGAATTCTTCCAGCCGGTGGGCCGCGGTCTCGATCCCCATGCGCTGGCCCAGCAGGGTCAGGGAACGGCGGATCTTTTCGATATGGGATTGCGTCTCGGCGCGCATCGGGACCGGCCTTTTTCGTTATCCTGCTCTCAGGGCTGCTGATATACCACCCCCGCGCCCCGCGACAAGGCTGGCCGGGCGCCGATCGGCCCCTGGCCCCGGCCCTAGTAAAGCCCGCCGGTGCTGAGCGTGCCGAAACCCGATTGCGTGGGCACCCGCGCCCCGCCCCCGGTGGCGGTGTCCACCACCTGGCCCTGATCGATCAGCTCGTCGCCCGCCCCGCCTTCGCCCGGCCCGTACAGCGGCAGATCCGCGCCCATGGCAAAGCCGCCGTCGATGATGGATTGGGCGCCGAAATAGGGTTCTTCGCCCAAGCGGAACAGCTCATAGACCACGTTCTCGCCCTCGGAACCATCGGGCAGGCGCTGGCCCGAAAACCGATCGATGGGGTAGAACATGCCGCCATCGGGCACCACGAAGGGGCCACCGCCGTATTCCTCGATCGCGGCCAACATGAATTCGTTGAACACCGGCCCGCACAAACGCCCGCCCGATGCGGATCGGCCCAGGGGCCGCGGCTGGTCAAAGCCGATGTAGCAGCCCGCCGCGATGGAGGATGTGTAGCCCACGAACCAGACATCGCGGGCCTCGTTCGTGGTGCCGGTCTTGCCCGCCGCCGGCACCGGCAGGTTGACGCTGGACGCGGCCGTGCCGCGATCGACCACGCCCTGCATCATCGATGTCAACTGGTAGGCGGTGATGGGGTTGATCACGCGTTGCCGGTTCGAAATCACCGCGGGCGCAATCCCGGCCTCAAGCGCGGCCACCTGGCAATCGGGGCATTGGCGCTGATCTTGCCGATAGACGGTGTTGCCCCAACGGTCCTGGATGCGGTCGACCAAGGTCGGATCGACCCGTTCACCGCCGTTGGCAAACATCGCGTAGGCCGCGACCATCCGGAACAGCGTCGTTTCCTGGCTGCCCAGCGCATTGGACAAAAAGGGTTGCATCCGATCATAGACCCCGAAGCGTTCGGCATAGCGGGCAACCGTTTCCATCCCCACATCTTGTGCCAGACGCACCGTCATCAGGTTGCGGCTCATCTCGATGCCGGTGCGCAACGGCGTGGGCCCGTAGTAGCGATCCGAGGCATTCTGGGGCCGCCAGATGCCTTCGGGGGTTTCCATCTCGAAGGGGGCATCGATGACGATGGTGTTGGGGCTGTATCCCGAATCCAGCGCCGCGGCATAAACCAGCGTCTTGAAGCTGGACCCCGGCTGGCGGGTGGCCTGGGTGGCGCGGTTGAACGATGATTGCTGGTAGGAAAAGCCCCCCTGCATCGCCAACACCCGGCCGGTGTTGACATCCATCGCCATGAACCCGCCCTGAACCTCGGGCACCTGGCGCAGCGACCAGCCCTGCACCGCCCCATCGCCATCGGCGCTCAGGGCCTGCACATGCACCACATCGCCGGGCGCCAGCAGATCGTCGGGCCCCCGGGCCTGCCGGCCGCGGCTGCCATCCGGGTTCAAGGGGCGGGCCCAGGTCACATCTTCGGCCAAGATCACATGGGCGTCGCGGTCCAACGCCATGTCTTCGATGCCAAGGCGCGCCGCCTGCGCGTTGACCGACAACACGACAGCGGGCGCCCAGCCCTCGATGTCGCGGGCAATCTCGGTATCGGCCAATGCCGCGCGCCATGCGGCTTCATCGCCCAGAAGCGCGGGATCGATGCGGGCGGCCGGTCCGCGCCAAACACCCTGTTCCCGGTCATAGCTTTCCAGCGCGCGGCGCAACGCGCGTTCCGCCACGCGCTGCAGGCTTTCATCCATCGTGGCCCGCACCGCATAACCGCCGGACAGGAATTCGTTTTCGCCATACTGCGCCGACAGCTGCCGGCGGATTTCATCGGTGAAATAATTCCGCGGTGGCATCGCGGTGCGGAAGGGCTCGATATGGCCGCCCTGCACCGTTTCCAGCGGCGTGGCGCTGGCGCGTTCCATGTCTTGGCGCGTGATGTAGCCGTTCTCGAACATCTCGCGCAGCACATAGTTGCGCCGGCTGATCGCACGGTCGTAATCACGCACCGGGTGAAAATTCGACGGCGCCTGGGGCAATGCGGCCAGATAGGCCGCCTGTTCCAGTGTCAGATCCTCGAGATTGGTGTTGAAATAGGTCTGCGCCGCGGCCGCGACCCCATAGGAATTCTGGCCCAGAAAAATCTCGTTGAGATAGAGCTCAAGAATGCGGTCCTTGCTCAGCGCGGTTTCAATCCGCGCGGCCAGAATGATTTCGCGCACCTTGCGTTCGACCGTGCGCGAACCGTCGAGCAGGAAATTCTTCATCACCTGCTGCGTGATCGTCGAGGCACCGCGCACATCGCGCCCGCGCGAACGGACCGCTTCGACAAAGGCGGCGGCGATGGCGCGGGGGTCATAGCCGCTGTGCTGGTAGAAATTGCGATCTTCGGCCGACACGAAGGCATGCGCCACCAGATCGGGTATTTCTTCGCCCGGAACGAACAGCCGCCGTTCGACGGCAAATTCATCCACGATCCGCCCTTCGCGCGAATAGATGCGGCTGATCGTGGGCGGGGTGTAATTGGCCAAGGCTTCATGGCCGGGCAGATCATGGGAATAGACGAACAAAACCGCACCCACGGCAATCACCACGGCAATGATGCCGAGCGTCAGGGCGGTGAAAATCGCCCCGAAAAAGCCAAAGATGAATCGGATCATGCGATCTGCCCGTGCCGGATGCCCCTGCTATAGCGATCCCGCGGGGTCCGGTCAAAACACATGGTTGCGACGCGGGCCGCGCGCGCGGGGCCGCTATTGGCGCAGCAGCGCGCTGCGCGCGGCATCGGCATCGGCCCAGTTCAGGATCGCCCCGACCAGCGCGCCGTGCATCCGCGCCCGCCAATCGGGATCCAGAATGTTGCGCAGATCCTCTTGGTCCGACATGAAGCCGATTTCCAGCAGCACCGATGGAATATCGGGCGCGCGCAGGACGGTAAAATCGGCCTCGCCGCGGGGACGGGCATGCAGGCGCAGCCCCGCCTGCCCGATCCCTTCGACCAAGGCGCCCGCCACGGCATCGCTGCGCGGCGCGGTGTCAAGCCGGGCCAGATCCATCAACACCCCCGCCACGCGATCATCGGTGCCATGCAGATCGATGCCCTGCAAGAGATCGGCCCGGTCGTGCTGTTCGGCCAAGGTCTGCGCGGCCGCATCCGACGCCGTGTCCGACAAGGTGTAGACCGTGGCGCCGCGCGCGCGCCCTTCGGCCAGCGCATCGGCATGGATCGACAAGAACAGATCGGCCCCGGCTGCGCGCGCGGCGGTGATGCGTGCGGGAAGCGGCACGAAATCATCGCCATCGCGCGTCAGCGCCACATCGACCCGGCCGGTCCGGCGCAGCGCATCGCGCAATTCGCGCGCAAAGCGCAAGACCAGATCGGCCTCGGTGTGCGGCCCGCGCACCGCGCCCGGATCGATCCCGCCATGGCCGGGATCGATCACCACCGTGATCCGCCCATCCGCGGTGCGGACGGGGGGCGTGACGGCAGCCGCCGATGCCAGATCGGGCAGGCTTGTGGCGGCGGCGCGGAATTCGGCGTCAGACACCGGCACCAGCCGCAGCTCGACGCGCGCGCGCCCCGTGACGGGGTCGGTGCGCATCGCGGCGATCCGGGGCGCGTGCGGGCTGGCCAAGGCCAGAACCAACCGCGACCAACCCAGCCCCTGGGCCGGGCCGGTTTGAAGCGTCACGATCGCGGGCGGCAAGACCAAACCGCCCCCCCAAGCGCCAAAATCCACCTCGCGAAAATCGACCACGACGCGGGCGGGGTCATCCACGGTGAAGACGCGGAAGGGCACGGGCTGGCTGAGCGCCAGGGTGATTTCGATGCCATCGGCGGTGGCCGCAAAGCCAGTGTCGTCGGGGATCAACCGGGCCAACGCGCCGAACCCCGCAGCGCCCGTTTGCGCCGTGGCCGGCAGCCAAGGCCCAGACAGCGCCAAAAAGGCCAAAACGGCCAGGATCGGGGTCAGGCCAGCGCGGATCACAAGTTGTCGTCCCGGAAGGGTGTCGTTATCGAAAGATTACCAGACCCCGCCCCCCGACCCAAGGGCCGATCGGCGGCACGCCTAGGATCGGGCGGCAAAAAACGCGCTCAGCCGTGCCACGCCTTCGGCGACTTCGGGGGTGGCACGCGCGTAAGACAGCCGCAAGAAACGCGCGCCGCGTGCCTTGTCGAAATCGAGCCCCGGGGTCACCGCAACGCCGGCGTGTTCCAGAATTTCGGCCGACAGCGCAAGGCTGTCGTCGGTATAGGCCGACACATCCAGATAGACATAGAACGCCCCATCGGCCGGCGCGCTTTGGGTGAGACCTGCGGCGGCCAGCCCGTTCAGCAGCAGCCGGCGGTTTTCGGCATAGACGGCACGGTGCCCATCCAGCTCGGCCCGGCCCTCGGGGCTGAGCGCGGCCAGGGCCGCGATCTGGCTGGCATGGCTGGGGCAGATGAACATGTTTTGCGCCAGCCGTTCGACCACGCGCACATGATCGGGCGGCACCACCATCCAGCCCAAACGCCAGCCGGTCATCGAAAAATACTTGGAAAAGGAATTGATGACATAGACGTCATCGGTCAGTTCCAACGCGCTGACCGCGCGGCCATCATATTGCAGGCCGTGGTAGATCTCGTCGGAAATCAGCGCGATGTCATGGGTCGCACAGCCCGCCACCAGCGCCGCCAGTTCGGGCCGGCCCAGCATGGTGCCCGTGGGGTTGGCGGGGCTGGCCACGATCAGCCCGTCCAGATCCGGCGACAGATGCGCGGGCGTGGGTTGATAGCGCGTCGAAAGCTCGGTGCGCAAACCCACGGGCGTCAGGCTCAGCGCGGTCAGGATCTGCCGGTAGGACGGGTAGCATGGCTCACCCAAGCCCACCCGCGCGCCGGCATCAAACAGTGCGGAAAACGCCAACAAGAACCCGCCCGATGCGCCCGAGGTCAACACCACGCGCGCGGGATCAAGATCAAGATCATACCATTCGCCGTAAAGCGCCGCGATGGCCGCGCGCAGATCGGGCCGGCCCAGCGCCACCGTGTAGCCAAGCGCGCCCTGTTCCATTTCCGCCGCCAGGCGCTGGCGCGCCACGTCGGGCGCGCCTGTGCCCGGTTGGCCAACCTCCATGTGGATGATGTGGCGCCCGGCCGCTTCGGCGGCGCGCGCGGCCTCCATCACATCCATGACAATGAAGGGATCGACAGCACTTCGGCGCGAGACGCGCATGGGACAGACCTTTGGCAACGGCGGTTGGGCGTGTTGAACCAGCCCGCACGGCGCGCGTCAACGCAAGTTGCACCAGGTCGCGGCGTGTTTCGGGCAAGGATGGGCCGGTATCGCCCCTGCGACCAAGCGGCGGTGGTCATGGCAGGACGATGTGCTACCATCGTGCCCTGACATGCTTTGCTTTGCACAGAAAGGCCTCAACTTGCGTACGTTCCTTGCAGCCTTTGGCCTGAGCTTTGGCCTGAGCTTTGGCCTTGTCGCGGGTCTGGGCGGCCCGGTGTTCGCCACGGATCTGGACAATTTGACCGATGCCGAACGGACCGCGTTCCGTGCCGAGGTGCGGGCCTATCTGCTCGACAATCCCGAGGTGTTGATGGAGGCCATCGCCGTGCTGGAAGGCCGCAGCGCCGAAGCCGAGGTGCGCCGCGACGCGGCCGCGGTTGCGGCCAATGCGGATGCGCTTTTCGGTTCTGACTTCGACGTGGTGCTGGGCAATCCCGACGGCGATGTGACGGTGGTGGAATTCATGGATTACCGCTGCGGCTATTGCCGCCGCGCCCACCCCGAGGTGATGGACCTGATCAATTTCGACGGAAAAATCCGCCTTGTGATCAAGGAATTGCCGATCTTGGGCGAACAGTCGCTGTTGGCATCGCGCTTTGCCATCGCGGCGCGCGTGGCCTTGGGGGATGCGGCCTATGAGGCGGTGCACCATGGGCTGATGGAGCTGCGCGGCGATGTCAGCGATGCGTCTTTGGTGGCCATGGCCGATGGGCTGGGTCTGGACAGCGCGGCGATTCTGGGCGCCATGGATGATCCGCTGGTGCGCGCCACCATCGAACACAACCGCGCCCTCGCCCAGCGCTTGTCGATCTCGGGCACGCCCAGCTTTGTCTTTGGCGACCAGATGGTGCGCGGCTATGTGCCCTTGGATGACATGCAGCAGATCGTGGCGATGTTGCGCGACATGGCGAACTGAACCGGGCCGGCCATCACGCCAACCCAATGAACCAAGAAAGAAAAAGGGCGCCCGATGGGGCGCCCTTTTTTGGTTCTGTGACCGCCTTAGCCCTTGGACCACCAGCCGCTGCGCCGCGGCTTGGGCGGGGCTGCGGGGTCTTGCGAGGGCGCTTCCGCGACGGGGGCCGTGGCCACGGGTGCCGTCTGCGTTTCCGCGACGGGGGCATCAGCTGCCGCCGGTGCAGGCGCGGTCTGAGCAACGGGTTCCGGCGCGGCGTCCATCACGGCTTGTGATGCGGGTTCCGGCGCGGGCTTGGCCGCCTTGGCCCGACCGCGGCCACGGGGCTTTGCGGGTGCCGGTTCTTCGGCAACCGGTTCAGGCGCGGCATCGGCGGTCGGCGCGGCGTTGTCGGCCTTGGGCTCTGCGGTCTTGCGACGGCGCTTTGGCTTGGGTTCGGCGGCCTTTGCGGCATCGGCCGGACCATCGCCGGGCAGCTCCGACGCCGGTGCTGCGGCTGCGGCGGCACCCATAGGCTCGGCCCCATCGGCGGCCCCTGCCCCTTGATCACCGGCATCCGCATCACGGGCCGGTTCATCTGCGCCATCGGCATCATCGCCGTCATCGGCGGTGACGGCATCATCGGTCATATCCGTGCCGGCTTCGCCATTCTTCTTGCGTCGTCCACGCCCGCCGCGACGGCGACGGCGCTTCTTGCGCGGTTGATCATCGCCCGCTTCGGCATCAACCGGGGTCGCCGAGGCCGGCGTTGCGCCCGTGCGCTCTGACGTATCGTCGTCGATGTCGTCCTCGGTTTCGGTGATCTCGGCCTCTTGCTCGATCTCGTCCATCAGCGCGGCATCCATCGCGATCACGGGCGAGACGGCCGTGATCTTGCGGGTCGCGGTCTTGAACCGTTCCATCTTGAAATCGGGCGACACCATGGTGACGTCGGCTTCGATGCGAATGGACATCGCGTAGCGCAATTCGATCGCAACCAGGTAATCGCGCTTTTCGTTCATCAGGTAATTCACGATGCCCACGGGGGCGATCACCTTGACCTCCTTGGAGCGCGCCTTGCCGCCTTCTTCCTCAAGCTGGCGCAGGATCGACAAGGCCAGGCTGTCATCGGACCGGATCAGGCCGGTGCCATGGCAATGCTTGCAAGGCTGGGTCGTGGCCTCGAGCATGCCGGGGCGCAGGCGCTGGCGCGACATTTCGAGCAGGCCAAAGGTCGATATACGGCCCACCTGGATGCGCGCGCGGTCGGTCTTGAGCTTGTCTTTCAGACGCTTTTCAACCGCCAGATTGTTGCGCCGTTCGTCCATGTCGATGAAATCGATGACGATCAGCCCCGCCAGGTCGCGCAGGCGCACCTGACGGGCCACTTCCTCGGCGGCCTCAAGATTGGTCTTGAGCGCGGTGTCTTCGATCGAGCCTTCCTTGGTCGCGCGACCCGAGTTCACATCGATGGCCACCAATGCTTCGGTGATGCCGATCACGATGTAGCCGCCCGATTTCAGCTGGACGGTCGGGTTGAACATGTCGGCCAGATAACCCTCGACCTTGTAACGCGCGAACAGCGGCGTGGGGTCGGTGTAGGGTTTCACGTTCTTGGCGTGGGACGGCATGATCATCTTCATGAAGTCCTTGGCATGGCGATAGCCTGCCTCGCCTTCGACCAGAACCTCGTCGATCTCGCGGGTGTACAGATCACGGATCGCGCGGTGGATCAGGTCGCCCTCCTCATAGATCGGGGCGGGGGCCATGGATCGCAGCGTCAGTTCGCGGATCTGTTCCCATTGCCGCTGAAGATATTCGTAATCGCGCTTGATCTCGGTCTTGGTGCGCTGGCTTCCGGCGGTGCGGATGATCAGCCCCGCGCCCTGCGGCACATCGATTTCCTGCGCGATTTCCTTGAGCTTCTTGCGATCGGCGGCGTTGGTGATCTTGCGCGAAATGCCACCGCCCCGCGCGGTGTTGGGCATCAAGACGCAATAGCGCCCCGCAAGGCTGAGATAGGTGGTCAAGGCCGCGCCCTTGTTGCCGCGTTCTTCCTTGACGACCTGCACCAGCATGATCTGGCGCACCTTGATGACCTCTTGGATCTTGTACTTGCGCGCCCGTGGCTTGCGCATCGGCCGAATGTCTTCTTCGGCGTCGTCATCGGTCACGGTTTCGGGGGCCTGGATGGCCTCGGCGTCGTCATCGGCACCGGCGTCGGGGTCTTGATCGAGATCGTCGCCTAGGTCGCTGCCGCGACCGGCATCGGCGAAATCGACCGGTTCATCCGGGTCGCCCAGATCGACGACATCCATGCCGCCGGGGACGGTCGCAGCCCCCGTTGTGACCGCATCGCCGGCGATATTTTCGGCCTTGGCGTCGGGGGATTTACGGCGACGCGTGCGGCGGGCGCGCTTGGGCTTGGCGTCTTCCTCGGCCTCGTCGGCCATGGCTTCGGCGTATTCGCGTTCCTCACGCAACAGCGCTTCGCGATCGGCGACCGGGATCTGGTAGTAATCGGGGTGGATTTCCGAGAACGCCAGAAAGCCGTGGCGGTTTCCGCCATAATCGACAAAGGCCGCCTGCAACGAGGGTTCGACCCGTGTCACCTTGGCCAGGTAAATGTTGCCGGCGAGTTGTCGCTTGTTCAGCGACTCGAAATCGAATTCTTCGACCTTGGTTCCGTCCACCACCACGACCCGGGTTTCCTCCGGGTGGGTGGCATCGATGAGCATCTGCTTTGCCATTTTGTCCTTGCCCGCGACGGGCCGCGCGCACGCCCCGGCGGTGCAATGCACCGGACGGCGGGGGCCAAGTCGCGATATGTGTTGAAGGCGATGCCGGGGGCTGCGGCGGCGGCGGGGTTGTCGGCCCCAATCCGTCTTGCCGTATCTGTGCCTTGGGCGTGCATCGCGTCTGTCTCCGGCCGCGCCGGCTGCCCGGTTTGGCCTATCTTGCCCCGTTTCCGGGACGGTTCAATATGGACCCAGACGAAACCGCCCGAGGCCCGAGTGACCTGCCATCCCTGTCGCGCACGGATCCCGGCGCGGATGGGGGATGCAGAGAAACTGATTACCCGGCGCAAGGGCCGGTCTTTCCACATTAAGGGGCGCGGTCTGCAAAACGCAATGGCAATTCGTCCAGCCCGCGCCAAGCCCGTGCGCAATCACAGATAATCGGACCGGCTCAAGCCATATTTCGCCATTTTCTCGTTCAGGGTGCGGCGCGGCAGGCACAGCTCATCCATCACGTTGGCGATCGATCCGCGATGGCGGCGCATGGTGTTGTCGATCAGCATCCGCTCGAAGGCTTCGACATATTCTTTCAGCGGCTTGCCCTCGCCCAAGGCCTGCGGTGCGATGTCGGCGTTGTCGGCCATCAGCAACGACGCGATCGAGCCCGACCCACGGCGCTGCTGCAAGATGGCGCGTTCGGCAATGTTGATCAACTGGCGCACATTGCCCGGCCACGGGGCCTGCAACAGCTGGGCGGCCTCTTGCGCGCTGACCTGGGGGGCATCGGTGCCGTATTCTTCGGCAAATTGTTCGCCGAACCGGGTGAACAGGGTCAAGATGTCTTCGCCCCGGCTGCGCAGCGGCGGCAGATCGATGCGCATGGCGGCCAGCCGATAGAACAGGTCTGGCCGCAAGCTGGTTTCGCATTGCTCGGCTTCGGGCGCATTGCAGATCGCCACGATCCGGGTTTCGGCGGGCGTGCCTTGATCGTTGATCAAGGTCAACAGCCGCGCCTGCAGCGACGCGGGCAGGCTTTCGATGTCTTCCAGCACCAAGGTGCCGCCGCGGGCCTGTTCGACCAAAGGCTTGTCTTGATCGGCCCCCACCGGGCCGAACAGCCGGGCGGCCAGGCTGTCTTCGTCATGGGCGGCACAAGACACGGTGACAAAGCCCTTGCCGGCGCGCGGGCCGACGGCGTGCAGCGCGTGGGCGACCAGCGTCTTGCCGGTGCCGGTTTCGCCCACGATCAGCACATGACCATCGGCCTGACCAAGATCCAGAATGTCTTCGCGCAGCCGTTCCATCACGGCGCTTGTGCCGATCAGCTTGCGCATCAGCACGGTGCCATCGGACAATTCGCGGCGCAGCGCGCGATTGTCGAGCGTCAGCCGCCGCTGTTGGCCCGCCCGCTTGGCCAATTCGGTCATCCGATCGGGGTTGAAGGGTTTTTCCAGGAAATCATAGGCGCCGATTCGCATCGCCTCGACGGCCATGGGCACGTCGCCATGGCCGGTGATCAAGATCACCGGCAGGCCGCTGTCGATGCCCATCAGCCTTTTGAGAAAGGCCATCCCATCCATGCCCGGCATCCGCACGTCAGTGACCACGACGCCCGGCCAATCCGCGCCCACGATCTTCAGCGCCTCTTCGGCCGAGGCGAAGGTTTCGGTCTCGAACCCCGAAAGCGCCAGCCACTGGCTGATCGATTGGCGCATGTCTTGTTCATCATCCACAATCGCGATCTTCATCTGCGCCGTCCTTTCGTGTCACTCTGCCGCCTGCGCGCCCCCGCCCGGCAGCAGCGGCAAGCGAATTTCGAACACCGCGCCGCCGGTTTCGCCATTGCGCGCGGTCAATCGCCCGCCAAAATCGGTGATGATCCCCGATGATATGGCCAGGCCCAACCCCACCCCTTCGCCGGGTTTCTTGGTGGTGTAGAACGGTTCGAACAGGGCATCGAGATCGTCGATGCCCTTGCCATTGTCGCGCACACTCAACACCGCTTCCTCGCCTTCGGCGATCAACAGGTCCATTTCGCGGCGGTCCACGTCGCGCAGCGCGTCCAGCGCGTTGCGCAGCAGGTTGATGATCACCTGCTCCAACCGCAGCCGGTCGGCCATCACCATCACCGGGCGACGCGGCAGGTTCTGGTTGATCTCGACCCGCGTGGTGCGCAGCTGCGGCTCCATCATCGTCAGCGCCCCCTTCAACGCATCGCGCAGATCGACGGGTTCCAAGGCCTCGCTGCCTTTGCGGGCATAGGATTTCAGCTGTCGCGTGATCGCGCCCATGCGGTCGATCAGGTCGTCGATCCGCTGAAAACTCGATGCCGCCTCTTCCACGCGCTTGCGCTGCAACAACAGCTTGGCGCCCGCCAGATAGGTCTTCATCGCGGCCAGGGGTTGGTTCAGCTCATGCGACACGGCCGCCGACATCTCGCCCAGAACCGCCAGTTTCTGGCTTTGGGCCAGGCTTTGCTCGGCCTCCTCCAGGGTGCGTTCCACCCTTTGGCGTTCGGCAATCTCGCGCTGCAGGCGCGCGTTCAGACGCCGCAATTCGGCCGATTCGCGCTGCAGGCGCGCCGATTGCATCCGGGCGCGCCGCCCGAACACGTAAAAGCCCCCCGCCAGCAGCAAGGCAAACCCCATGATCTGCAACGACAAGACGCCGTTGACCCGTTCGCGCACGGAGGTGTGGGCGGTGTAGCTGACAATGCGCCACCCGCGGAACGGGATCCGCGCCTCGAGCCGGATCATGTCGGCGTTGAAAATCGCCATGCGCGCCTCGCCAAAGGCGAAATCGCCGGTCGCCTGCAAGGCGCGCTGGATGGCCGACTGCACCGGTTGCAGGGCCAGTGCCTCGGCCTCGCTGCGGCCGCGCCAGCGCGGCTCGGTGGACAAGATGATCGCGCCTTCGCTGTTCATCAGGAAAATCGCCTCGGACGCGCCGCGCCAGCGATCGACCAACCGCGCCAGATCGACCTCGACCACGATCACCCCCAGCAAGCGGTCGTCATGGGCCCGGATGGCGCGCGAAAAGGTGAAATCGAACCGCCCCGTTTCGGGTTCGTTCGAGGTAAAAACCGTGTCGGCCGATCGCACGGCTTCAACGAAAAACGGATCGGCCTGCCGACCCTGGCCCAAGCGTTCGCGGTCGGTGGCCGCGACCACGCGCCCATTGCGGTCCAGCAACATCAACGAGGCCGCGCCGATTTCCTCGACGTAGGAAATCAACCGTGTGCTGGTTTCCAGATACCCCGATGTCTCGAGCGCGCGCATCAGAACCGGATCGCGCGCCAACAGCAGCGGCACCACCGAATGGCGCTGCAATTCCGATTGCAGGTTGCCCGAATAGATCGCCAGACGGATCTCGGCCCGGTTGCGCGTCGTCTCGGTGAAGCGCTGCGTCAGGTAATTGTTCGACACCCAAATCGTCGCCCCCGCGAGAAGCAGGAACACAACGATCACCCCGCGCAACACCCAAGCCCGGCGGCGCAGATACACATCGGTCGCTGACTGGACATCGCTGGTGTTCATGGCAGCCAGCTTAGGATGGGGCGGGTCCGCGCTCAAGCGGCGCGCATGCTCATGCCGCCACCAGCGCCTCGGCCAGCGCGCGGAACATGATCGCCCCATCGCTGCCGCCTTGCGCAGGATCGATGGCGCGCTCGGGATGGGGCATCAAGCCCAGCACCCGGCGGTTGGCGCTGAGCACACCGGCGATATCGGCCATCGCGCCATTGGGGTTGTCGACATAGCGAAAGGCGATGCGGTCCTCGGCGGTGAGCGCGGCCAATGTTTCGGCATCGGCGGCATAATTGCCGTCATGATGGGCGATGGGCAGCATGATCTGCTGGCCGGGGCGGTAGCCCGCCGTAAAGGCGCTGTCGGTGCTGGCCACCGTCAACATCTGCGGCCGGCAGATGAATTTGAGCCCGGCGTTGCGCATCAGCGCACCGGGCAAAAGCCGCGTTTCGCACAACACCTGAAAGCCGTTGCAAATGCCCAGAACATGGCCGCCACGCGCGGCGTGGTGGGCCACCGCCCGCATGATGGGCGATTGCGCCGCAATGGCCCCGCAGCGCAGGTAATCGCCAAAGGAAAATCCCCCGGGCACGCCCACGATGTCGACGCCGGCGGGCAGATCGCTGTCCTTGTGCCAGACCATCTGGGTTTCGAACCCCGCGGCGCGAAAGGCCACGGCAAGATCTCGGTCGCAATTGGATCCCGGAAAGACAAGGACCGCCGCCTTCATCCGCCCATCTCCACCCGGTAGCTTTCGATGACCGTATTGGCCAACAGCTTTTCGCACATGGCCGTCACATCGGCCGCGGTCGTGCCAGGGGCCAGGTCAAGCTCGATCACCTTGCCCTGCCGCACGCCCTGAACGCCGGCAAAGCCCATCGCCCCCAAGGCCGATCGCACCGCTTCGCCCTGCGGATCCAGCACGCCTGATTTCAGCATCACGGTCACGGTGGCCTTCATGCGCCCGCCCCTTCATCTTTCGAAAATTACCCATTCCGCGCCCGCAACCGGGCGCGGGCGTTCAATTGATCAGCGTGGGCTTGGTCAGGCCCGGCTCGCGCTGGGGCATCACGCCCAGGCGGCGGGCCACCTCGGTGTAGGCATCGGCCAGGTTGCCCAGATCGCGGCGGAACACATCCTTGTCCAGCTTTTGGCCGGTTTCCATGTCCCACAGGCGGCAGCTGTCGGGGCTGATCTCGTCGGCGATGATCAGGCGCATGTAGTCATTGTCCCAGATGCGGCCGATCTCGATCTTGAAATCCACCAGCTTGATGCCAACCCCCAGCATCAGACCCGACAGGAAATCATTCACCCGCAGGGCCAGGCTGATCATGTCATCCATATCCTGCTGGCTGGCCCAGCCAAACGCGATGATGTGTTCCTCGCTGACCAGAGGGTCGCCCAGCGCGTCGTTCTTGAAATAGAACTCGACGATCGGCCGCGGCAAAGGCGTGCCTTCCTCGATGCCGAGCCGCTTGGAAATCGACCCGGCCGCAATATTGCGCACCACGACCTCGAGCGGGATGATCTCGACGGCGCGGATCAGCTGTTCGCGCATGTTCAGGCGGCGGATGAAATGCGTGGGCACGCCCACCGTATTCAACCCGGTCATGAAGAATTCCGACAGGCGGTTGTTGAGAACCCCCTTGCCTTCCACGGTCGCGCGCTTTTCGGCGTTGAAGGCTGTGGCATCATCCTTGAAATACTGCACCAGCGTGCCTGGTTCGGGGCCTTCATAGAGGATCTTGGCCTTGCCTTCGTAGACCTTCTTGCGCCGTGCCATGCTGTCTCCGGGGTCGAGGGGGGGGCGGGGCGGGATGCGCGCCGCACGTCTTTGATGCGGCCTATAGGGCAAAGCGCGCTGTGTCGCAAGCAAAGCGCGGGATCAAGGCTTGCAGCCCCTGTCGCTCGCGCCCTAGGATGATGATTGCGCGCAGGGCCATCATACGCCATCCACCGAACGGAGACCCCGATGACCACCTTTGACGACCGCGAGAATGCCTTTGAAAACAAGTTCGCGCATGACCAGGAAATGCAGTTTCGCGCCGAGGCGCGGCGCAACAAGCTGATGGGGCTTTGGGTGGCTGACATCTTGGGCAAATCGGGCGACGACGCCGAAACCTACGCCAAGACCGTCGTCAAGGCGGATTTCGAAGAAGCCGGACACGAGGATGTGATGCGCAAGCTGATCGCCGATCTGGACGGCCGCGTGCCCGAGGCCGAATTGCGCCGCAAGTACGACGCGCTTCTGGCCGAAGCCAAGGCACAGCTCATGGATGATCTCTGATCCAAAGGGCCGGCAGACCCCGCCCGGCCGCCCTGCCCCACGGCGGGGCGGTTTGGCCTTTGTTCATGAACGATCTTCATAAAGGTCATGCAGATTTTGCACCTTGTTCATGACGCGTCACGGGTCCATGTGAGCCCCGCGCGCGCTACCCCGTGACGGAGACCCGAGATGACGAATCCGCTGACCGAGCTTTTGGCAACCCGCGATTGGCTGATGGCCGATGGCGCCACGGGGACGACGCTGTTCAACATGGGTCTGTCGTCGGGCGATGCCCCGGAATTGTGGAACGAGGACCACCCCGACCGCATCGCCGAACTGTACAAAGGCGCCGTTGATGCGGGCGCGGATATCTTTCTGACCAATTCCTTCGGCGGCACGCGCTCGCGGCTGAAGCTGCACAATGCACAAGACCGCACCTATCAGCTGAACAAGCTGGCCGCGGAAATCGGCCGCGCGGTGGCTGATGCGGCGGGGCGCAAGGTCATCGTCGCGGGCTCGATGGGGCCGACGGGTGAAATCATGGCCCCGATGGGCACGCTCACCCATGCGGCCGCGGTCGAGATGTTTCACGAACAAGCCGAAGGGCTGCGCGATGGCGGGGCCGATGTGCTGTGGGTCGAAACCATCAGCGCCCCCGAGGAATATGCCGCCGCAGCCGAAGGTTGCGCGCGCGCCGGCATGGATTGGTGCGGCACGATGAGCTTTGACACCGCGGGCCGCACGATGATGGGGCTGACATCGGCCGGCATGGCCGAACTGGTCGAAAAGCTGCCCCATCGCCCGTTGGCCTTTGGTGCCAATTGCGGGGTCGGTGCCTCGGATCTGTTGCGCACGATCTTGGGTTTTCGCGCCGTCGGCACCGAGCGCCCGGTAATCGCCAAGGGCAATGCCGGCATCCCCAAATACCATGACGGCCATATCCATTACGACGGCACACCCGATCTGATGGCCCATTACGCGGTGCTGGCGCGCGATGCCGGCGCCACGATCATCGGCGGGTGCTGCGGCACCACGCCCGCGCATCTGCGCGCCATGCGCGCCGCCTTGGAAAGCACCCCCCGCGGCGAGGCCCCGACCCTTGAACAGATCACCGCGGCACTGGGCGGGTTTTCGTCCGGTTCGGACGGCACGGATGGCAACGCGCCCACGCGCGATCGCACCAGCCGCCGGCGGGGCCGCGATTGAGCCACCGCCGCCATCATGTTGGTCGCACCGCGAAAATCACGCCCGCCCCGGCCCCGCGTCGCAGCGCGCGTGGGTCATGTCGCAATTCGACATTTTGAAATCCGCAATTGCACTACGACAAGCCCTTGACGCGCCTTGCGCGGGGCAAGAGCGACAGGAGACATGCCCATGTCCGATAACGGTGACGACATCATCCTTTCCGAGCTCGACGACGACGAGCTGGTCAGCCAGATGTACGACGATCTCTACGATGGCCTGAAGGAAGAGATCGAGGAATCGGTTCATATCCTGCTGGACCGCGGCTGGACGCCCTATGACATCCTGACCAAGGCGCTGGTGGGCGGCATGACCATCGTCGGCAACGACTTTCGCGATGGGATCTTGTTCGTGCCCGAAGTGCTGATGGCGGCCAACGCCATGAAGGGCGGCATGGCGATTCTGAAGCCGCTGCTGGTGGAAACCGGCGCACCGCGGATCGGCAAGATGGTCATCGGCACCGTCAAGGGCGACATCCATGACATCGGCAAGAACCTTGTCGGCATGATGATGGAAGGCGCAGGCTTCGAAGTGGTCGATCTGGGCATCAACAATGCCGTGGAAAACTACCTGAAGGCGCTGGAAACCGAAGGCCCCGACATTCTGGGGATGTCCGCGCTTCTGACCACGACCATGCCCTACATGAAGGTCGTGATCGACACGATGAAGGAAAAGGGCATCCGCGACGACTATATCATCTTGGTCGGGGGCGCGCCCTTGAACGAGGAATTCGGCCGCGCGATCGGCGCCGATGCCTATTGCCGCGATGCCGCCGTGGCGGTCGAAACGGCCAAGGAATTCGTCCTGCGCCGTCACAACCAGATGGCCGCGCGCGCCTGATCATGGGCCCGGGGCCACAGACACGAAAGGCCCGGTCGATGCGACCGGGCCTTTTTCGTTCGGGCCGTGTTTTGTTCGGGCCGTGGCCCTGCCCCCTTGTGCTTGGCGCAACGCCGGCGTTTGGTGCCCCCCATGAACATGCCGCACCACGATCCGACAGCCATGGGGCCCCCTGATGCCGCCGCGTGACATTGCCCTTGTGATGGTGGTGATCCTGGCCTGGGGGTCGAACTTCACCGGCATGAAGCTGGCGCTGGAGGAACTGCCGCCGCTGCTGTTCGTGGGGCTGCGCTTTGCGATCTTGATCCCCTTGCTGGCGTTCTTCCCGCGGCCGGCCGGCTGGCCTGCGATCATTGCCGTGGGCGGGTTGATCAACATGGGTCAATTCGCCTTTCTGTTCAGTGGCCTGACCGCGGGCACCAGCGCCGGGCTGGCCTCGTTGATCATCCAGAGCCAGGTGCCGATAACCATCGTGATGGCGTGGCTGTTTTTTGGCGAACGCGTGGCGCGGGTGCAGGCCGTGGGCATCGGGCTGGCGGTGCTGGGGCTGGCAGGTTTCGGGCTGATGTCGGGGGGCAATATCACGGCCTTGGGGCTGGGCCTGATCTTGTGCGGGGCGCTGTGCTGGGCGTTGGGCAATTTGGTGCTGCGCCGCCTGCCCGGCGTGGACATGCTGGCGCTGTTTCTGTGGGCCTGCCTGGTGCCGCCACTGCCGATGTTGGGGCTGTCGCTTTTGGTGGAAACCGATGCGCCCTTGGCGACAATCGCGGCCGTCAGCGCCAAGGGCTGGCTTGCGGTCATCTATGTGGCGCTGATTTCCACGGTGGTGGGCTATTCGATCTGGGGCACGCTGATGTCACGCCACCCGGCGGCGATGGTGACGCCCTTTGCCCTGATGATCCCGTTGGTTGGCATGGGCACGGCCGCCATCGTTCTGGGCGAGCGCATCACCGGCCCCGAGGCGCTGGCGGGCGCGGTGGTTCTGTCGGGGCTGGCGTTGGCCGTTCTGGGGCCACGGCTGGTCGCACATGGGGCTTTGCGGCGCCGCCCGCCTCGGCCATGATGCGCCCATGACCGAGCTCAACGATGACATCTTGCGCGACACCGGCTTGCCTGCACAAGGCGCGGGTCGGGTGCTGTTGATCGGCTGCGGGGCACTGGCGCGCGAGGTTTTGGACCTGAAGGCGGCGAATGGCTGGGAACATCTGGACCTGCACTGTCTGCCCGCGATCCTGCACAACCATCCCGACCGCATCCCGGACGCGGTCGAAGCCGCGGTGACCGAGCGGCGCGCCGATTATGCGCAGGTCTTCGTGCTTTATGCCGATTGCGGCACGGGCGGGCTGCTGCAAGCGACCTGCGCCCGGCTGGGGGTGACGATGCTGGAGGGGCCGCATTGCTACAGCTTCTTCGAAGGCAACGCCGCTTTTGCCGCGACGGGGGAAATGACGGCCTTTTACCTGACCGATTTCCTGGTGCGCCAATTCGATGCCTTCGTCACCCGCCCGCTTGGATTGGACCGCTTTCCGCAACTGCGTGACATGTATTTCGGACATTACACGAAGCTGGTCTATCAAGCCCAAACCGATGATCCAGATCTTACTGAAAAAGCAAGGGACTGCGCATCGTTCCTGAAGCTGGATTTCGAGCGGCGGTTTACCGGTTACGGCGATCTGGAACGCGCGTTGCGCCAGCTGTGACCGGACCGCTTCCCGCATTTTGGGCGGACCCTGTACCGAAAAGAAACCGCTGGCGGATTACGCCGACAGGTTTTCGGCAGCCAAGGACCGGATGCGTTCGATCATCGCGCGCAACCCGTTCGAGCGCTGCGCCGACAGGTGATCGTTCAGCCCCAGACGCGCCAGTTCGGCCGCCGCATCCACGCGCAGCACCTCGGCCAGGCTCAGCCCATCGTAAAGCGCATGCAGCACGGCAATCAGGCCGCGCACGATCATGGCATCGCTTTCGCCCTGAAACCGAAACACCGCGCCGGGCCCCTGCCCGTCGATCTGCGGCCGGATCCAGACCTGGCTGGCACAGCCATCGACCTTGGTGGCGGGCACCTTGAACGCATCGTCGAGCGGGTCCATCGCCTTGCCCAGATCGATCACGTGGCGGTAACGCTCTTCCCAGTCCTCGAGAAATTCAAAGGTTTCGGCGATGTCTTCAAAGGCGGCGCTGGCCATGTCGGCGCTCTCCCGGCGGGCTGTGTTGGTGCCCTTCACCTATGCCCGCGGCCACGCAAGGTCCAGAGGCGGCTTTCCTTTGCGACGGTCCTGCGCTAGCACAGGCACGCTGCCCACCGACGGAGGCCCCGATGTTGCGCGTGTTGCTTGCCCTTGCCCTGATGACCAGCCTTGCGGCCTGTGGCACCCGGCTGAACCCGTTCAACTGGTTCGGCGCCGATCGCGAAGACCGCGTGGCCGCCGACACCCCCACGGTTCCCACCGATCCGCGCCCGCTGGTGGCCGAAGTGGTCGATCTGGCCATTGCCCCGACGGCGCAAGGTGCGATCCTGCGCGCCACGGGGCGGCCCGCCACCCAAGGTCATTGGGACGCCGAATTGATTGAAACCGAACGCAGCGCGACAGCCTTGGTCTATGAATTCCGCGCGTTCCCGCCCTTGGCGGCTGCCCCCACCGGAACGCCGCAATCACGCGAGGTGGTCACGGGGCTGGAGCTGTCGCTTTTCGATCTGGCCGGGATTCGCACCATCACCGTGATCGGGGCGGAAAACCGGCGCAGCGTTTCGCGCCGCTAGACCCGTCAGACCGGAACGATCCGCACCCGGTCGCCCTTGGCCGACAGTGCGATTTCACCCCGCACCAACCGCAGCGCATCTTCGCCAAAGACGGCGCGCCGCCAGCCCGTGGCCCAGATACCGTCATGTTCGCCGCAGGCGATATCATCAAGATCGGATGACGACGCGATCAGCTTGGCGGCAACCCCCGCCTCTTCCGACTTGGCCTTGAGCAGGACGCGCAACAGATCGGCAAGCGCCGAATTCAGGTTCGACCGATCCCGCGCTTCGGGCGCTTCGGGCACCTTGTCGGCGGGCTGATCCAGCCCCCGGCAGACCGCGGCCACCAGACCTTCGGCGATCTCGCCCTTGCGCGCATCGCGCAGCAAAAGCCGCGATTTCGACAGATCGGCCAAGGACCGCGGCTTGGTCGAGGCCAATTCGATCAGCGCATCATCCTTGATCACCCGGCTGCGGGGAATGTTCTTTTGCTGGGCGTAGCGTTCGCGAAAGGCCGCCAATTCGCGCGCGATCGCCATGGTGCGCCCCGACCCGCTGCGCAGCTTCAAACGCTGCCAGGCCTGATCGGGATCGACGACGTAGCTCGAGGCATCGGTCAGCTGTGCCAGCTCTTCCTCCAGCCAATCACGCCGCCCGGTGCGCGCCAGTTCGGCGCTGAGGTATTCGTAGATCTGGCGCAGATGCGTCACATCGGCCAGCGCATAGGTTTTCTGCGCCTCGGTCAACGGACGGCGTGACCAATCCGTGAATCGCGACGATTTATCAAGATTGGCCCGCGCGATCTTGCGCACCAATGTCTCATAGCCGACTTGATCCCCGAAACCGCAGACCATCGCGGCGACCTGGGTGTCGAACAAGGGGCTGGGCACAACGCCCCCCTCGACGTGGAAAATTTCCAGATCCTGGCGGGCGGCGTGAAACACCTTGACCACGGCAGGGTTGCGAAACAGCGCGTAAAGCGGTGCCAGATCCAAGCCTTCGACCAAGGGATCGACCAGCACCGCATCCCCATCGCCCCGCCCCGGCAGGGCCAGCTGCACCAGGCAAAGCTGGGCGAAATAGGTCCGTTCGCGCAGGAATTCCGTATCGACCGTGACATAGGGGCTTGTGGCCGCCTTGGCGCAGAACGCCGCCAGCGCATCGGTTGTGGTCAGGATCTCGGTCAATGCTGTCGTCTTTTTCGCCGCCCGCATCGGCGCGGGACGACCCCGCATAGGCGAGGGACGCGAGAAAGAAAAGGGGCCGCGAACCGATCCACAGGCCAGCCCGGCACCCAGCCCAGCGCCCGGCCGGGCGGCCCGCGCGGCGTTTACGGGGAAAACAGCGCGCGCAATGGGCGCGTCAGGTGGCCGCGCACCTGCGCCATTTCACCGTCTGACACGCGTGCATCGAGCGTATCGAAAACCGCCGCAATCGCGCGCTCGATATCCTCGGGCGGCTCGGGCCCGAAAAGTGTCAGGATGCGTGCGGTGAATGCGCCCTTGGTGCGCAGCGCGGCGGGGGTGCGCCCGGGATCATAGCCTTCGTAGTAGAGGCCCCGCACGAAAATCGGCAATTGGGCCGACAATTGGGCGGCCTCGTCCGGGGTCAGCTGGTCGCGCAGGGCCTGCAACACGGCGCGCAGCAGACGATAGGCGCGCTGCTTGTTCGACAGGCCCGCACGGGCATCGACCTCGTTGATCCAGAGATTGGCCTGTTGCACGGATTCATCGATGATCTTCAGCCCAAGCGCGCTCATGGCGGTTCCTCCTGTTGTCGGCGGAGCAACTTGGCCCCAGCCGCCATGCAACCATGCACGCCGCACCCATGCCTTGACCGGTGTCATCGGCCCAGATCCGCGGCCGGTGCGACACCCGTTAGCGCAAACCGGTGCCGTTGGCGCTAACGGTTACGCTAACATGCCGAAAAATTGCGCTTTTTCCTTGGCCCGCACGGCATGCTTCAGTATGCGGAATGCAACATCACGGGCCACGCGCCGAAAGGATTCCCATGACCATCACCCTTGGCATCAACGGTTTCGGACGGATCGGGCGCTGCACGCTGGCCCATATCACGGAAGCCGCGCGCAACGATGTGCAGGTGGTCAAGATCAACGCGACGGGTCCGATCGAAACCAATGCCCACCTGTTGCGCTACGACAGCGTGCATGGCCGCTTTCCCGGCGAGGTGCGCGTGCAAGACGACACGCTGGATCTGGGCCGGGGGCCGATCAAGGTGTTTTCCACCTATGATCCGGCCGAGCTGGATTGGGACGGCTGCGATGTGGTGTTGGAATGCACCGGGGCATTCAACAACCGCGATGCGGCCGCCGTGCACCTGACGCGCGGGGCCAAGCGCGTGCTGGTGTCGGCACCGGCCAAGAACGTGGACAAGACCATCGTCTACGGTGTGAACCACCGCGAATTGCTGGCCCAGCATCACGTCGTGTCGAACGGATCGTGCACCACCAATTGCCTGGCCCCGCTGGCCAAGGTGCTCAACGATGCCATCGGCATCGAACGCGGGATCATGACGACGATCCACAGCTACACGGGCGATCAGCCCACGCTGGATCGCCGCCACAAGGATCTGTACCGGGCCCGGGCGGCCGCGATGGCGATGATCCCGACCTCGACCGGGGCGGCCAAGGCCCTGAAAGAGGTGCTGCCCGAACTGGAGGGCCGGCTGGATGGCACGGCGCTGCGGGTGCCCACGCCCAATGTGTCATGCGTCGATCTGACCTTCGAGGCCAAGAAAAGCGTCAGCGTGGCCGATGTGAACGACATCGTGCGCGAAGCGGCGGCCGGCCATATGCGCAGCGTTCTGGCCTATGACCCGGAACCCAAGGTCTCGATCGATTTCAACCACACCACCTATTCGTCGATCTTCGCCCCCGATCAGACCAAGGTGGTGGGCGGTCGGACCGTGCGGGTTCTGGCCTGGTATGACAATGAATGGGGCTTTTCCGCCCGCATGGCCGATGTTTCCGCGGCCATGGGCCGGCTGTTGCAATAACACAAGCGGCCCCTGGCCATGGCCACCGCCATAGGCGGTTCGCCGGCTTGTGCACCGGGCCGGCCCACCGATCCGGTTGGGGGCTGACGCCGCCTAAACCCGAGTGATAGGCATCTGAACCCGCGCTTGAATCGCGCCGTCTATACCTGCGTTTCAATGGTCAATCGGGGTTCCCATCGACATCTCTGGGCGTATCGGGCGACGGCATTCCGCCCCGCCCCGCAACCCGGAGATGGAACCATGAAACATATTCTTCCTTTCGCTCTTGCCCTTGCGATGGCCCTGCCCGGCATGGCCATGGCGTCAAGCTCGTCCAAGGTGCCCGAGCAAACCCAAACCGCCATTCGCACCATGTTGGAGGAACAGGGCTACGAGGTGCGCAAGATCGAAACCGAAGATGGGCTGTTCGAGGCCTATGCCGTGAAAGACGGCCAGCGCTACGAGATCTACATCAATGCCCAGATGGAAATCTTGCGCAGCAAGCGTGACGATTGATCGTTTCGCGGGACGCGCGCGCGCGCCTGCGCGGCGCGTCCCGCCTCAGCCCACAAGGACAAGACAATGACGATCCAACATCCCGTTTGGGACCCGTTCATCCGGATGTTCCACTGGTCGCTGGCGGCGGGTTTTGTCGCCAATGCCTGGGTCACCGACCCGGAAGCGACCCTGCACGAACAAATCGGTTACGCCATCCTCGCCCTGATCATGCTGCGCGTGATCTGGGGGTTGATCGGCCCCCGCCATGCCCGATTTCGCGATTTTCGCCCGACAGCGGCCGGCATCCTGGCCCAGATGCAAGATGTCGCCACCGGGCGGCGGCGGGTGCACCTGGGCCACACCCCCTTGGGCGCCGTGATGATCTTCAACCTGCTGGGCAGCCTGGTCTTGATCGGGGCGACGGGTTGGCTGATGACGACCAACAGCTTCTGGGGCGTGGAATGGGTGGAAGAGACCCACGAAGCGCTGGTGCTTTGGGCCGAGCTTTCGGTTGTGGCGCATATCGCGGCCGTGGTGTGGGAATCCCGGCGCACGGGCGTGAATTTGCCGCGGGCGATGGTGTCGGGTGTGAAATCCGTGCCCGAGGATGCTACAGTCGTGACATGACCCTGCGTTTCGCAACAAGCCCATGGCCACTGGCGGGCCTGATCCTCGCGCAATGTGCCTGCGCGGGGTTCTTCTTGTGGGATGTGGTTCTGGATGGGGGTCAATTGCCCCGGCTCTGGCCGCTCGATTTTCATGTCGCGGTCGAGGCCGGGGCGGTTCTTGGCCTGATCGCCGGCATCGTGTTCGAGGCGCGGGTGCTGGTGCGTCTGTTGGCGCGCAAGGCCCATCTGGAACACCAGGTCTCGATCGCGCAGCGCGCCTTTCACCAGGTGATCGAGGCCCATTTCGACGACTGGCGGCTGACCGCGTCAGAGGTCGATATCGCGTGGTTCACGGTCAAGGGCCTGTCGATTGCCGAAATCGCGGCCTTGCGCGGCACCGCCGAGGGCACGGTCAAAAGCCATCTGAACGCGATCTACCGCAAGGCCGGCGTCACGAACCGTGGCGGTCTGTTGGCGCTGCTGATCGATGATCTGATGGATCGCCCGGCGGTGGGGCTGGCAGCGCCCGCCATGGCAACGGCGATGCCCGATGACACGGCGCGACCGTCCAACACATCCGCGCCGGGATAATTCCCTTTTGTCGGGCCGCGCGCCATGGCAGGTTTGATGCGTTTGGGACGAGGGCCGCGATGACGAACAGTCTTGCGCTGTTTCTGGCGATTTGTATCGCGGGGTTTGTGACGCTGGACGCGATGCTGTGGCATTGGGGGGTATCGCTGATCTTGGCGCGCCGTTTCGCCGAACTTCTCGGTTGGCTGGCCTTTTGGCGCTAGGCTCTTTCCTTTGATCTGCGCAGCGGGTATCACATGCTTATGTTAGCGGTAACATAGGCGGCGCGCGGCAGCCGCAAAGACCATGCCGCCAGACATGTCCTTGGCAGCGGGTGGGGGATGACATGGGTGTGAAAGTGGCCATCAACGGCTTTGGTCGGATCGGGCGCAATGTGTTGCGCGCCATCGTCGAGACGCGCCGCACCGACATCGAGGTGGTGGCGATCAACGATCTGGGTCCGGTCGAAACCAATGCCCATCTGCTGCGTTTCGACAGCGTGCATGGCCGCTTTCCGGCAACGGTGAGCACCAGCGCCCAGTCGATCGACGTCGGCCGCGGCCCGATCCGGGTGACGGCGATCCGCAACCCGGCGGAACTGCCTTGGGGCGATGTCGATATCGTCCTGGAATGCACGGGCCTGTTCACCGACCGCGACAAGGCCGCGATCCACCTGGAAAACGGGGCGAAACGGGTTCTGGTCTCGGCGCCGTCCAAGGGCGCGGACAAGACCATCGTCTACGGGGTAAACCACGCGACGCTGACAGGTGACGACCGGATCGTGTCGAATGCGTCTTGTACCACCAATTGCCTGGCGCCCGTGGCCCATGTGCTGCACAAGACCATCGGGATCCGGCGCGGGTTCATGACGACGATCCACAGTTACACCGGCGATCAACCCACGCTCGACACCATGCATGCCGATCTCTACCGCGCCCGCGCCGCGGCGCTCAGCATGATCCCCACCTCGACCGGGGCGGCCAAGGCGGTGGGTCTGGTTCTGCCGGACCTGGACGGACGGCTTGACGGGGTGGCGATCCGCGTGCCCACACCCAATGTGTCCGTGGTCGATCTGACCTTTGAGGCGGCCCGTCCGACCAGCGTCGATGAAATCAACACGGCGCTCCGTGACGCGGCCGACCATGGCCCGCTGAAGGGGATCCTGGGCGTGACCGACGACAAGCTGGTCAGCATGGATTTCAACCATGACCCCCATTCATCGATCTTTGCCACCGACCAGACCAAGGTGATGGATGGCAATTTTTGCCGCGTCTTGAGCTGGTATGACAATGAATGGGGCTTTTCAAACCGCATGATCGACACCGCCGTCGCGATGGGCAAGCACCTGTAACGGGCGGCCGCATCGGGATTTGCAGGGTTTCGAAAAGATCAAGCCGTGCCGCCGTCGTTGGGATCGGGTGCGGCACGCCGGCTGATGTTCATCTTTGCGCAAATACGCCCGCCAAAGGCATCGAAGTCACTGGCGCAGACCGCGCCACATGCTAAGACCGCGCCGCTGGTGATACGACGGAGGCCGTGATGCGCTGGAACACCCTCGATGACATGGACCTGCGGGAAAAGGTCGTGCTCACGCGCGTCGACATCAACGTGCCGGTGCAGGATGGTCAGGTCAGCGACGACACGCGCATCGCGCGGATCGTGCCCACCATCCGCGATATTCTGGCCAAGGGCGGCAAGCCTGTGCTTTTGGCCCATTTCGGTCGCCCCAAGGGCAAGATCGTGCCCGAGATGTCACTGGCCGTCACGCGCCCGGCATTGGAAGCGGCGCTGGGGCAGCGGGTTCAATTCGCCGCCGACAACTGGGCCGCGGCCGTGGCCGGGATGGTGGCGGGGGATGTCTTGTTGTTGGAAAACATCCGCTTTCATCCCGGCGAAGAAAAGAACGACCCCGATTTTGCACGGGATTTGGCGCGTCTGGGCGATGTGTATTGCAATGATGCGTTTTCGGCCGCCCATCGCGCGCATGCATCGACGGAAGCCTTGGCACGGCTGTTGCCATCGTGTGCCGGGCGGCTGATGGCCGCCGAATTGCAGGCGCTTGAGGCGGCACTGGGCCGCCCGGCCCGGCCCGTTGTGGCGGTGGTGGGCGGGGCCAAGATTTCGACCAAGCTCGACCTGCTGGCGAACCTGACACAAAAGGTGGACGCGCTGGTGATCGGGGGGGGGATGGCCAACACCTTCTTGGCGGCGCAAGGCCATGATGTGGGCCGATCGCTGTGCGAACATGATCTGGCAGACACCGCGCGGCGCATCTTGCAGGCTGCGGCGGCATCGGGCTGCGACATCGTCTTGCCCTCGGATGTGGTGGTGGCCGAAGCCTTTGCCGCCCATGCGCCGCATCAGATCTGCGGGATCGATGCGGTGCCGGCCGGCGGGATGATCCTGGATGCCGGCCCCAAGACCATCACGCGCATCGTGCATCTGTTCGAAGGCGCGAAGACCTTGATCTGGAACGGCCCGCTGGGCGCCTTTGAGATCGCGCCCTTCGATACCGGCACCACGGCCGCGGCACGCGCGGCCGCGCGGCTGACCGACGAAGGCTGGCTGGTGTCGGTCGCGGGCGGTGGCGATACGGTGGCCGCGCTGAACCATGCGGGGGTGGCCGGGGCGTTCAGCTATGTCTCCACTGCGGGGGGGGCGTTTCTGGAATGGATGGAGGGCAAATCCCTGCCCGGTGTCGTGGCGTTGCAGACCAACCGCTGATCGACTGTTTGCGCCACCATGATGGACAGCCGCCCGGCCCTTTGGCATGGAGGTCCAGACCCAACCACCACAAGGATTGCGCCGATGTCCCGTGATGCCATGACCCGCCAGATGCAGACCGCGCCGGGCTTTATCGCCGCGCTCGATCAATCGGGCGGGTCCACGCCCAAGGCGCTGCGGCTTTATGGCATCGGCGATGACGCGTACGCGTCGGAAAGCGAAATGTTCGACCTGATCCACGCCATGCGCGCGCGCATCGCCACCGCCCCCGCCTTTGCCGGCGACAAGGTGATCGGCGCGATCTTGTTCGAAATGACCATGGATCGGCCAATCGCGGGCAAGCCTGCGGCGCGCTATCTGTGGGAAGACAAGGGGGTGGTGCCCTTTCTCAAGATCGACAAGGGCCTGGAGACCGCGGCCAACAGCGTGCAGATGATGAAGGACATCGCCGGGCTCGACGCGCTGCTGGATCGGGCCGTGGCGCATGGCATTTTCGGGACCAAGGAACGCTCGGTGATCCTGGGCGCGCATGCCGGCGGCATTGCCGATATCGTGGCCCAGCAGATCGATCTGGGGCTGCGCGTGCTGGCCAAGGGGCTGGTTCCCATCCTCGAACCCGAGGTCGACATCAATGCCCCCGACAAGCCCGAGGCCGAGGCGATGCTGTTGGCCCAGCTGATGGCGGGGCTGGATGCCATCCCCGAGGGTCAGACGGTGATGGTGAAGCTGACCATTCCCAGCAAGCCCGGGTTTTACGCGCCGCTGATCGCGCATCCGCGGGTGCTGCGGGTGGTCGCCTTGTCGGGCGGCTACAGCCGACAGGACGCCTGCGCGCGGCTTGCGGCCAACCCCGGCATGATCGCAAGCTTTTCGCGCGCCCTGACCGAAGGCCTGTCGGTGACGCAAAGCGACGCGGAATTCAACGCCGCCCTCGCCGAAGCGATCGACGCGATTCACGCCGCGTCGGTTTCCTGAACGCCTGTCTCTAATACCAAGGAAAAAGTGAAAATTTTCCCTTCAAAGGGGATTCCCTTTCGCGAATCATTGTGCGATTCTGCCTGCATCGGCGCGTCAGATGCGCCGCGGGTCAGTCGGCAAAGGCAATTTCGCATGGGGCGCAGCAGAACACTTGGCGGTTTGATCCTGCCCGTGGCCTTGCTGTTCATCGGGGCGCATTTCACCTTTACCGCCGTGCAGGGCCAATATGGCTTGTTCCAGCGCATCCAGATCGAAGCCGAAGCCGGGCGGCTGGAAAGCCAGCTGGCCAGCATTGCCGAAGATGTGACGCGGATGGAACGCCTGACGCGCCGGCTGTCGGATGAATTTCTGGACATCGACCTGTTGGATCAGCAGCTGCGCGATGTTCTGGGCTATGTGCGGGCCGACGAAATCGTCCTGCCCTGATCGCCGCCGCGGGCCGGCCAAGCGTCCCTTTTCCTGACATGGGCCGGCGCGCGCCCTGAACGGCGACCATATTGGGCCGATGTGCCAGCCTTGCATTTCGTGCAACCCCCTGCGTCAGGATTGCCGGGTGCAATCGCTGGTTGCCTGTGCTAGGGAAATGTTTAACGTTAAACTATCTCTGCGATCGGGGAGGATAACCCGCATGCCACCACGCAAGACCCCGGCCAAGGCCGCAGCGGCGACGCCGAATGTGTCGGCCGATGCGCTCAAGCGGTACTACCGCGAAATGCTGTTGATCCGCCGCTTCGAAGAAAAAGCCGGCCAGCTTTACGGCATGGGCCTGATCGGCGGGTTCTGCCATCTCTACATCGGGCAGGAAGCCGTGGTGGTGGGCCTTGAAGCGGCCGCATCCGAAGGCGACAAGCGCGTCACCTCCTACCGCGATCACGGGCACATGCTGGCCTGCGGCATGGACCCCAAGGGCGTGATGGCCGAACTGACCGGCCGCATCGGGGGCTATTCCAAGGGCAAGGGCGGCTCGATGCACATGTTTTCCAAGGAAAAGCATTTCTACGGCGGTCATGGAATCGTGGGCGCACAGGTGCCGATCGGGGCCGGGCTTGCCTTTGCCGACAAGTATCTGGGCAATGACCGCGTGACATTCACCTATTTCGGTGACGGTGCCGCCAACCAGGGCCAGGTCTATGAAACCTACAACATGGCGCAGCTTTGGGATTTGCCGGTCATCTTCGTGATCGAAAACAACCAGTACGCCATGGGCACCGCGGTCAAGCGCGCCACGAAGTCGCCCGCGCTGTGGAAACGCGGCGAAGCCTATGGCATCGCCGGTGAAGAGGTGAACGGCATGGATGTGCTGGCCGTCAAGGACGCCGGCGAACGGGCCGTGGCGCACTGCCGCGCCGGCAAGGGCCCCTATATCCTAGAGGTGATGACCTATCGCTACCGCGGCCATTCCATGTCGGATCCGGCGAAATACCGCACCCGCGAAGAGGTGCAGGAAATGCGCGAAAAGCGCGATGCCATCGAACATGTGCGCCAGATGTTGCTGACGGGCGGCCATGCCTCCGAGGAGGATCTGAAAAAGATCGACAAGGAGATCAAGGACATCGTCAACGACGCCGCCGAATTTTCCAAGGAAAGCCCCGAGCCGCCGCTGGCCGAGCTTTGGACCGACATCTACGCCTGAGAGGACGACCACATCATGGCAACCGAAATTCTGATGCCCGCCCTCTCGCCCACGATGGAAGAAGGCACGCTGGCCAAATGGCTGGTCAAGGAAGGCGACAGCGTAAAATCCGGTGACATCATCGCCGAAATCGAAACCGACAAGGCGACGATGGAATTCGAAGCCGTCGACGACGGGGTGATCGGCAAGATCCTGATCCCCGCAGGCACCGAGGGCGTCAAGGTCAACACCGCCATCGCCCTGTTGGGCGAGCTGGGCGAAGCCATGCCGACCGCCGCAGCGGCCCCGGCGGCCGCCCCGGCCCCTGCCCCGGCCCCGACCGCGGCACCCGCGGCCGCTGCGGCCATGGCCCCCGCGGCGGTGGCCGTCGACCGCAGCCCCGACTGGCCGGAAGGCACCAAGATGAAGACCCAGACGGTGCGCGAGGCGCTGCGCGATGCGATGGCCGAAGAAATGCGCGCCGATCCGACCGTTTTCGTGATGGGCGAAGAGGTCGCGGAATACCAAGGCGCCTATAAGGTGACGCAAGGCTTGCTGGATGAATTCGGGCCCAAGCGCGTGATCGATACGCCGATCACCGAACATGGGTTTGCCGGTATCGGGGTCGGCGCGGCCTTTGGCGGCCTGAAGCCCATCGTGGAATTCATGACCTTCAACTTTTCCATGCAGGCCATCGACCACGTGATCAACTCGGCCGCCAAGACGCTCTACATGTCGGGCGGACAGATGGGCGCGCCGATGGTGTTTCGCGGCCCCAACGGCGCCGCCGCCCGCGTGGCCGCCCAGCACAGCCAGGATTTCGCGGCATGGTATGCCCATATCCCCGGGCTGAAAGTGGTGCAGCCCTATTCCGCCGCTGACGCCAAGGGGCTGTTGAAAACCGCGATCCGCGATCCGAACCCGGTGATCTTTCTGGAAAACGAGATCTTGTATGGCCGCTCCTTCGAGGTGCCCGAGATTGCGGATTTCACCATTCCCTTCGGCAAGGCCCGCATCTGGCGCGAGGGCAGCGATGTTACCCTGATCAGCTGGGGCATCGGCATGACCTACACGCTGGAAGCCGCCGACAAGCTGGCCGCCGAAGGTATCAGCGCCGAGGTGATCGACCTGCGCACGCTGCGCCCGCTCGATTACGACACGGTGCTGGCATCGGTGATGAAAACCAACCGCTGCGTCACCATCGAGGAAGGCTTTCCCGTGGCGTCGGTGGGCAATCACCTGGCCGCCTGGATCATGCAAAACGCCTTTGATTACCTGGATGCGCCGGTGATCAACTGCACGGGCAAGGATGTGCCGATGCCCTATGCGGCCAATCTGGAAAAGCTGGCGCTGGTCACCACTGCCGAGGTGGTCGAGGCCGCCCGCCGCGTCACCTATCGCTAAGCCCCCGGCAGGGGCGCACGCCGCGCCCTTTGCCCGTTGCCCCACACCTCGGGCCGCCCACCGCAAGCGGCCCAACCGCCAAGACGGACGGAGACACGACGATGCCCATCGAAATCCTGATGCCCGCGCTTTCCCCCACCATGGAGGAAGGCACGCTTGCCAAATGGCTGGTCAAGGAAGGCGATGCCGTCGCATCGGGCGACATCATCGCCGAGATCGAAACCGACAAGGCGACGATGGAATTCGAAGCGGTGGATGAAGGCGTGATCGGCAAGATCTTGATCCCGGCCGGAACCGAAGGGGTCAAGGTCAATGCCCCGATCGCGGTGCTGCTGGTCGATGGCGAAAGCGCGACGGCTGCCACGGGCGCTGGCGCGGCCCCGACCGCGGCTGCGGCCCCTGCCCCGGCAGAACCTGCGGCGGCGGCAGCTGCGGCTGGGCCAACCGGCGCGCGCCCCCCAGCCGCCCCAGGCACACCGCACAAGGCCGCCGATGGCAGCCGTGTGTTCGCCTCGCCCTTGGCACGCCGGATCGCGGCCGAAAAAGGCATCGATCTGAAACAGCTCAAGGGTTCGGGCCCGCATGGGCGCATCGTCAAGGCCGATGTGGCCGGCGCGCGCCCCGCCCCCGATGCCGCCGTTGCAACGCCGGCCGTGGCTGCGGCAGCATCGCCCGCGGCCAAAGCGGCGGCCCTGCCCACCGGCCCCGATGCCGCACAGGTGATGCGGATGTACGAAGGCCGCGCTTTCGAAGAAATCAAGCTTGATGGCATGCGCAAGACCGTGGCCGCACGGCTGACCGAAGCCAAGCAGACCATCCCGCATTTCTACCTGCGCCGCGAAATCCGCCTTGATGCGCTGATGGCCTTTCGTGGGCAGCTCAACACACAGCTTGAACACCGTGGTGTGAAGCTGTCGGTCAATGATTTCATCATCAAGGCCTGTGCGCTGGCGCTGCAACAGGTGCCGGCCGCCAACGCGGTCTGGGCGGGCGACCGGATGCTGCGGCTCAAGCCTTCGGATGTGGCGGTGGCGGTGGCCGTGGATGGCGGGTTGTTCACCCCCGTGCTGAAGGATGCCGAACACAAAAGCCTGTCGGCACTCTCGGCCGAGATGAAGGATCTGGCCGCGCGGGCGCGGGACCGCAAGCTGGCCCCGCATGAATATGTCGGCGGCACCTTTGCGATCTCGAACCTTGGGATGTACGGGATCGACAATTTCGACGCGGTCATCAACCCGCCCCATGGGGCGATCCTGGCTGTCGGGGCGGGCGTGAAGAAACCCGTGGTCGGCGCAGACGGCGCAGTGACGGTTGCGACCGTCATGTCGGTGACGTTGTCGGTCGATCACCGGGTCATCGACGGGGCGCTGGGGGCCGAGCTTTTGAAGGCAATCGTTGACAACCTAGAGAATCCCATGGCTATGCTTGCATAAGCAAGTAATTGCGGCGCCGGGGAGGAGAGGCGACGCAAAGGCACGGGGCCGCGATGCGTGCATTGACGGCCCCGTCGCCGTCCATAAGCATGGCTTGGCCGACGGCGGATCTGGCCACGCCTAGGGTTGCAGCGCCTTCCATGTGCCGGGGGCCAGCCCCTCGAGCGTGTGGGGGCCGACCGACCAGCGGATCAAGCGCAGCACCGGCAGGCCCACATGGGCACACATGCGGCGCACCTGCCGATTGCGCCCCTCGGTGATCGTCAATTTCACCCAGGCCTCGGGCAGGTTCGCGCGAAACCGCACTGGCGGATCGCGCGGCCAAAGCCAGTCGGGGGCGCCGACGGCCTCGATCTGTGCGGGCCGTGTGGGGCCGTCTTTCAGCGTGACACCGTCGCGCAGCGCGGCCAATGCCTGTGCGGTGGGGGTGCCTTCGACCAAGGCGAAATAGGTCTTGGGCGTGGCTGATTTCGGATCGGTCAACCGGGCCTGCAAGATGCCGTCATTGGTCAGCAAAAGCAGCCCTTCGCTGTCGCGGTCCAGCCGCCCGGCGGGATAGATGCCCGGCATGTCCAGATAGCGCTTGAGCCCCGGCCAATGCCCATCATCGGTGAACTGGCTGAGCACATCCATCGGCTTGTTGAAGCCGATCAGCCGCGTTTCGCTGCGGGGCATGCGCGCGCGGGGGCGCGGACGGCTCAATGCGCCACCGCCCAATTGGGCCCCTGCCCCGCATCGACCACGATCGGCACATCCAGATGCACCGCGGGCAGCGCCGCGCGTTCCATCACCCGGCGCGCGCGGGCGACCAGATCATCGACGGCGCCTGTTTCCACCTCGAACAAAAGCTCGTCATGCACCTGCAACAACATGCGCGCCGGCAAATCGGTGATGGCGTCGTCCATCCGGATCATGGCGCGGCGGATGATGTCGGCGGCCGTGCCCTGGATGGGCGCGTTGATCGCGGCACGTTGCGCGAAACCCGCCCCCGGCCCCTTGGCGTTGATGTCGGGGGTGTGGATCTTGCGCCCGAACAGCGTCTGCACATAACCCTTTGATTTCGCGAAAGCCTTGGTGTCATCCATATAGGCGCGGATGCCGGGAAAGCGTTCGAAATAACGGTCGATAAAGGCCTGCGCCTCGGCGCGGGGAATGCGCAGGTTGCGCGCCAGACCAAAGCCCGAAATGCCGTAGATGACGCCGAAATTGATCGCCTTGGCCTGGCGGCGCACATCGGGGGTCATCTGGTCCAGGGGCACGCCGAACATTTCCGAGGCTGTGGCGGCGTGAATATCCTGCCCCTCGCGAAAGGCTTGTTTCAGCGCGTCGATCCCCGCGATATGGGCCAAGATCCGCAATTCGATCTGCGAATAATCCAAGCTGACCAGCACCTTGCCCTTTTCGGCAACAAAGGCTTCCCGGATACGGCGGCCTTCTTCGGTGCGGATGGGAATGTTTTGCAGGTTCGGGTCGGTCGATGCCAGGCGCCCGGTGTTGGCGCCCGCGATGACATAGCTGGTGTGCACACGCCCGGTATCGGGATTGATGTGGTCCTGCAGCGCGTCGGTGTAGGTGGATTTCAGCTTTTGCAGCTGGCGGTAATCCAGCACGCGGGCGGCAAAATCATGGGTGGCGGCCAGATCTTCCAACACCTCGGCCGGGGTCGACCATTGGCCGGTCTTGGTTCTTTCGCCGCCCTCCAGGCCCATTTCCTCGAACAGGATCTGGCCCACCTGCGCGGGCGACTGCACGTTGAAGGCATGGCCGGCCAATTGGTGCAGCTCGGCCTCGAGCCCGGCCATTTTCTGGGCAAAGGCGTTGGACATGCGCGACAGCACATCGCGGTCGACCTTGATACCCGCCATTTCCATCCGCGCCAGCACCGGCACCAGCGGGCGTTCCAGCGTCTCATAGACCGTGGTGACATGGGCGCGGTGCAGCTGCGGCTTGAACAGGTGCCACAGCCGCCAGGTGATGTCGGCATCTTCGGCGGCGTAGTCGGCGGCCGATGCGATCGGCACCCGATCAAAGGTGATTTGCGATTTGCCCGAACCGATCAAATCCTTGATCGGGATCGGCACATGACCAAGGTAGCGTTCGCTGAGTGCATCCATGCCATGGCCATGCAACCCGGCGTTCAACGCATAAGACATCAGCATCGTGTCATCGATGGGCGCCACGGCGATCCCGTAGCGGGCCAGGATCTTCACGTCGTACTTGGCATTTTGCAGGATCTTCAGAACACTTGCGTCTTCGAACAGAGGCTTGAGGGCGGCCAGCGCCGCCGACAGGCCGATCTGCCCCTCGGCCAGCGCGGTCGATCCGAACAAACCCTCGCCCCCGTCTGCGCGATGGGCCAGCGGAATGTAACAGGCGGCATCCGGCCCGCAGCACAGCGATATCCCCACCAGATCGGCGGTCATTTCATCAAGGCCCGTGGTTTCCGTGTCGATGGCCACGAAACCTGCGGCGTGCGCGCGTGCGATCCATTCGGCCAAGGCGCCCGGGTCGCGCACCAGTTGGTAGCGCGCCCGGTCGATCGGCGGCAGGGCGGGCTGGTCTGGGTCGGCCGCGTCTGCGCCCAGCGGATCCCTGTCGGGAATGGCCGGGGCCTCGACCCCCAGGCTGTCGGCGATGCGCTTGGTCAGGCTGCGGAATTCCATCTCGGTCAGAAAGCCCATGAGCACCGCGGGATCAGGCGGGCGAACCTCAAGCTCATCGAGGGTGACGGTGATGGGTGTGTGGTCATCCAGCGTGACCAGGCGCTTGGACAGGCGGATCTGGTCGGCAAAATCAATCAGGGTCTGGCGCCGCTTGGGTTGGGGGATGTCTTCGGCACGGGCAAGCAGGCTTTCCAGATCGCCGAATTCATTGATCAACAGCGCGGCTGTCTTGATCCCGATGCCGGGTGCGCCGGGAATATTGTCGACACTGTCGCCGGACAGCGCCTGCACATCGACGACGCGGTCCGGGCGCACGCAGAACTTGGCCTCGACCCCGTCGGAATCGATGCGGATGTTCTTCATCGCGTCGAACATCTCGACCCCGCCGCCGACCAGCTGCATCAGATCCTTGTCGGAGCTGATGATGGTGCAGCGCCCCCCGGCCTCGCGGGCTTGGCGGGCCAGGGTCGCGATGATATCGTCGGCCTCGTAATTCTCAAGCTCGAGGCAGGCGATGTTGAAGGCGCGCGTGGCCGCGCGCGTCAGCGGGATCTGCGGGCGCAGGTCCTCGGGCATGGCGTCACGATTGGCTTTGTAAAGATGGTACAGGTCGTTGCGAAAGGTGTGGCTGCCCTTGTCGAACACGACGGCGGCATGGGTTGGCGCATCGGGGCCGGTGTTGGCCTCGATCATGCGATGGATCATGTTGCAAAACCCCGCGACCGCCCCGATGGGCAGACCATCGGATTTCCGTGTCAGCGGTGGCAGCGCGTGAAAGGCACGGAAGATAAAGGCCGATCCATCGACAAGGTGAAGATGATGACCAGTTCCAAATGCCATAATGCCCTCCAATCCTGTTTGGGCCTGTTCTACCCCGCGCTGGCGCTCGCTGCGACCGTGTTTTTCGCCGGGGCGGCCCAAGCCAACATGCGGCTTGATCCCGCTTGCGTGCTGCGCGAAGGCGCGGCCGACAGTTGCACCCATGTCGTGGCCTGCATCGGCGGGAATACGCTATTCGTCGGCGGTTCGGTCGGATGGAACGCCGGCACGCTTTACGGCGAGCTCTACAGCGGCACCCCCTGCAAAGGTGTTTGGGACAGCAGCATCGGCAGGGCAGAGTTCATCTGTGCAGACGGCACGACGGGCAGTGTTGCCTATACCAGTATCGACGGCCCGACAGGCACCACGATCGGTGGCGGCACGACGCTGGACGGTCGACCCGTCGAGGCGTGGTCGGGACACGCCATTGCAGCGTTCATCGAGCGCGAGACTGGCCGCGTCACTTTGCAATGTGGGGTGCAGGAACTGTTGATGATGTGATGGCGGATCAGCCGGCCTTCTGCGCGCGGTCCGCGAAGTCTGCGTGGATGAATTTCTTGTCGCAATAGCCGCATTCCACCCAGCCGCGATCGGCCGGGATCGACAGCCAGACCCGCGGATGGCCCAACGCGCCCTCGCCGCCGTCACAGGCGACGCGCCAGGCGGTCACGATCTCGGTCTCGGGCGGGGCGATGGGCATGGTCCGGTCCTCGGCTGCGCTGTGCATGGGCGATATGGCAGCAAGATCCCGCGCGGGCAAGGCCATCGCCGGCCCGATCAGTCGGCTTTTTGCAGCATGCGTCCCAATGGACGGCCCGACAGGATGTGGATGTGGTAGTGCGGCACTTCCTGCGCGGCGACATCGCCCGCGTTGGCAATCGTGCGAAAGCCCTGCCCGCCTTCACCGGGTTGGATGCCAAGCTTTTCGCAAATCCGCCCGATGGTGCGGGTGAAATCCACGATCTCGGCATCGCTGGCCGCCAGCGCAAAGTGATCGGCACAGACATAAGGGCCCTTTGGGATGACCAGCACATGGATCGGGGCTTGCGGCTGGATATCGTGGAAGGCCAGCGTATGGTCGGTTTCCATCACCGTGGTGTTGGGGATTTCGCCGCGCAAGATACGGGCAAAGATGTTTTGCGGATCGTAGGAATAGGCCATCGTCGGCTCCGGTTAGTCTGCGAACAGATCTGGGGTTTCCGACAGCTTCCGGGCCATGTCCAGATCGATGTCGAAAAAACCCGCAAGTGCTGCCGCATTTTGCCCGGGCAGCGCTTTTTCGGACAAGCGCCAGAGCCGCGAAAAACCCGCCTGGTTCAGCGCCGTGACATGATCGTCAAGCGCATGGCGCAGCGTGGGCAGCACGCATTGGGCCACCGCGGGCGGCGGATCCGGGTCGAGCAAGCCCTGCCTTTGGGCTTGGGCCAGCAGGGCTGCATCGTTGATCGCACAGCGCAGATCCAAGATCCGTATGTCGGCGGGATCAGACGCGAGATCGCGGAATGCCGCGACATTGCCGGGATCAAGACACAAGATCAGGCGATCCACCCCCAGCATGTCGTAGATCAGGCGCATCACGCTGGGGCGATGGCGATTGCGCTGGTCCAGGCTGCGTTCGATCCCACCCAACGGGGGAACAGGGCATGTTGCGTCATCAAACAGATATTCGACCCCGCCGATGCCAAGATGCCGCGCGCCGGCATGCATCAATCGCCGCGCCACGGCCCATTTGGGACAGGCGATGACAAAAAGCCGGCGATCCGCCCCGATGGATGTGCTGCGGTCCCAAAACCGCAATCCGTGGCGATGGCCCGAACGCCCACGCCCAGTCACAAATTCATGAACCACCGCGCCTTTGGTCGTGGTTTGAAACTCCATCCGTCCAGACGGCCAAAGCGATGCGAGCCGATCCTTGAGCCGCGTGGCCTCGGGGCTGATCTTGCGCGCAAACAGCGCATCTTGGCCCAGCAAGAAATCATGGTGATCGTTGCAAAAGCTGACCGGCACGCCGTAATCGGTGAACAGCTTGAAGGTCGGCGCGCGGCCGCTGATCCGGGAAGCGGGCACAAGATGGCGCACCAGCGTCTGGAAAAACGTTTCGTCCGGGATCCATGTTGTTGCAAAAAATCGCACAAGATCGGGACGCTTGCGACAAAACCGAAGCAGTTTTTCCACCGTGGCGCGCCGCAGGCACCACCATTGGCTGCCGACCTGCACCGCGATGTCGGCCGGGATGGACCGGCGCAGGTTCAGGGCCTTTTGCACCGCAAGGCTTTGATGAAACAGCCATGGCC
>JBEAQJ010000186.1:0-5664 GCA_041163945.1 Pseudomonadota bacterium
GCGCATCACGCCGCGCGGGATCACGGCATAGCTTTCCGTGAACACCGCGCGGTCGGTCATCACCTGCGTCTGCGGCGGGTGGCCCCCCAAGGGACCGGCATAGCGCGAAGGGGATGGGGTCATGATGGCAAGAGATCCATGAGACGATGGCGTGCGATGCGCTCGACCTGATGACAGGCTTCGGCGAATTCTTGATCGCGATCGTGGGTCAGACGTGTTTGAAAGGCCGACAGGATCGAGGCCTTGTCGTGGTCGCGTACGGCGATGATGAAGGGAAAGCCGAACCGCGCCACATAGCGTGCGTTCAGATCCGTAAAGCGGGCGCGTTCGTCGTCGGTCAGCGCATCCAGACCCGCGCCGGCCTGTTCCGCGGTCGATTCCGCGGTCAGCCGGCCGGCGGCCGCCAGCTTGCCGGCCAGATCGGGGTGAGCCGTCAACACCCCCAGCCGTGCCCTGTCGTCGGCCATGCGGAACACGCGCCGGAGCGCGGCATGCAGCCCGGTCGCGGTGTCATTGACCGGGCCGATGCCGTCATCCCAAGCGGTTTGTGCAATCCAGCTGGAATGTTCGAAAATGCTGCCGAAGCGGGCGACGAAATCGGCCTGCGTCAGCTCCGACGGCACCAGCCCTGCCCGCTGTGGCGGATGGTGGTTGGCCCAATGCGCGGCGATGTCGCCCCGGCGGGCGATCCAGACCCCATCGAAGCCTTCGATGTAATCCAGAAAACGCCGCAAGGCCGCGATCCGGCCGGGGCGGCCGATCAGGCGGCAATGCAACCCGATTGACAGCATCTTGGGGTGGCCGCGAAATCCTTCGTCGTACAGCGTGTCGAAGCTGTCGCGCAGATAGGCTTCGAACTGGTCGCCGGCATTGAACCCTTGCGCGGTGGCAAAGCGCATGTCGTTGGCATCCAGCGTGTAGGGCACGACCAGCTGGTCACGATCCCCCACGCGCACCCAATAGGGCAGGTCGTCGGCATAGCTGTCCGAGATGTAATCGATATCGCCGCGTTCGGCGATCAGGCGCAGGGTATGGGCCGAACAGCGCCCGGTGTACCAACCCCGCGGCGCGGTCCCTGTGACGGCCTTGTGCAGGCGGCAGGCCGCATCGATGGCGGCCCGCTCCTGGGCTTGTGTCATGTCCTTGTGTTCAACCCATTTCAGCCCATGCGAGGCGATATCCCAGCCGGCGTCCTGCATGGCGTCCAGCTGTTCGGGGCTGCGCGCCAGCGCGGTGGCCACACCAAAGACGGTCAGCGGCAGCTTGCGTTCCGTGAACAGGCGGTGAATGCGCCAGAACCCCGCCCGGGCGCCGAATTCATAGATCGATTCCATGTTGGCGTGGCGCTGTCCGGGCCAGGGCTGGGCGCCGATGATCTCGCTCAGAAACGCCTCTGATGCGGCATCGCCATGCAAGGTGCAGTTTTCGCCGCCCTCTTCGTAGTTCAAGACGAATTGCACCGCGATGCGGGCTTGTCCCGGCCATTGCACTTGGGGCGGGTGGGCGCCATAACCCCTCAGATCGCGCGGATAGGCTGGCATGGTGATCCTCTTGCGTTCACCTTATGCATAAACCGCGATGAAAATTCGGTCTTTCAAATGATTTTTGAAAGTGTTTCGCCCGTTCCGGGCTTCGCGCAGGCCGGCCTTTGCGGCACACACACCCAAAACCCAGGAGCATCGCATGACCGGATACCTGACCACCCATGTTCTTGACACCGCCCGTGGCTGCCCGGCGGCCGGGCTGGAGATCACGCTTTACCGCGTGTCGGGCGACACACGGGTTGTGTGCGCCACGGCCACGACCAATGCCGATGGCCGCACCGACACCCCGATCCTGGATCGCGCGGGCTTTGCGCTGGGCGAATATGAGCTGGTTTTTGGCGCCGGCGCCTACCTGCGCGCAAACGGCATGCCCGATGATTTTCTGGATGTGATCCCGTTGCGTTTCCGCATGGGCGCACAGGATCATTACCATGTGCCCTTGCTTTTGTCGCCCTTCGGCTATTCGACCTATCGCGGCAGCTAGGCGGTCGGGTCGCTCAGCCGCAGCGTGGCCTTGATGCGGGCGACCATGAAATCGATGAACAGGCGCGCCTTGGGATCTTGATTGCGCTTGTGCTGAAACAGCACGGCCAGCTGCGCCTTGGGCGGCGGCGTGCGCTCGCAAACCGGCACCAGCCGCCCCAGGGCCAGGTCTTCGGCCACATCGAACACAGGCTTGTTGACGATGCCGCGCCCGTCGCGCGCCCATTGCGTCAGCACATCGCCATCGTCGCAGCTGACCGGGCCCGACACCGCGAAAGATTGCGGCCCGTCGCTTGTTTCCAGAATCCAGCGAAATTCGGTCGAGCCGGGAAAGCGCAGCAACAGGCAATCGTGATCGTCGTTGATCAGGTCAAATCCCCCCTGTGGCTTGCCGCGACGCGCGATATAGGCCGGCGCGGCGCACAAGACCCGCGGGCATTCGGCGATGACCCGGATCCGGTGCGCGGAATCGGGCGGGTTGCCCAGAACAAAGGACAGGTTCAGCCCTTCGGCCACAAGATCCACCTTTCGGTCCGACAGGCGCAGGCGCACGTAGATGTCAGGGTATTCGGCCTGAAAATCGGCGATATGCGGTGCGATCAGGCGGCGGCCCACACCCAGGGGTGCGGCCACGAACAGCGATCCGCGCGGCTTGCGGGTGATCTCGTGAACCGCAGCTTCGGCCGCATCGACGGCATCGAGCACCGCCACCGCCTTGTCATAGAAGATGCGCCCCTGTTCGGTCGGCTGCATTGAGCGCGTGGTGCGCGTGAACAGCCGCACGCCCAGCTGCTTTTCCAGTTCGGCGATCCGGCTGGATGCGACGGCGGCCGACACGCGCATGTCGCGCGCGGCGGCCGACATGTTTTCAAGCTCGTAGACCCGCACGAACATCCGGATGTTGTTGATGTTGTTCATGGCCCCATTCTACGGAATAATTTGAAGGTGATGTCGATAATATGGAATTATCACGAAATCTGCCTTCGGGGTAGGGTCACGTCGAAACCGATCAGGAGGCTTTCGCGATGTATGACCTTGCCATCATGGGCGATTGGATCGCCTTCGCGGTGCGGTGGCTGCATGTGATCACGGCCATGGCCTGGATCGGGTCGAGCTTCTATTTCATCGCACTTGATCTGGGGCTGCGAAAGGCGCCGGGCCTGCCAATGGGCGCACATGGCGAAGAATGGCAGGTTCATGGCGGCGGGTTTTATCACATTCAGAAATACCTCGTCGCGCCCGCGAACATGCCCGAGCATCTGACCTGGTTCAAATGGGAAAGCTACACAACCTGGCTGTCGGGGGCGGCGCTGCTGATGCTGGTCTATTGGTCAGGGGCCGAGATGGTCTTGATCGATTACGACAAGGTCGATCTGGCGGTCTGGCAGGCCATCGCGATTTCGGCCGGGTCTTTGGCCATCGGCTGGCTGCTGTATGACGGGCTGTGCAAAAGCGCCTTGGGCGAACGGCCGACACTGCTGATGCTGGTGTTGTTCGTCATCCTTGTCGGCATGGCATGGGGCTATGATCAGCTGTTCACCGGGCGTGCGGCGATGCTGCATCTGGGGGCTTTCACCGCCACCTTGATGACCGCGAACGTCTTTTTCATAATCATGCCGAACCAGCGCATCGTGGTGGGCGACCTTCAGGCGGGCCGCAGCCCAGACCCGAAGTATGGCAAGATCGCCAAGCTGCGGTCGACGCACAACAACTACCTGACGCTGCCCGTCGTGTTCTTGATGCTGTCCAACCATTACCCGCTGGCCTTTGGCACCCAGAACGCCTGGCTGATCGCCAGCCTTGTCTTTTTGATGGGCGTGTTGATCCGGCATTATTTCAACACCCGCCATGCCCGCGGCGGCAACCCGCATTGGACATGGGGTGTGACGGCGGTCTTGTTTCTTGCGATCATGTGGCTGTCGTCTGCGCCGATGAACCGCGACATCGATTGGGAGGCCGAGGCGCTGGTGCCCGAACATCTGGTGCCGGTGGTCGAAACGGCCGGCTTCGATGACATGGCAAGCATCGTGATCGGTCGATGTTCGATGTGCCACAGCGCCGAACCGGTCTGGCCCGGCATCCATTGGGCGCCGCGCGGCGTGCGTCTTGACAGCGATGCCGAAATCGCGCGCTACGCCAAGGCCATCTATCTGCAGGCCGGTGTCAGCCATGCAATGCCGCCGGGTAACATCACCCAGATCAGCCCGGAAGAACGCGACACCATCGTCAACTGGTATCGCCGGGACATCGCCCCCCAGCGCCTTGCGGCCCTGCCGGCCCGCTAGGGCGCGGCAGGGTATGGCCCGATCCGGCTTGGCCCTTGCCGGGGGATCTGGCGCTCTTGGGCGAAGTCGTTACAGTCGGCCCAAAAGGGGCGGGGGCTGGCGATGGGGCAAGATGGGGCGATCTCGCTTTGGGACCGATCGGCCGAAGAACCACGGCCCGCGGGTGACAGCCTGCCTGCGCAGGTGGATCTGGCGGTTGTCGGGGGCGGCTACACGGGGTTGTCCACCGCGCTTCATGCTGCCCAAGCCGGTCTTTCGGTGCATGTGATCGAGGCCCATTCCATCGGCCACGGCGGGTCCGGGCGCAATGTGGGCCTGGTCAATGCCGGTGTCTGGATGCGGCCCGCGGGGGTGCGGGCGGCCTTGGGCGATGAGCGGGGGGCGCGCTTTCTGCGCCGTTTTGCCGATGGGCCGGCGATGGTCTTTGATCTGATCGAACGCCACCAGATCCGCTGCGAAGCGACACGCACCGGAACCATCCATGCCGCACACGCCCCTGCCGGGCTGCGCGATCTGGAGGCGCGCTGGCGTGACTGGGTGCAATTGGGCGCGCCGGTCGAACTGCTCGATGCCGATGCCATGGCCCGGAAACTGGGCAGCCGGCGATACCGGGGTGGGCTGCTGGATCACCGGGCGGGCACGGTCAACCCGATGGGATATGCGCGCGGTCTTGCGCGCGCGGCCCGTGCGGCGGGCGCGGGCATCACCACGGGGCTGCGGGTGAGCGGGCTGACGCGGGCGGGCGGGGCCTGGCGGGTGGATACCCCGGCCGGATCGGTGGCAGCCCGCGCGGTTGTGCTGGGCACCAACGCCTACACAGACACGCTTTGGCCCGGGCTTTCGCGCAGCTTCACGCCGATTTGGTATTTTCAGCTGGCCACCGAACCCTTGGGGGACCGCGTTGCGCACATCTTGCCCGAAGGGCAGGGCGTGTGGGACACGGCGCCGGTCATGCGATCGCTTCGACGCGATGGCGCGGGGCGGTTGATCATCGGCTCGATGGGGCGGGTGCATGGCGATGTCGACCATGGGCTGTCACAGCGATGGGCGCGGCGCGAACTGGGCCGGCTGTTTCCCGATCTGGGCCCGCTGCGCTTCGAGGCGGCTTGGGACGGGCAGATCGCCATGACGCCGGATCACCTGCCGCGCATACATGAGCTGGCCGAAGGGCTCTATACGCCGATTGGCTACAACGGACGCGGGATCATCACCGGAACCATTTTCGGTCAGGCCATGGCGGGGCTGTTGACCGGCCAAGATCAAGACGCGCTGCCCTTGCCGATAACGCGGCTGACCCCGGTGGCTTCGGCGCCGCTGATGCGGCGGGTCTATGCGGTTGGTTTTGCCGCCCA
>JBEAQJ010000187.1:0-15444 GCA_041163945.1 Pseudomonadota bacterium
CCGCATTACCCCAAGGTCGGACCGAAGGGCGGTCGTCCGCCGATGCCGTTGGAAACGATGCTGCGGGTCTACTTCCTGCAGAACTGGTATGCCCTGAGCGATCCGATGGCCGAGGAGACGCTGTATGACAGCGAGGCGATGCGTCGGTTTGCCGGGATCGAGCTGGGGGATGACCGCATCCCGGACGAGACGACGATCCTCAACTTCCGCCACCTGCTGGAGCGGCACGGGCTGACCGAAGCGATCTTCGCCGACGTGAACGCGCACTTGGCCGACAAGGGGATCACCCTGCGCTCGGGCACGCTGGTCGATGCGACGATCATCGACGCGCCGTCCTCGACCAAGAACAAGGCGGGGGCGCGTGACCCCGAGATGTCATCCACCAAGAAGGGCAACGACTGGTATTTCGGCATGAAGGCGCACATCGGTGTCGATGCCGACAGCGGCGTGACCCACAGCCTGGAGACCTCGACGGCGAAGCTCCACGACAGCCAAGTATGGGACGAACTGCTACACGGCGAGGAAACCTCGGTCTGGGCCGACAAGGGCTATGTCAGCGCCGAGCGCGAGGCGGCATTCACGGCGCCGGGCAAGGTCTGGGGTGTCATGCGCAAGGCGCCGAAGGGTGGCACGCTCCATCCCCTCGACCAACGGGCCAACCGCATCATCGCCATGGTGCGCGCCAGGGTCGAGCATCCGTTCCGAGTGATCAAGCGCCAGTTCGGCCACGCAAAGACCCGTTACCGCGGCCTGGCCAAGAACCGCGCCCAGCTCTTCACGCTGTTCGCCCTCTGCAACCTGTTCCTGGTGCGATGGAGGCTGTTGGCATGAGGACGAGTACGACCAAAAAACGAGAAACCGCCACTCCGGCGGGCCTGAAACTGCGTTCCAAGGCCACAAAACCTCGTCTGCCGCCTGCCAAGGCAATCACGCCGCCATCTTGGCGCAGCCGAACGCGTTGTTCAGACTTTCCCTAAGGTGAGCGCACTCGGCGAAGAGGCGGTCGTGGCGCATTACTCGTTGACAAGCCTGCAACTCAAGCAAATCAAGATCGGGGCGCGTGTCGTCCGTCACGCCCGCGCGATCACCCTCCAACTGGCCGAGGTGGCCGTCACCGGTCCAATGGTCGGCGCCATCCTCGCCGCGATCCGCCGCCTTCGAGCGCCACCGGCATGAGCTTGACTCCGATGTAGGTCCAAACCGAACGAACGCGGCAAGACAAGTCGACCCAATGCGCTGAAGAACGTCGCCGCCGGGCCAGGATGCTGCGACCACTCAGCCCGATCTGCACAACTCTGGGCGTCTGCGCGACCACGGACGCCGTTCGGAACGAAAAACCCTTGATCAACTGGCAAGATCAAGCGATCTTGCTGTCAGATGGCAGTCCACTTGGGGAATGTCGGCTAGGATGGTGCTGGGCATCGACCCTTACCCGCTGATCGCAGTCGCGCGGGCAAGGATATCGACACCCTGGGTTTTCCAATAATGTAGCAGGTCAATAAAGACCCAATTCTCAACCAGCTTGTCGCCTGCACGGCGGTAGATATCGATCACACGAAACTCGCCCGGCTTGCCCGTGGCAGGCATGCCCATGAAGCCGCCAGTATGCACGGCTGTGAAATTCGGCCAGCCGAAAAAACCGCCGTAATGCCCCTCGGTCAAACGCGCGACATGGCCCGTGCGGGTCCGGTCTGTAAAGGCTGCACGAAAGGGGCCGGAATGCTGCTTGGCGTAGCGTTCGATTGTGTAACTTGAGCCGATCCCATGAGGACCCCACCAGATCATATCGTCCTGCCAGGAGCGCGCCAACTCCTCCTCCAAGGGCAGGCCAAGTTGCCATGTCCCCAAATCGCCGATCATCGCGTTGATCGCGGCACGGGTGCGCGCGCCCTCATTCTCAGGTTGGGGGGCGTCGAGTAGGCCATCATGGGTCATGGGCCCCGGCTGGACCATAAAGGCCCCGGTTTGTGGGCCGAAGGGGTTCTGACCCGCCTGCGCCATAAGATGGGGGATATCGATGTAAAGCGCGGTCTCGACGATCCGACCATCGGCCACACGCTCGAAACTGCAATAGCGCAGAAATGCCATTTTGCGGGTCGGGCGGACCCCAAGCCACGGCGCGTCGAACAAACCCATGAAATGACCCATCGACACAACCCAAGTGCTTTGGAAGCCGTCAATCTCGTTCAGACCTGAAAAAAAGATATCCTCGCGACGTTGCAATCGGGTGAGCGAAGTCTTGAGCGGATCCCAATACGCGCTTGCCACCGCCCCCGCCCCGGCAAGATCGCCAAATGGATGATAGCCGCGCCAGCGGTAATCTGGGGCGACATGAGCGGCAAGCGCATCGGCGCTGGCACCCGCGGGAGCTCCATCAATGGCCGCTTGCGCAGCGCGGACGATGCGTTTGGCGTCTTGCAGGCTCATCCCTTCACCGCCCCGGCGGTCAGGCCGCTCACGATTTGGCGCTGAAACACCATGATCAGGACGAACAAGGGCGCGGTGGCCGACACCACGGCGGCCACCGCAAACATGACGTTGCCCTCGACCTGCACCGATCCGAGGAAGGAGGCTATCTTGGGCACCATGGTCTGGTTCTCTTGGCTGAGCAGCATCGCGGTTACGGCAAAATCATTATAGGCCAAAAGGAAGCTGAACAGCCCCGTGGTGATCACCCCCGGCCACATGACTGGGATGATCACATGGCGAAACGCCTGAAACCGGGTACAGCCATCGACCATGGCGCTTTCGTCCAGATCCTTGGGAATGTTGAGAAAGAAGGAATGCAGCATCCACAGCGTGAAGGGCTGGTTGATCGCTACCAGGACGATGATCGCCGTCGGCAAATGCCCCCAGAGGTTCCATTCGAAAAACGGCAGCATGTAGCCCGAGACCAGCGTGATATGTGGCATGGCGCGAAACACCAGCGCGATCATCAACAACCAAAACGCATAGCGAAACCCCGAGCGCGCCAAGGCATAGCCGCCCAAGGTACCCAAGGTCAGCGAGATCGCCACCGTGCAAGTCACGACGATGCCCGTGTTCATCACGTTGCGCCAGAACCCGCTTTCGATCCACGCCCCCGCATAACCCTGCCCGGTGAAGGGCGCGCCGGTCTGGGCGATGGTCATCGGCCCGGTCAGCGCATTCATCCAATCGGCGCGCGAGAAGAAATCCCCCTGCACCTTGAGCGAGCCCCAGAAGGTCCAGACAAAGGGAAAGGCTGCAAGGATCAGCCAAAGGATGACGAAGCCCGTCGACAAAGTGACCAAGGGCGTCGATCTGCGATATGCGGCACCCGTCATGGTCACACCCTCTTGCGGTTGAAATCGCGCCATGTGCGGATCAGGACCGGCGTGAGCAAGACCGCGACGCCGATGATGGTCAGGACCGATGTCGCCGCCGCCGAGCCGAACTGCTGCACATCCCCGCGCAGATGCGAATAGATCAGATAGGAGAGCGAGGTGGCGCTGGCCTGTGCCTGAAAGCCGACGATGGGCTCGAATACGCGGAAATTGTCCATCAGCTGCATCAAGGTGATGAACACCGCCAAGGGCATCAAATGGGGGATTACGACGTAGCGAATGCGTTGCCAGCGCGTGGCCCCGTCGATCATCGCGGCCTCGAGCGTTTCGGCGGGCACGGTCTGCAGCCCGGCATAGAAGACGATGAAGGCGAAAGGCGCCGAATGCCAGACGCCATAGACGAAGAGCGTGACCCATGTCAGCGCAGGCGAGGCCTTGAGCGAAAGGTTCGGGTCGTCGAAGACGCGTTGCAGCGTAGCGCCGATCACCCCTTGGGCGTCGATCATCCAAAAAAGCACCAGCGACCCGATCAAGGGCGTCACGATCATCGGCAGAAGCGAGAAAAAGATAGTCGGGCCGCGAAGGATCTTGGGCAGCCCATTGACCCCCAGCGCGATGGCAAGCCCCAGCACAAGCACCAAGGGCGTGACGATGAAGGTGAAGGACAGCGTAAAGACCAAGGCCTTGTAGAATGGCAGGTTCATCACCTGCGAAAAGAACGCGCCGATCGTTTCGCTTTCCCGCCATGCGGCCGACAGCTCCGCCGTCGCCAGATGCGCGCGGTTGAAATAGGTGCCGAGCCCGTTGAAGCGGCCCAAGGGCTGCGCCTCGCGCAGGGCGGCGGTGGCTTCGCGATCGACGCGCGTCTCCTCGGTGCAGCCGAAAGGGCCGCAATTCTCGACCGTGACGAGCACCTGCTCATGTTCGACAAAGAGCGATTGCACCACGACCGAGACGATGGGCAAGGCGATGAAGAGGATCATCGCCGTCAGGGACGGCAGGATGAACCACAGAAAGGTGCGGTGCGGCATCGCTTCGCCTCGGGGTCGGTCGACAAAAGGACGGGCGCGGCGGGGGAGAGGCCGCCGCGCCCACGCGGGCTCAGCGCAGGAAGCCCTGTTCTCGTGCGGCCGCGATATAGGCTGCTTCGACATCGGCCAGCGCCTGTTCGGCGCTTTCCTGACCCTGCATGAACTGTGCAAGCTCGTTGCCGAGCGCCGTATGCATCAGCCCGGCATAGGGCAGCATCGGATAGGGACGCGCCCCTGCATTGGCGGTCGCCGCGACACCGGCCGCGGGTGCGCCGGGGACGTAGCCCTCCATCAGCCAGACGGCGGCGTTGTTGTTGGCCGAGATCACCTCGGGGCGCAGGCCATGTATCAGCGCCTGGAAGGTCGCGGCTGCATCCTCGTCCGAGATATTGGCGGCGATGGTGAAGCCGTCCCACCACAAGGTGGATGCCGGCAGCGTGCCACCACCCACGGTCGGCGCGACCAGAAGACTGGTGTTGCCGGTCACCTCGGGGGTGGAATTCTCGTCATCCAAGATCGCCCCGCCGCGCGAGCCCCACATGTAGGCGACCGCCAGTTCGCCCGATTCCCACAGCGCCTGCGTGGCGTTGCTGTCGAAGGTCAGGAAATCGGGGTTTGCGTAGGCGTTCAGCGCTGCCAGCATCTCCAGCGTGGCGACACCGGTAGGGTTGTTGATCGCAGGCGCGGCACCGCCGGCTTCGAACAACTCGCCGCCATGGCCCAGATACATGTTCACGAATTCCTCGCCGAGGTTCCAGCCGGCGGCGGTATTCATCGCAAAGGGATGCTCCATGATCCCGGCCTCACGGATCTTGGCCAGAACATCGAGCACCTCCTCATAGGTGGCAGGCGCCTGTGCCCCGACCTGAGCCAGGACGTCGTCGCGCACGAAAAGATGCTGCGCATTCGCCATGAATGCCACCGCCATCACCTTGCCGTCGATAGTGATCTTGTTGAGTTGCGGCAGATTGGGCGCGTATTGCGCGATCAGATCGTCGAGTGGACGGATCAGCCCCCCGTTGATCAAGGGCACGATCGACGAGTTCGCGACGATGGCCGCCGTGTATTCGGCAGGGTTGGCAGTCAGCGCCGCCACCTGCAGATCGCGGTGCTCGGTCGTCTGGTTGGCCGTCACCTCGACCGTTGCGCTGGCGCATTCGGCAGCACCTGCCGCCATCGCCTGAAGCGCCGGAAAATCATTGGACAAGATGGCGACCCGTCCGCTTGCGATGCCGCAATCGGCCAGCGCGCCACTTGCGCCGAAGATCACGGACAGCGCCGTGAGAGTGGTCAGCTTTTTCATGGTTTTCACGACAGATCTCCCTGTGACGTCGTTGTCTTCTTGCGGCATAGGCCGCCGTACCGGCGGCGCCACACCAAACGATTTCCCCCACGCATGGCTACCGGCACGAATCATGGGCCGTTTGCATACGTTGTCAAATTTGATGACGGTTCACAGCATTTAGCAAGGATTTTTTCAAAACCGCCTCGATGCATTACGCTCTCAAAATATCGCTTGCGAACTGCCGACCCTTCGAATTAGCGTTGTGAAAACGTATGCAATAATTGCCCCGGGGAGGGGGCCGCCGCATGGCCGAAATCCAGCTCCGGAACATCTCGAAGCGATGGGGCTCCTTCATCGGCGTGGAGAAATTCGACCTCACGATCCCCGATCGCGAATTCCTCGTGCTTCTGGGGCCGTCGGGCTGCGGCAAGACGACGACGATGCGCATGATCGCGGGCCTCGAAGAGGCGTCCGAGGGGGATATCCTGATCGACGGCAAAAGGGTCAATGACCTCGACCCCAAGGATCGCGACGTCGCGATGGTGTTCCAGAGCTACGCGCTCTACCCCAACATGAACGTCTATGAAAACATCCGCTTTCCGCTCAAGGTGCGCGGCATCACCGAGGCCGAGCATGACGCACGCGTGCGCCGCGCCGCCGCGATGGTCGAGCTTGACGATTTCCTGCATCGCCGCCCCGCCGAACTGTCGGGCGGACAACGCCAGCGCGTGGCCCTTGCCCGCGCGATCGTGCGTGAGCCCAATGTCTTCTTGATGGACGAGCCGCTGTCGAACCTCGACGCAAAGCTGCGCGTTTCAACGCGAGCTCAGATCAAGAACCTCAGCCATGAGCTCAAGGTCACGACGATCTATGTGACCCATGACCAGATCGAGGCGATGACGCTGGCCGACCGCGTGGTGGTCATGAACAAGGGCGTGGTCCAGCAAGTCGGCACGCCTACCGATATCTATGACCGCCCGGCCAACGCCTTCGTCGCGGGCTTCATTGGCAGCCCGGCGATGAACCTCATGTCGGGCGACCTGCGGGGTGGCGTCTTTACCGGGCAGAATGTGCGGATCGCGGGGCTTTCCGGCCCTGATGGTCCCGTGACCTTGGGCTTTCGGGCGGAGGATGCGATGCCGGCGGCCGATGGCGAGGGCCAGATCGCCGCGCCGATCTATGCGCTCGAATTGCTGGGGGATGCGACGATGGTCACCCTCAAGGCAGCCGGCGCGCTGGTGGCGATCAAGGCCGCCAAGGATTTCCGCGCCGAGATCTGCGCCCCCTTCGCGGCCAGGGTGTCGGTGGGGAGCTGCCACCTCTTCGACGCGCAGACGGGTGCCCGCCTATGAGCGGGCCAAGGGAGTGAAGGGATAGACGGGCATGGCCATCACCCATCTCAAGCGGGGCAAACCCGAGGCCGAGCGCGCCGAAGACGACGCCAAGGTGCGCGCGAGCGTCGAGGGCATTCTGGCCGATATCGAAGCGCGCGGCGACGGGGCTGTGCGCGAATTGGCCGAGAAGTTCGACGGCTATGCGCCCGCAAGCTTTCGCCTGTCGCCCTCCGAGATCGAGGCCGCGATGCAAAAGGTCTCGACCCGCGACATGGAAGATATCCGCTTCGCCCAGACCCAGATCCGCCGCTTTGCCGAAGCCCAGCGCGCCAGCATGACCGATATCGAGGTCGAAACCCTGCCCGGCGTGATCTTGGGTCACAAGAACATCCCCGTGCAATCGGTCGGCTGCTATGTGCCGGGCGGTAAGTTCCCGATGGTGGCCTCGGCCCATATGTCGGTCTTGACGGCATCCGTTGCTGGCGTGCCGCGCATCATCGCCAGCGCGCCCCCGGTCAAGGGCGAACCCCACCCTGCCATCGTCGCCGCCATGCATCTGGGCGGCGCGCATGAGATCTATGTGCTGGGCGGCATTCAGGCGGTCGGTGCCATGGCGCTGGGCACCCAGACGATCGAGCCCGTCCATATGCTCGTCGGCCCCGGCAATGCCTTTGTGGCCGAGGCCAAGCGCCAGCTTTATGGTCGCGTCGGCATCGACCTCTTTGCCGGCCCGACCGAGACCATGCTGATCGCCGATGACACGGTCGATGCCGAGATCTGCGCCACCGACCTGCTGGGTCAGGCGGAACATGGCTACAACTCGCCCGCCTGTCTGATCACCAACTCGCGCAAGCTGGCCGAGGGCACCTTGGCCGAGGTCGAGCGGCTTTTGACGATCCTGCCCACGCGCGAGACCGCCGCGATCAGCTGGCGCGATTATGGCGATGTGATCCTGTGCGACACCCATGAGGAGATGCTGCACGTGGCCAACGACATGGCCTATGAACATGTGCAGGTGATGACCGACCGCGATGATTGGTATCTCGAGCAAATGCAAAGCTATGGCGCGCTGTTCCTTGGCGCGCGCACCAATGTCGCCAATGGCGACAAGGTGATCGGCACCAACCACACGCTGCCGACGAAAAAGGCGGGTCGCTACACCGGCGGGCTTTGGGTGGGCAAGTTCCTGAAAACCCACAGCTACCAGCGCGTGACCACCGACGCGGCGGCGGCGATGATCGGCGAATACGGCTCGCGGCTGTGCATGCTCGAAGGCTTTGTCGGCCACGCCGAGCAATGCAATATCCGCGTGCGCCGCTATGGCGGCAAGAACGTGCCTTACGGGGCGGCGGCGGAATGATGACCCCTGATCAGCTCAAGGCGCTTCTTGCCCCCTATCGCCGCGCGATGGAGGATTTCGACCCTGCAACGGCGCGCGCGGTCACGGGCGCATTGTTCGCGCCCGATGCCATCTTGCGAATTTGCCACCCCTTTGGCGAGGTCGCGGATCTTGTCGAAGGCTGTCTTGCGCCTTTGCATTCGGCCATGCCCGATCTGGAACGTCGCGACATGATCGTGATGGCGGGCACCACCCCCGAAGGGCAGGATTGGATCGGCTGCATGGGCCAATACATGGGCACCTTTCTTGCACCCTTACTCGACATTCCGCCGACCGGGCATCTGGCCCATATGCGCTATCACGAGTATTTCCGCGTGCATGAGGGCCGTATCACCGAGATGCAGGCGATCTGGGACATCCCGGAACTGATGATGCAGGCGCGGGCTTGGCCGATGGCCCCGCAGCTGGGGGCATTCCTTGCCACCCCTGCGCCGATGAGCGGCGATGGGCTTGCGGTCGCGGGCGACGGGCAAAAATCGCTCGACCGTGTCATCGCGATGCTGACCGATCTGTGCAGGTACCCAAGCAATCCTGACCCCGAGATCATGCGCCTCGGGGAGTACTGGCATCCCCGGTTCAACTGGTATGGGCCCGCAGGGATCGGCACATGCCGTGGGATTTCCGGCTTTCGCAACTGGCACCAGGGCCCCTTCCTGCGCGGCATGCCGGATCGCAAGCTTGATGCCATGGGGGATCTCAAGAGCCATTGGATCGGCGAAGGGGATTATGTCTGCGAAACCGGCTGGCCCAACATGCGCCTGACGGTGACGGGTGACGGCTGGATGGGCATCGCGCCCTCGGGCCGCGAGGTGCTGCTACGCAGCCTTGATTTCTGGCGGCTCGAGGATGGCCTGATCCGTGAGAACTGGGTTCTGGTCGATCTGCTTGACGCCTATCGGCAACTCGGTGTGGACGTTCTTGCCAGAATGCGGGAATTCAACAGGGCGCGGGTGCAAGGTGCCATCCCGCTCCCCGATTGGAGGTCTGCATGACGCCAGCCTTTCCCCGAACCCCCGCGGCAGGCATTCACGACACGGCGTCGATCGATGGCTGAGAACAAGGTCACATCGCTCGACGTGGCGCGGCTGGCGGGCGTCAGCCAATCGGCGGTCAGCCGGGTCTTCTCGGGCGCCTCGGCCAGTGCGGCGACCATCTCCAAGGTGCGCGCCGCCGCGGACCATCTGGGTTACCGCCCTAATGCCATGGCGCGTGCAATGAAATCGGGCAAGAGCCGGATCATCGGCCTGTTGGTCGCCTATCTGGAGAACCAGTTCTACCCGGTTGCGCTGGAACGGCTGTCACGCGCCCTGCAGGCGCGCGGCTACCACATTCTCGTGTTCATGGTCTCGAACGCGAATGACCAGATCGAAAGCACGGTTCAGGAACTGCTGGATTACCAAGTGGACGGGATCGTGACGGCCTCGGTCTCGATGTCCTTCGGGCTGACCGAGCGCTGCGCCTCCTCGGGGATACCGGTCGTGATGTTCAATCGTGGGCAGGACGGCTCGGGCCTGTCGACCGTCACCTCGGACAATCTGGCCGGTGGTGCCAAGGTGGCCGAGTTCCTACTGGCTGCCGGGCATCGGCGCATCGCGCATATCATGGGCTGGCAGGGATCCTCGACCGGGCGAGACCGTGCCTTGGGGTTTCGGCGCGGCATGGCCTTGGCGGGGGTCGAACCCCTGGAGGAGATCGACGGCATGTATACCCGCGAAGCGGCCGCAGATGCTGCCCGCAAGCTGATGGCGCGCCCAGACCCACCCGATGCGATCTTCGTCGGCAATGACCATATGGCGTTTGCCGTGATGGATGTGCTGCGCAGCGAATTGGGCCTGCGCGTGGCGCAAGATGTGAGCGTCGTGGGCTATGACGATGTGCCCTTGGCAGGTTGGCCGTCCTATGACCTGACAACATTGCGCCAACCTGTCAACCGGATGGTCGAGGCGACGGTCGATACCCTTCTGGGCCAGATCGAGGACCCCGCCCGCCCTACCCAGAAGATCGAGATCGCCGGGCCGCTGATCCTGCGCAGTTCGGCGCGCATTCCCCAAGGATGGACATCATGAAGGGCTTCGACCCGAAATTCCGCGACTTTCCCGACTATATCCTGGGCATCACCCATGAAATCTGGGAAGGCCGCGGCATAGCCACGCTGCGCGACTATTACGCCCAAGACATCATCGTGCGCTCGCCCGGTTCGGTGGTGCGCGGCAATGGCGGCGTGATCGCGGCCACGATGGCGACCCTGGCCGAGTTTCCCGACCGCCAGCTTCTGGGCGAGGATGTGATCTGGTCGGGCACGCCCGAAACGGGGATGCTGTCGTCGCACCGCATCGTGTCGACGGCCACCCATGCGGGCGATGGCGTCTATGGCAAGGCGACGGGCCGAAAACTCGTCTATCGCATCCTCGCCGATTGCCATGCCAAGAACAACAAGATCGACGATGAATGGCTGATCCGTGACCAGGGCGCGATCGTGCGGCAGATGGGCTGGAACCCGACGGAATACGCCCGCGACCTAATCGCGCGCGAAGGCGGGCCTGAGGCCTGCGTCAAACCCTGCGGCCCGGCAAATGACATCGCGGGCCCTTATCAGGGGCGCGGCAATGACGACCCGTGGGGCGCCCGTCTGGGCGAAATGCTGACCCGGATCATGGGCGCCGATATGGCGGTGATCGCGGCGGACTACGACCGCGCGGCGCATCTGGAATATCCCGGCCATGTCACGGCGCATGGCCCCTCTGCGGCGACCAACCTGTGGATGGGGCTGCGCGCGGCCTTCCCTTCGGCGCGGTTCGGGATCCATCACCAGATCGGGCGCACCGACCCCGACATGCCCCCGCGCGCCGCCATCCGCTGGAGCTTGACCGGCAAGCATGACGGCTGGGGCGCATTCGGCCGCCCGACAGGGGCCGATGTGCATGTGATGGGCATTACCCATGGCGAATATGGCCGCCATGGCAACGCACCCGCGCAGCTGCGCCGCGAATGGACGCTCTTCGATGAAACCGCGATCTGGAAACAGATCCACCTTGCCACCGGCGCGGCCTGACACCGCCCATGACCTGATCAAGGACAACCCGCGATGACCCCCCAAGAGATGGAAGCCCGCATCGTCCGCTACGGCGACCTGCGCCCCTGCAAGACCGCCTTCATCGACGCCCATACCCCCGGCTCGAACCAGAAGGAGAATTTCACCATCATCGGCGGCGGTGTTTCCGAAAGCCCCGATCAGCATGTGCATATCTCGATCAAGCACGGCTTCAACATCGGGGCGGCGGGCCAGCCGCCCAAGTGCCGCAACTCGCTGCATGATCACAACACTGCCGAGGTGTTCTTTGTTCTTTCGGGGCGCTGGCGCTTTTTCTGGGGCCGCTGGGGCAACGCCGGCGAGGTGGTGCTGGAAGAGGGCGACATCTTCAACATCCCCACGGGGATTTTCCGCGGTTTCGAGAATATCGGCACCGATTACGGGATGATCACGGCCATCCTTGGGGGCGACGATGCAGGCGGCGGCGTGAAATGGGCGCCGCAAGTGATCGAAGAGGCTAAATCCCACGGCCTGATCTTGGCCGAGACGGGCAAGCTTTACGATACCAAGAAGGGCGAAGTGCTGCCCGAAGGCGTCAAGCCCATGCCGATACTTGGCCACGAGGAATTGACCAAACGCGCCGAGTTGACCACGGCCGATGTGCTGCCCAACCATGTTGCGCGATATTGGGATCTGGTGGCGCTGTCCGACCGCAATCCGGCCAAGGTCATCGGGGCCGATGGCATCTTGCGCGACCGCCCCGGATTCGAGGTGCATTTCATTACCCGCCAATCCGCCGGACAGGCCCCCCGCCAGCACGACCGCCCCGCCGTTCTGATGCCCGTCAAGGGCCATTGGCGCGTCGATTGGGAGGGGGGCAGCGCCACGCTGGCCAAGGGCGACACAATGTCGGTGCCTGCTGAACTCGCCTATCGCCTAACACCGTCGATGTCGGGCGAGGCCGCGCTTTACCATGTGATCGGCACCGATGACCCGGCCGGGCCAACGCAAAAACCCTGACCGATCCGAACCCGAAGGGGGAAACCACCATGACCAAGATCATGACCACCCATGTCGGCAGCCTGCCGCGCGGGCAAGACGTCGTGGATTACATCTTTGCCCGCGAACATGGGCGAGATTACGATCAGTCGGCCTTTGACGCCTGCATGAGCGTGGCGGTCTCGGCCACAGTGGCGCGGCAGGTGACGGCGGGGGTCGATATCGTCTCGGACGGGGAAACCTCCAAGATCAGCTACGCGACCTATGTCAAGGATCGCTACACGGGCTTTGACGGCGACACGCCGCGCAGCCCGCCGCAGGACCTGAAGCTGTTTCCCGCCTTTCTCAAGCGGCTGGCCGATGAGGGCGGATCGCCCCGCTATTCCCGGCCCAAATGCGTCGGCCCCGTGATCTCCAAGGGTCAGGGCGAGTTGCAGAAGGACATCGCCAATCTCAAGGCGGCGATGGCCGAACACGGCGCGACCCGGGGCTTCATGAATGCCGCCTCACCCGGTGTGATCTCGCTTTTCCTGCCCAATGAATACTACCCCACGCGCGAGGCCTATCTGGCGGCACTCGGCGATGCGATGAAAGAGGAATACGAGACCATCGTGGCCGCGGGCCTCGATCTGCAACTCGATTGCCCCGATCTGGCGCTCTCGCGGCACATGCTGTTCCCGGAGCTGGCCGATGAGGATTTCGTCAAGGTGGCGGGCCTCCATGTTGAGGTGCTCAACCATGCCTTGCGTGACATCCCCGCCGATCGGGTGCGCGTGCATATCTGCTGGGGCAATTACGAGGGGCCGCATATCTGCGACATCCCGATGGGCAAGATGTTCGACACGCTGATGTCGGCCAAGGCGCGCTATGTGCTATTCGAGACATCGAACCCAAGGCATGCCCATGAATGGGCGGTTTTCCACGATCGCAGAGCCGATATTCCCGACGACAAGATCCTTGTGCCCGGCGTCCTTGATACCACGACGAATTTCGTCGAACACCCCGAGCTGGTAGCCCAACGACTACAGCGCTTTGTCGATATCGTGGGTGCTGAGCGGGTGATCGCGGGCTCGGATTGCGGGTTCGGCACCTTTGCGGGCTTTGGCGCGGTCGACCCCGATATCGCCTATGCTAAGCTGGCCGCCATGGCCGAAGGGGCCGCGTTGGTGCGGTGAGCATGCCCTTGATCATGGTGCCGGGAATGATGTGCGACGCGCGCCTGTTCGCGCCGCAGATCGCAGCCATGGCACCCCGCCACCGGATCGATGTGCCCGGATTGACCGGGGCCGATACCATAGCGGGGCTGGCCGAGGCCATCTTGGCCACTGCGCCGCCCCGCTTTGCGCTGGCGGGGCTGTCGATGGGAGGCATCGTGGCGATGCAGATCGCGGCCCAAGCCCCAGAAAGGGTGGCGGGGCTCGCCTTGCTTGACACCAACCACCTGCCCGAGGCCGACGGCGTCAAGGCCCGCCGCCTGCCCCAGATGGCAAAGGTGCGCGCGGGCGAACTGGCTAGCGTGATGCGCGACGAGATGAAGCCCAACTACCTTGCGGCAAGCGTGAACCGTGCTGATATCCTCGGTCTTTGCGCCGAGATGGCGCTTGGCTTGGGGGCCGAAGTGTTCCTTGCCCAGTCACGGGCGCTGATGACCCGCCCCGATCACAGCGCTACACTGGCGGGTTATCGCGGCCCAGCGCTTTTGCTGTGCGGGCGCGAAGACAGGCTTTGCCCGCCTGCCCGCCATCTGGCGATGCAGGCCCTGATGCCACATGCGCGGCTCGCGATCATCGAGGCGGCCGGGCATCTGCCCTGCCTCGAACAGCCCGACATCACCACTGCCCATCTGCAAGATTGGCTCAAGGAGACCGAAAATGGATGACACGCTTTTGGCGCTGCTGCGTCAAGTCGACACGCCCACCGTCTGCAACACCATCGAGGTGGTAGAGGGCAAGCGCGGCTTTGACCGGTTCACCCGCGGCACGATGCTGTGCAGCAATCCGGCCGCCGGCGCGATGGTAGGCTATGCGCGCACCGCGCGGATTGCGGCTCTTGCACCGCCGACCGAGCCTGCCGATGTGATCCGCGCCCGCCGGATGGATTACTACCGCCACATGGCCAGCGGCCCCCGCCCCGCCATCGCGGTGGTCGAGGATATGGACGGTGCCGCCGCCATCGGGGCCTTTTGGGGCGAGATCAATACCACCGTGCACAAGGGCTTTGGCCTGTCGGGCGCGCTGACCAACGGGGTGATGCGCGATCTGGGCGATCTGCCCGAGGGGTTCTTGGTCGTCGCGGGCAGCATCGGGCCAAGCCACGGCTTTGTCCATGTCCGCGAGATCGGCACCGAGGTGCGCATCTTTGGCATGTGCGTGGCCGATGGCGATCTTGTCCATGCCGACCGCCACGGCGCCCTGGTGATACCAAAAGGGTATGATAGGGATTTGGCTGCAGCGATTAAGAAGCTGCTTGAAACCGAAAAGATCGTGCTTTCAGCCGCTCGTTCGCCAGGCTTCGATTTTACACGGTTTGAAGCCGCTTGGACTGCTTTTGAAGCAGCTCGAACTTAGGTGGGGTAATTGATCGACCGCACTAATGCGTTGCATCAAGGCGGACCTTTCTCGTTGGGCTTGCACAGCGAACGAGCTAGGGTCAGGACCCATTGATCTGCTTGAGGCCGCCTGGCTTGCATGATTCAAGCTCCCGAACTGACGGGGGTGATGATGAGCAACCTTTTCTGGCTGTCCGATGAGCAGATGGAGCGTTTGAAGCCGTTCTTTCCGAAGAGCCATGGCAAGCCGAGGGTCGACGACCGGCGCGTGCTGAGCGGCATTATCTTCATCAATCGCAACGGGTTGAGATGGTGTGACGCGCCTCGGGAGTATGGCCCGCCCAAGACCCTCTACAACCGATGGAATCGGTGGGGTGACATGGGGGTGTTCGCCAGGATGATGGAGGGACTGGCCTCCGAAGGCGGCGAGGACAAGGTTGTCATGATCGATGCAACTTACCTGAAGGCGCACCGCACGGCCTCGAGCCTGCGGGTAAAAAAGGGGGGCCAGA
>JBEAQJ010000188.1:0-17067 GCA_041163945.1 Pseudomonadota bacterium
TCTTCATGCACGATGATGCGGCTGCCGGCGTTGCAGCATTGGCCGGCGTTGAAATAGACGCCGAACACGATGGCATCGGCGGCCTGATCCAGATCGGCGTCGGCAAAGATGACTTGCGGGTTCTTGCCGCCCAATTCGAGGCTGACCTTTTTCAGGCTTGCGCCGGCGGTCGCGCTGATCTGCCGGCCCACGGCGGTCGAGCCGGTAAAGCTGACCATATCGACCCGTGGATCGCCGACCATCGTCGCGCCCACCGGATCGCCATAGCCCAGCACGATGTTGCACACGCCCGCAGGCAGGCCCGCCTCGGCCAGGATATGGCCCAGCATCACCGTGGTGCCCGGCGTCAATTCGGATGGCTTGACCACCGCCGTGCAACCCGCGGCCAAGGCAAAGGGCAGCTTTTGCGAAATGATCAGGAACGGAAAATTCCATGGCGTGATCAGGGCCACGACGCCGATCGGTTCCTTCAACACCAGCCCAAGCATGTCGGGGCCCAGGCTGTTGTGGCTGTCACCGTGCAGGCTGCGCGCCAAGGCCGCCGCATAGCGCCACAGATCGGCCGCCGCTTCGATTTCGGCCAATGCCTGCGTGATGGGCTTGCCTGTTTCCAGCACCTCTTGCAGGGCGATGGCTGCACGGTCGCGATCGATCAGATCGGCCACGCGCAACAACAGCGTGGCGCGATCCTTGCCCGCCGCCCGCGCCCAGCCCCCGCCTTCAAAAGCCACGCGTGCCGCACCGATCGCGGCCTGCGTTTCGGCACGGCCCGCCTTGGCGGCCACCGACACGGCCACGCCGTGCGCGGGCGAATCCCGCCGGCTGGTGGCGCCATCGGCGCTGTCGACCCACTGGCCCCCGATCCAATGGCGCAATTGCATCGGCGCCTTGGGCAGCGCCGCGGCCGGGTTTGCGGGGATGACGGTCAGATCCGGCATGTGTCAGCCCCCCGGAAAGACGGGCTTGCGTTTTTCGACGAAGGCCGCGACGCCTTCGGCCTTGTCGGGGCTGGCCGCGATCATGCCGCCCCCCAGCGTTTCGATCATGGCCGAGCGGTCTTCGCCCAGGGCGGCATGGATCTGGTATTTCGCCACCTCGACGGCCTGCGCCGATGCCGTGACGACGCCCGCGGCGATCCCCATGGCAGCGGCCAGCGGGTCATCCGCCACCGCGGCCACGAACCCCAGGCCATGGGCGCGGGGCGCATCGATGCGGCGACCGAACAGCGCCATTTCCTTCAACACCGCCTCTGGCAGGGCGCGGGCCAGCCGTTGCGTGCCCGACCAGCCCGGCACGATGCCCACCTGCGCTTCCGGCAGGCCCAGCGTGGCCCCCGGCGCCATCACGCGGATGTCACAGGCCGCCGCCAGCTCCAGCCCGCCCCCAAGGGCCGGCGCGTGGATCGCCGCCACCGTGGGTTGGCGCAACCGCGCCAGCCGGTCAAAGATACGGTGCCCCTCGCGCACCCAGTGGCGCGCGAAATCAAACGGCGACAGCCCGGCCCAGGCCGTGATATCCGCCCCGGCGCAAAAGGCACGCGCACCCACCGCGCGCACCACCACCGCGCGGACATCGCCCGCATGTTCCAGCGCCGCACAATGGGTTTCAAGTTCGGCCAACATCGCGGGCGTGAAGGCGTTCAGCCTGTCGGGGTTGTCGATCACGATCTGCGCGATGGCCCCATCGATCTGCAGATGCACGCCGCTCATGGCGCCCATCCCATCGGTTGATCGCGCAAGAGCGCCTTTGGCATGGGCCGGGCATTTTCGGCCACCTGCACCCGCCCGGCGCTGGCGGCCACGATGTCGCGGGCGGGGTCGATCCCCGGCATCACCTCGGTCGCCAAAAGCCCCTGCGCGGTCAGCCGGATCACGCAGCGTTCGGTGACGTAGATCACATCTTGCCCCTGTTCGAGCGCGCGCCGACCCGAAAAGGTCACATGCTCGACCGCCTCGACCATTTTGGCAAAGCGGCCGGGCCGGGTCACGCGCAGACCGTCATCGGATAGGTCCAGTTCGGCCCCGGCTTCGAAGAAGCCTGAAAACACGATTTTGCGGGCATGCGCCGTGATGTCGACAAAACCGCCGCACCCGGCGGTCAGATAGGGTTTCTTACCCAGCTTGGACACATTCACATTGCCCGCCACGTCAACCTCGAGAAAGGACAGGAACGTCTGGTCGAAGCCACCGCCCTGGAAATAGGTGAACTGGGCCGGGCTGGGCACAAAGGCATCGGCGTTCGACGCGCAACCAAAGGCAAAGCCGGTCAAGGGCATCCCCCCCACGGCGCCTTGTTCGATGGCCCATGTCACCGCTTGCGGGTGGCCTTCTTCCAGCAAGATGCGCGGCACCATCGCGGAAATCCCAAAGCCAAGGTTTGCGGTCTGCCCGCGCGTCAACTCCATCGCCGCGCGCCGGGCGATCACCTTTTCCACGCCGTGTTCGGCGCGCGAAAAACTGCCCCATGGGCGCAGGATTTCGCCCGAAATCGCGGGATCATAGGGGGTTTGGGTCGTTTGTTGCTGGTCTGGCGCCACGACGATCAGATCGACCAGGTGACCGGGCACATGCACGTCATGGGGCCGCAAGCTGCCCGCGGTGGTCATGCGCTTGACCTGGGCGATCACCAGCCCACCGTGATTGCGCGTGGCGATGGCCTGATCCAGCGCCCCCAGATAGGCGCCTTCGTGTTCATAGGTCAGGTTGCCGCGTTCATCGGCGGTGGTGGCACGGATGATGGCCACATCGGGGGCGATGTTGGGAAAATGCAGCCAGGTGTGCCCATCGAAGCTGGCCCGCCGCACGATGGGCGCGGCCGCCGCCTTGGGGTTCATCGCACAGCCTTCGCGGATCGGATCGACAAAGGTATCCAGCCCCACCTTGGTCAAGACACCGCTGCGCCGGGCGGCGACATCGCGATGCATGTCGAACAAGATGCCCGAGGGCACATTGTAGGCCGCGATCCGATCATCGACGATCATTTTCCAGATCTCGGGCATGGGCAGCGACGATGGGCCTGATGGGTAGCTGCCGGCGATCACGCGCGCCAAAAGCCCGTCTTGCGCAAGATGATCGATGCCCTTGACGCCATACATGTCCCCCGCCGCGATGGGATGCAGCGTGGTCAGGTTGCGCGGCCGCCCTTCGGCCCGGAACCGCGCCCCCAGCGCCTGCAGCACCGCATCCGGGCAGCCAAGCGCGGATGACGACGACACCGTCACCACCGCCCCATCGGCGATGCGGGCCACGGCCTGATCGGCGGTGACATGTTTGTTCATCGCTCAAACCCCGCCGTAATCCACGGCCGTGCGACGCCCGGTTCGGGCGGCCTGCGTCACGGCCATGGCCACGGCCAGCGACTTGATGCCGTCGACCCCATCGGCCGCCGGCCGACCCTGCCCGCGGACCGCGGCATGGAAATGATCCATGGCGCGCGCATAAAGATCATGATCGGAAAATCCGACAGATTCCGACCCCGCCGGCGTGGTCAGGGTGATCTGGCCCACCGGGCGTTGCGTCATCACGTTGCGCGCCACGATCGACCCTTTGGTGCCGTGCACTTCAAAGCCCGTCTGCGCATGGGCATGGGTAAAGCTTTGATGGGCCATGACCATGGCACCCGACGGCATGGTCCAGACCGACATACAGCTGTCCTCGACGCCCCGGCCCAGACCCGATGCCGCGTCGATGGCCACCACATCGACAGGATCCTGCCCCAGATGGAAGCGCACGGTATCGGCGTCATGCACGCAGATATCGGCAATCACGCCACCGCCCGCGGCCGGGTTGTCCAACCGCCAGCCGTGCAGAAACGTGGGCAGATAGACGGCGTGAAACACCCGCACGCTCAACACATCGCCGATCCGGCCCGATTGCACCAGTTCGCGCATGGCCAGATGGCTGCCCGCATTGCGCAGATGGTGGTTGGTGGCAAAGACAACGCCCGCCTGCCCGGCCGCCCGCACCATGCCAACGGCATCTGCCACGGTCATCGCGAGCGGCTTTTCGCACAGCACATGCTTGCCCGCCGCGATCGCCGCCATGGCTTGGGCGAAATGCTTTTCGTTGGTCGTTGAAATGTAGACCGCATCCAGATCATCGGCCGCCAACATCGCCGCCAGATCATCATAACCCCGTGCGATGCCATGTTGGGCCGCATAGGCTTTGGCGCGCGCGCCATCCGCACTTAGCACCGAGCGGATGTCGCCGCCCGCCCCGCGAATGGCGCCGATCATGTGATTGGCCGCGATGTTGCTCGCGCCGATCAATCCCCACCGCATGACAGCCCCCTTTCGCGATCCGAAATCGAATCCATGGCCGCACATGTGCAGCCTGCCCCAAGATTATTGGATCGTTCCAATTTTCTTGTCAACATGGGCCATGTTCATTCGGAAATCCATGTAATCAGTATTAAATACCGACTACTACAATGTTTTCTTCAAGTGATTTATGAAAACACGCGACGTCGGCGCCCAAGGGTCCGCAAGCGTCAGCGCCGCCGCGCCCAGATCACCATGACGGGCACGATCACCGTCAGCGCCAGCAAGCGAAACACGTGATGGGCCGCGACAAAGGCCGGTTCCAGCCCGGTCTCGATGGCGATGGCGGCCATCACTTCGACCCCACCCGGCGCAAAGGCCAATAGCAGCACCGCGGGGGGCAATCCCACGATCCCCGAGACCAGCACCGCGCCAAGCGCTGCCACGCCGCACGCGATCAAGGTGCACACAAGCCCCGCCAACAGGGCGCTGGCCAAGGCGCGGCGATCAATGCCGTAAAACCGCGTTCCGATCAGCGACCCCATGGCCACAAAGGCCGCACCGACCAGCCAGGCGGGCAAGGCGCCGGGGGTGATGTCGGCCCCCTGCCCCAAGGCCGACACCCCCATGGCCCCCAACAGCACCGGCGCAGGCACGCGCAAGCGCTTGAACACCAGCCCAAGCGCCACCGACGCGGGAAAGATCAGCGCAATCGCCCACAGGGCCATGCCACCGCGATCCTCCAGCCGGGCCGTGCCTTCGACCCCCCAAAGCGCGACCAGAACCGGGACCGCCATCGTCAACAGCAACACCCGCATCGATTGCACCAGCGCCACGCGCGGCACATCGGCCCCCATCTCGGTCGACAGACCCAGCACATAGCTCAGATGGCCCGGGGTGGCCGACAGCATCGCGGTCATCCGGTCAAAGCGAAACATCCGCTCCAGCGCGATCATGGCCAGCACCAGAACCAGCACCAAGGTCACGCACAACGCTGCCAAAGACAGGGGCCAGGCCAAGGCGGTGGCGATCACTTCGGGGGTGACGGTGCTGCCGATGGAGACGCCGATCAGCACGAACACCGCGTCGCGCAACCGTGGCGGAATGGTGCAACGCAGGCCCGCCACCGTGGCCACGGACACTGCCGCCGCCGGCCCCGTCAACAGGGCGGCCGGAAAGCCGATCACCCAAAACAGCGCCGCGCCCGCCGCACCGATCAGCAGTGCCGTGAGCGCCTCGTGCCAGACAGGCTCGATTGCCAGCAAGTCCGCTACTCCCTTACCACAGGGCGCAGCGTAACGTATTGGATCGCGGATAAAAGCGGCATTGCACCGGGCCCTGCGGCGGGATGGGTGACCGAAGGCCGCACACCGGCGTCATCCTTCCCGACCGATGCGAAAAACCGGCCGTGCCCCGGGGCGGCCGCGACGATCAGCTGCCCTGCACATAGGCCACAAGCGCGCGTGTCGACCCATCCTTTTGCGACCCGTCGTCTTGCCCGGCCAACACGGGCGCAAGGGCTTGGGCCAATTCCTTGCCCAATTCCACGCCCCATTGATCAAAGCTGTTGATCCCCAGGATCACCCCTTCGACAAAGACGCGATGTTCGTACAGCGCGATGATCTGGCCCAAGGCATAGGGTGTCAGCTTGCGATAGATCAGCGTGGTCGACGGGCGGTTGCCGGGAAAGACGCGATGGCGCGCTTGCCGCTCCATCTCCGCGCCCGACAGGCCCTTGGCCGCCATCAGCGCGCGGGCCTGATCCAGATCGCGGCCGCGCATCAGCGCCTCGGACTGGGCGAAACAATTGGCCAGCAACAGCTGGTGATGATGCGCCAGATCGGGTTCGTGGCCCTGCGCGGCCACCAGGAATTCACACGGGATCACGCGGGTGCCCTGGTGGATCAACTGGTAAAAGGCGTGCTGGCCATTGGTGCCCGGCTCGCCCCAGACGACCGGGCCGGAATGGTGCGCCAGATCCTGCCCGGCCATGTCCACGCGTTTGCCGTTGCTTTCCATCTCGAGCTGCTGAAGGTAGGCGGGCAACCGGGCCAGCCGCTGATCATAGGGCAAAATCGCCCGCGTCGCGTGCCCCAGCACCTGATTGTGCCAGATCCCGACCAAGGCCAGCAGCACCGGCATGTTCCGGTCCAGATCGGCGGTCTGGAAATGCCCATCCATCGCCCGCGCCCCGGCGAGAAATTCGGCGAACCGGTGCGGGCCGATCGCAATCATCAGGCTCAGCCCGATCGGCCCCCACAGCGAATAGCGCCCGCCCACCCAATCTTCGAAGCCGAACACCCGGTCAGGGTCGATGCCATAGGCCGCGGTCCGGTCCGTGGCGCTGGACAGCGCCACGAACTGCGCCGCGGGATTGTCGACGCCGCGCGCCATCCAAGCCCGGGCGGTGTCGGCATTGGTCATGGTTTCAATGGTGCTAAAGGTTTTCGAGGCGACAATGACCAAGGTGGTTTTCGGATCCAGACCTTGCAGCGTGTCGTGAATATGCGCGCCGTCGATGTTGGACACGAAATGCACCCGCGGCCCGTCGTGATAGGGCGCAAGCGCCAGACAGGCCATCGCCGGGCCCAGATCCGAGCCGCCGATCCCGATGTTGACCACATCCGTGTAGCGCCCCCCCGCCCCGCCGATGGCCCCGCTGCGCAAGGCTTGCGCAAAGGTTTCCATGCGGGCGCGGGTGGCCTGAACGGCGGGCAAAACATCTTGCCCCGCCACCTGGATCGGGCCGGTTTCGGCGCGCAAGGCGGTGTGCAGCACCGCACGCGCTTCGGTTTCGTTGATCAACGCGCCGGCAAACATCTGATCGCGCCGGGCGGCGACGCCGGCGGCTTGTGCCAAGGCCACCAAATCGGCCAGGATCGGGTCGTCGATCTGGGTTTTCGAGGCATCCAGCACCATGTCGCCCAGACGCCACGAAAACCGCCCCGCCCGGGTGGGATCGTCGAACAGCGACAAGATGCGGCGCCCCTCGATCCGCGCTGCGTGCGCCTGCAAGGCCTGCCAAAGTTGATCCATGCCTGTCACTACGCCCAATGCACCGTCGCTTGCCCCAACACGCAGGCGATCGGCGCTTCGGTCACCGGCAGGCTTTCGGCCCGTTCGATGGCCGCGCGTTTCTCGGGCCCGGTGATCACCACGTGGATCGCCATCGCGGACCGCAGCACCGCGGCGCTCAGCGTCACGCGCGGTTCGCCCGCCGCGGCCGCGCGCATGGCCAGCAGCGGCGGCGCATCATCGGCCATGGCCGCGGCCAGATTGTCGGCGCCCGGAAACAGGCTGGCGGTGTGCATGTCCGCCCCCATCCCCAGCAACAGCACCGACAGCGGCAGATGCGCGGCCAGCGCTTCGGTCAGATCGGCCATCCGCGATTCGGGGTCGGGCCCATCGGCATACAGCGGGATCAGATGCGCCTTCGCGGCCTTGTCCACCAACAGACGGCGCCGCAAGAGCGCCGTGTTCGAGCGTGGGCTGTCTTCGGGAACCCAACGTTCGTCGTTCAGCACCACCCACACCCGGTCCCAATCCAGATCCTGCCCGCACAAGATGTCAAAGATCGGCCCCGGCGTCGTGCCGCCGGGCACCGACAGGGTCACCGCGGGGTTCATGCGCAGCGCATGGGCCAGATCGCCCGTCAAGCGGTCGGCCAGCGCCAACATCATCAGATCGCGGTCGGGGTATTCGATCAGCGTCATGGTTCAGATGTCCCGCCAGCGGCGCGCATCGCGATGCAGCAAGATCGCGGCCTCTTCCGGGCCGGTGCTGCCCGGGGCATAGGCAAAGGGACGATCGCCCTTGGCGTCCCAGGCGGCGATGATCGGGTCGGTCCAGGCCCAGGCGGCCTCGACCTCGTCGCCGCGCATGAACAGGGTCTGGTTGCCACGGATCACATCCATGATCAGCCGCTCATAGGCATCGGGCACATCGGCCGCCTCGGGGCCGAGCGCGTCGGCAAAGCTCATGTCGAGCGGCACGTCGATCAGGCGCATGCCCCCCGGCCCCGGTTCCTTGATCGTCACGCGCAGATCGATGCCTTCGTCGGGCTGCAGGCGGATCGACAGCACATTGGCCCGCCCCCCCGCATCGGCATCAAAGATCGAATGCGGCGGCTTCTTGAAATGGATCACGATCTCGGATTTGCGCGCCTTCATCCGCTTGCCGGTGCGCAGGTAGAACGGCGTGCCGTTCCAACGCCAGTTGGCGATGTGCAGCTTCAGGGCGACAAAGCTTTCGGTTCGGCTGGCGGGGTTTTCCACGTCGGCCAGATAACCGGGCTGGGCGCCCGCGCCATATTGGCCGCGCACGATATGTTCGGGCCGAACCGGATCGAGCGCGCGGATCACCTTCAGCTTTTCATCGCGCACCGCATCGGGATCAAAGCGCGCGGGCGGTTCCATCGCGGTCAGGCACAACAGCTGCATCAAGTGGTTTTGCACCATATCGCGCATCGCGCCCGAGGTGTCGTAATAGGCCCCACGCCCGCCCACGCCCACCTCTTCGGCGACGGTGATCTGCACATGATCGACATACTGGGCATTCCACAGCGGTTCGAACAGCGTGTTGCCAAAGCGCACCGCCATCAGGTTCTGCACCGTTTCCTTGCCCAGGTAATGATCGATGCGATAGATCTGCGTTTCATTGAAATGGGCCGCCAGCGTGGCGTTGAGCGCGCGCGCCGTCGCCTGATCCCGACCAAAGGGCTTTTCGATCACGACCCGCGCATCGGCGCGCGCGATATCGAAATGATGCAACCGTTCCGCCAAGGCCCCGAACAGCGTCGGCGCAACCGAGAAATAGAAGGCCTGCACCCGGTCGGGGCGCATCCGCGCGGCCAGATCAGCCCAGCCCCGTTCGCCCATGGCATCCACCGCCACGTAATCGAGCCGCGCGCAAAACGACTCAAGACTGGATGCATCGCGTTTGGCCGGCGGCACGAAGGTTTCAACCGCCTCGACGACCTGGGCGACAAAGGCCGCCCTGTCCTGTTCGCTGCGCGCCGCCCCGATGATGCGGGCGTCGGGCGGCATTTGGCCATCACAAAACCGCCGGAACAGACCGGGCAGGATCTTGCGCCGGGCCAGGTCGCCCGTGGCGCCGAAAATCACCAGATCAAAGGCTTCCACCGGGATGACGCGCGATACCATTTCTGCCCTTCCCTTCAGCCCTTTGCCGGCTTCCCCGCGGTTTTTTCCACGCCGATGTTAGCGCTAACGAAACCTGTGCGCGCGCCTTAGCACGCCATGCGGCCCTTCGTCCAGCGCCACCCGGTCTAGGGCTGCATCGCGCACAAGATCTCGAACATGATCGACGCCCCAAGCCAGGCCGTGATCCCGCCACTGTCAAAGGGCGGCGCCACCTCCACCAGATCGGCCCCGATCAGGTTCAACCCGCGCAAGGCCCGCACGCAACGGATCGCCTCGAAACTGGTCGGCCCGCCGACCTCAGGCGTGCCGGTGCCGGGTGCATAGGCGGGATCGATGAAATCGATGTCAAAGCTCAGATAGGTCGGGGCTTGGCCCACCACGTCGCGGGCGATCTGCATCACCTGCGCCCAGCCCATATCCATGCAATCCTCGATCGGCAGAATGCGCACCCCGCGCGCAAGCCCATAGTCGAAATCCTCGGTGTTGTAGGATGTGCCCCGCATCCCCGCCATAACGCAGCGCGTGGGATCCAGACAGCCTTCCTCGATCGCTTGGCGGAACGGGTTGCCATGGGTCAGGGTGCGGCCGCCGAAATAGGGCGGGTAAAGATCGGTGTGGCTGTCCAGCAGCACCAGCCCAAAGGCTTCGCCCCGCGCCGCGCGCAATTCGCGCAGCACCGTCAGCGTGCACAGATGATCCCCCCCCACCATGAAGGGGCGAATCCCTTGCGCCAGCACCCCGCGCACGAAGCTTTGGGCGTTGCCAAGCGCCTCGTCCTGGTCGACCGGGCTCATCGCCACATCGCCCAGATCGGCGATGCGGGCGGATTTGAACGGCTCTTGCCCGGTGGCGCGGTTGCGCGCGCGCACCATGGTCGAGGCATCGCGCAAGGCCCGCGGCCCGTGCCGCGCCCCTGGCCGGTTCGATGTCGCGCCATCCCACGGAAGACCGAAGAGCCCGATATCGACATCGGCGCGCCTTGGGTCGCCCTCGGCCAGATGGGGCAACCGCATGAAGCTGGGCACGCCGGCGTAACGCGGCAGATCGGTGCCCGAAGGCGGCTGAAAAAACGGGTCTGACATGGGCCTTGGCCTTCCGGGAACAGGGTTTGGCGTTCATGATACCGATGCAGGGCGCGGCTGTCACGCGGCCCGCCCCAAGGGGCCGACCAAAACCCGTGCCCGCGCCTGGCCGCGTGCGCTCAGGCTTCCAGCTCGGTGTCCCAATACAGGAAATCCAGCCAGCTTTCGTGCAGATAACCCGGCGGAAACCGCCGGCCCATGTTGCGCAGCTCTTCGGCGCCCGGCCGCCGCGGCGGCTTGCGCAGGCTGAGCCCCGATTGGCGCAGGCTCTTGGCGCCCTTGCGCAGGTTGCACCCTGAACAGGCCGCAACCACATTTTCCCAGCTGGTGACCCCGCCGCGCGCCCGCGGCACCACGTGGTCAAAGGTCAGATCGCCCTTCGATCCGCAATACTGGCAGGAAAATTCATCCCTCAGAAAAAGATTAAAGCGCGTGAAGGCCACGCGCTTTTGCGGTTTGACGTAATCCTTCAGCACCACCACCGAAGGTATTCGGATTTCGGTCGACGGAGATCGGACCACCTCGTCATACTCGGCCACGATGTCGACCCGGTCGAGCCAGGCCGCCTTGACCGCTTCTTGCCAGGGCCACAGCGACAGCGGGTAGTAGCTCAAGGGGCGGTAATCGGCATTGAGAACCAGCGCCGGATGGCTTTTCAGCGCGCCGGGCGCACGAACGAATTGCGTTCTGAACTCGATCTGTTCTGCGCCGTCCATGCGCGACTCCGATCCGACCCTGTCTGCCCGTTCCGCAAGCACAAGGGCGGGAGCCCCGCCCCAGCACTGTGACCACTATATCTGGGCTTTCTGACCGCGCAAGCCCCACAAGATACGGTGTGTTACCCGCACAGACCTAGCGGCAAAGCCTGACAGTTTCATGACGCGAGCGGCGCGTTCAGTCGTGCGGGCCGGCCCGATCCTGCCCCAGCACCTGCCGCAAGAAGGCCAAGGCGACCGACAAACCATCGGGCGCGATTCCATGCCCCGTGCCGCGCATGACATGGGCGTAGACTTCGCTGAACCCGGCCGCCTCCAGGGCTTCGGCCGCCTCGGGCAAGGCTTGCGGCGGCACCACCTCATCGGCATCGCCATGGATCAACAAGATCGGCGGGCGCGATTTGACATCATCGATCAAGGCTTCGGGCGCAATCAGGCGCCCGGAAAAGCCAACCACCCCGGCCAGCGGATCGTCCCGGCGCGGGGCCACCTGAAGGCTCATCATCGTGCCTTGCGAAAACCCCACCAGCGCCACCTGTTCGGGCAGCATGTCGTGTTCGGCCATGACCCGGTCCAGAAACGCATTCAGATCGCCGGCAGCGCGGGCCAGGCCGTCGGCCTGATCTTCCTGCGAGGACCCATCGATCCATGGGATGGGAAACCATTGATGGCCCATCGGGTTCAGCGCCGATCGTTCCGGCGCGTTGGGCGCCAGAAACACCGTATCTGGCAGATGCGGGGCCAAGTGATCGGCCAGCCCCAGCAGATCGGCACCATCGGCGCCGTATCCATGCAAAAAGATCACCATGCTGTCGGCCTGACCCGACAACGCCGGCACCGTGCCATAATCCAGAACCCGCCTCACCCGATGCCCTCCGGCTTGTGTGTGACCCGGTAATAGGCCCAGAGCGCGCGCGCGGCAACCGCACGCACCGGCGCCCAAGGCTCGGCCATCTGGCGCAAGGCGCGCTCGCTGGGACGGGCAGGCAGCCCAAAGGCGCGCGCTGCGGCCACCTGCAGCGCCAGATCCCCGGCGGGGAACACATCAACATGTCCAAGGGCGAAACAGGCATAGATCTCGGCCGTCCAGCGCCCGACACCGGGCAAGGCAACCAGCCGTTCGATCACCGCGTCGCAGGGCGCCGTGCGAAGGGCCGCGTAATCCAGATCGGCCAAGGCCAAGCCCTTGGCATAGGCAATCTTGCGCCGCGACAGACCGGCCTTGCGCAGCACCGCATCCGGGGCCGCGCGCAAGGCTGGCGCTTGATCCAGCCCCGCCGCCGCAAGGCGGGCCCAGATCGTCTGGGCTGCGGCGGTGGAAATCTGTTGCCCGACGATCGCTGCCAAAAGCGCTGCGAACCCATCGGGCTGGCGGCGCAACGGCACGTCGCCCACGCGCGCCAAAACGGGGACGAAATCCGGCGCGCGCGCCACCAATACCGCGGCGCCGGCGGCCAGATCGGCCGCGGTTTCGATCCGCTCTGGCACCCACAAATCGCCTGCGATCTTCGTCTTTCCCAAGATACCCATGCTCCGGCCCGCGGGGGGGATCGCCCGGGCACTGGACGGCCCCATACAAAGGCGCTACCCCGGCGCCATGACCGATGTCGCCCAGCCCACCCTGCCCCCCGACGACCGCCGCGCCAAGCGCAATGTGGCGGTGCTGGTGGCCGCACAGGCGGTTCTGGGCGTGCAGATGCCGCTGATCTTCACCGTGGGCGGGCTGGCCGGGCTGATGATCGCGCCACAGCCGGCCTTGGCCACCATTCCGATCTCGCTCATCGTGTTCGGCTCGATGACGACGGCACCCTGGCTGTCGGCGCTGATGCAGCGTTTCGGGCGGCGCGCGGGCTTTGTCGTGGGCGCCATGGGGGGGGCCTCTGGGGCCGCCGTGTCGGCCGCGGGGCTGTGGATCGACAGCTTCGCGCTGTTTCTTCTTGGGTCTTACCTCACCGGCATCTACATGTCGGCGCAGGGGTTTTATCGTTTCGCCGCGACCGATACCGCCTCGGACAGCTTTCGGCCCAAGGCGATTTCCTATGTGATGGCGGGTGGGCTCTTGTCGGCGCTGGTGGGGCCGCAACTGGTGAAATTCACCATCGATGCCACGGTCATCCCCTTTGCCGGATCCTATGCCTTCGTGGTTCTTCTGAACCTTGCGGGGGCGGGTCTGTTTGCCTTTCTCGACGTCCCAAAGCCCGCACCGCCCAGGCCCGGGGCCGCGCAGGGGCGCAGCCGGCGCGCGCTGTTGCGCGACCCGGCCATCGCGGTGGCCGTGATCTGTGCGATGGTGTCCTATGCCTTGATGAACCTGATGATGACCTCCACGCCGTTGGCGGTGGTGGGCTGCGGGTTTTCCACCGGCAATGCTGCCGATGTCGTCTCGGCCCATGTCATCGCCATGTATGCGCCGTCGTTTTTCACCGGCCACCTGATCGCCCGGTTCGGCGCGATGCGGATCGTGGCGCTGGGTCTGGCGCTGTTGGCGGCGGCGGGCGCCGTGGCGCTCAGCGGGGTTGCCTTGACGCAGTTTTTCGTGGCGCTGGTGCTGTTGGGCGTCGGCTGGAATTTCGGCTTCATCGGCGCCACCACGATGCTGACCCAGGCCCATGCCCCGGAAGAACGCGGGCGGGTGCAGGGGATGAACGATTTTCTCGTCTTCGGCTGCGTGACCTTCGCCTCGCTTTCATCGGGGCTGATGATGAGCTTCGGGGATGATGTGCAAACCGGCTGGACGGCCGTGAACCTGGCGATGCTGCCGTTCCTGATCCTGGCCGGTGCGGCGCTGATCTGGCTGGCGCTGCGGCCGAAGGATGCCATCCCCGCCTAGCCGATGGCGCCGGTCGCGCCGATGCAAAGGGCCTCGCAGACGCCGACAGCGCGCGCTACCAGCGCCCCGTGGTGGCCACCCAAGCCAGTCGTAGACTGTCGCCAAGGCCCGGTTGCGGCAAACGGTCGGCGACCACGCGCCCCGGGTCGGACAAGACCGCGCGCAGCGTCGGTTCGGTGCGAAACCCCGCAAACAGCGCCGGCGCGGCGGATGCCGGCAGACGGGCGCGCTGGGCCCGCGCACGCGCCAGACGCGCCAGCCCCCGGCCCGCCAGATCACGCAGCCCCGCGGGCGAGGCATCGATCAAGGGCACCCGGCCCGCCGCCATCAGCGCCGGCACCGCGCGAAGGTAACCGGCCAAGCCAAAGGCCCAGCCGGCATCGCGCACCATCGCCTCGGCCGCTTCGGGCGCCCCCAGCGCGTGCGCGGCCACCCAGGCCAGCGTGGCGCCCGTGTCTTCCAGATAGGCGTCGAATTCTGCGTCATCGGCAAAAGGGTCGGTGTAAATATCCCACCGCCGCGCGGCCACCAGCCGATCCAGCGGGCCCGCCACCGCAGCCGGCAGTGCGGCCGCCAAGGGGGTGACCACCTCATGGGCGCGCGGCGCCGATCCGGCCACCCGTTCGGCCACGACATCGCGCCAGAATTGCAGCCGCATTTCCGCGATCGGGGGCGTGTCGCTGCGCCACGGGGCGCGGCTGACCTCGAGGTTGAAGGCATACAGCGGCAAAAGCACCCGCCGCGCGGCCAGAGGCGCGGCCATCGTGGCGCGAAACCGATCGTGATCGCCGCGTGCCAGCAGGTCGGCACAAGCCTGAAGGCTCATGCCGCGGGCGCCCCGTCACGCACGAGCTTCCACATCACCGAATCAAGCAACGCCTCGAAGCTGGCATCGACGATATTGGCCGACACCCCGACCGTCGACCAACGGCGGCCGCTGCCATCCTCGCTGTCGATGATCACGCGGGTGACGGCCTCGGTGCCGCCTTGGGTGATGCGCACCTTGAAATCGACCAGCCGGATGTCTTCGATATAGCGTTGATAGGGGCCCAGATCCTTGGCCAAGGCCTTGGCCAGCGCGTTGACCGGGCCGCGGTCGGTGCCTGCTTCGTCCATCGATTCCGACACCGACAGCATCTTGGCTTCGCCGATTTTCAGCACCACCACCGCCTCGGACAGGCTGACCATCTGGTCATACTTGTTCTTGCGGCGCTCGACCGTGACGCGGTAGCGCTTGACCTCGAAAAACCGGGGCATCGTGCCCAGCGCACGGCGGGCGAGCAATTCGAAACTGGCCTGCGCCGTGTCATAGGCATAACCCTGATCCTCGCGCGCCTTGATCTGTTCCAGAATGGCGGGCAGTGCGGGATGATCGCGCGGCACATCCAGACCCATTTCGGACAGGCGTTGGCGCAGGTTCGACTGGCCGGCCTGATTGGACATGGGGATGATGCGGGCATTGCCGACCAGCGCGGGGTCGATATGTTCGTAGGTGGTGGGATCTTTGGCGATGGCCGAGGCATGCAGCCCCGCCTTGTGCGCAAAGGCCGATGCCCCCACATACGCCGCCTGCCGCATCGGCACCCGGTTCAAGATATCGTCAAGCATGCGCGAGATCCGCGTGAGCCCGGCCAAGGCCTCTGGCGTGATGCCCGTGTGAAAGCGGCTGGCATAGGGTTCCTTGAGCAACAGCGTCGGGATCAGGGCGGTCAGGTTGGCATTGCCGCACCGCTCGCCCAGACCGTTGAGCGTGCCCTGGATCTGGCGGGCACCGGCCCGCACCGCGGCCAGCGCGCCCGCCACGGCACATTCGAGATCGTTGTGGGTGTGAATGCCAAGCCGCGCGCCCGGAACGCCGGCCGCGATCACCGCCGCGGTGATGCGCCCGATGTCATCGGGCAAGGTGCCGCCGTTGGTGTCGCACAACACGACCCACCGCGCGCCCGCATCCAGCGCCGCGCGCACACATGCCAGCGCATAGTCGGGGTTGGCCTTGTAGCCATCAAAGAAATGCTCGGCATCAAACAGCGCCTCGCGCCCTTGCGCCACACAATGCGCGACCGAGGCCTGGATCGCCGCACAGTTTTCGGCCAGCGTGATCCCCAGGGCTTCGGTCACGTGGAAATCATGCGTCTTGCCCACCAGGCAAACCGCCGGCGTGCCGGCGTTCAGCACCGCGGCCAGCACATCGTCGTTTTCCGCCGACCGTCCCGACCGCTTGGTCATGCCAAAGGCGGTCATGGTGGCGCGGGTCTGGGGGGCGGTCTCGAAAAAGGCGCTGTCGGTCGGATTTGCACCGGGCCAGCCCGCTTCGATATGATCCACGCCCAGGGCGTCAAGCGCCTGCGCGATGCGCACCTTGTCTTGGGTCGAGAACTGCACCCCTTGGGTCTGCTGCCCGTCGCGCAGCGTGGTGTCGTAGAGATAAAGGCGGTCAGACATCCGAGCCCCACAATCGATCAAGGCGGTCTACGTCAAAGTGCGGGGCTTTCTCGAACTGCGGTTCGCCACCTTTGGTATCCCGCACGATCACGCCTGCGTCCGCCAAACCGTCGCGGATCAAATCGGCTTTCTGCCACGCTTTCTCTTCCCGCGCTTTGTCGCGCCTTTGAAGAAGGTCGCGGATCAATCCCGTCTCGGCGTCTGAAAAGCCCGGAGGCCGCGCCCATTCTGGGATGCCATCCGAGAGCAAACCCAGCAACCGGAGGCTCCCGCGCAGCCCTGACACATCACCCACGTTCGAAAGCGCGTGGCATCGCGTCAGCGCCTCGTGTGTATTGAGGTCATCCGCCAGCGCATCCACAACGGACGCATCTGGTTCATCCGCCGTGCTTAGGCCGACTTGCCGATACCATTTGGTCAATGTCCTCTCCGCCTCCTCGGCCTTCCGCGCCGTCCAATCCATCGGCTTGGAATAATGCGTGGACAGGAACACGAAGCGGATCACCTCGCCGGGCACGCCCTGATCGAGCAAGTCGCGCACGGTGAAGAAATTGCCCAAGGACTTGGACATTTTCTT
>JBEAQJ010000189.1:0-12490 GCA_041163945.1 Pseudomonadota bacterium
ATGTTGCGCTCCATCGCCTGTTCCCATCCGCCGGGGAACACGGGCACTTCCTTGATCGGCAGGTCGGGGTATCGGAACACCGATATGCTTTCGCGGATCACGCCTTCGGCGACCAGGGCCGCATATTCGGCCGAACCCGTGTCGATCGATTGGTGAATCAACAGACCCGCGCTATCGAGGGCCGCAATGATGGCAAAGGAAATCACGCCAGACCCGGCGATGGCAAAGGCCACCGGAAAGCCGGTCATGATCCCTGCGAAGAGAGTGAGGAAGACGATGATCAAACCGATCTCGACCCCATCCAATCCGAAAAGCATGCTCTCTAGTCCCCTTGGCTAAGCGCAGTCGCTGGCAAGTGTTCGTCTCGGGTCAGGTCGAACCCGTGTGAATGGAATGTTCAAGGTCTTCGGCCTCGTCCCCGGTCTTGTCGCGGTCGACGTATTTGCCCGCGCTGTCCTCGCCCTCGAGCCACTCGAGATAGGACCGCCAGAAAAAGGCGACGGCGTGGATGAAGACCAGCGCGCAGAACAGAACGATCAACACCTTGAACAGGAAATAGGCATCAAAACCGTTCGGGCTGAACCCGGTGGTTTCAACGTTCCATTTGAAGATGCGCGCCTGCGCCAGCAACCGATCCAGATCGCTGGTCGAGGTGACGGTCGGCGTCATCAAGTGGCGCCACATGAAGAACCAGGCATACATGTAGGTGATCACCATCGCGGGCAGCATGAAGAAGATGCAGCCGAACATGTCGATGGCGCGCTTCGTGCGGTGCTTGACCGCCGAATAGACCAGATCGACGCGCACATGCCCGCCCTGCACAAAGGTGTAGGTCACGCAAAGACACACGACGATGGCGTTATGGAACTTGAGGCTCTCGGCCCACCAGCTCAGGTCCTGCGTGAACGAGGTGCCAAAGGGGCCAAGCTGAATTTCGGCAACCCGGAAAATCCGCTGCAGGAACACGATCATGACCTGAACGAACACCATGAACAGGCCCGCCCAAGCGGCTGTGCGCCCGACCGCATTCGCAAACCGTTCAAGTATGCGCACGCCCCACCACAAGATCTCGCGCTTCCAGGCCATGCCGAGCGCGGTGATCAACACGACGAGCGTCATCACGACGAAAAAGAATTCGACCGACGCGCCGTAGTAAATGACCCGCATCACGGCCTGGGGGTCGGACCAGTTGAGCCAAAGCCCCGGGTTGGTCACGGCCATGAACAGGTTGTAGGGTGCCTGTGCAAAGTTCTGCAGCACCCAGAGAATGAATTCGAACATGCGGTGGTCCCCCGGAACGCTGGCCCCGTCGTAAGAGGCGCGTAAAGTCACGGATCAAGCGCAAACTGCGCCCTGCCCGGCAACCTTTCGGGCCGGACAGAGCGCTATTTGAGGCTGAAATCAGCCGGCGTTCACGCGGTTGCGCTGGCGCATGAATTCGCCGTCGGCAATCTCGTACCAGCCGGAGGATTCCGTGATGGACGCAAAGACGCTGTTGGCGATCTCGGCATAGATCGGGTCGCCCATGTTCTCGTTGCGGACTTCCAGTGCCGCACGACCGAAGGCATCCCAGACCTCGGCGGGGAACTGGCGAACCTGCACGCCAGCGGCCTGCAAGCGGGCCAGGGCCGCGCCATTTTCGGCGAGCGACAGCGCGGTATTCTGCGCATGGGCAGCTTCGCACGCGATCTTGCAGATGGTCTGCTGCGTGGGTGTCAGCGATTCCCAGATCTGCTGGTTGAAGACCAACGACAGGGTCGATCCCGGCTCGTGGAAACCAGCGGCGTAGTAGGTCTTGGTCACTTCCTGGAAGCCCATCCGCTCGTCTGCGTAGGGACCGATCCACTCGGCACCGTCGATCTGGTTGGACGCCAGCGCCTGATAGATCTCACCGCCCGGAATGTTCTGAACCGACGCACCCAGACGACCCAGCACCTGACCGCCCTGACCCGGCATGCGGAACCGCAGGCCCTGCAGATCGTCAACGGAGTTGATTTCCTTGTTGAACCAGCCGCCGGGCTGCATTGCCGTCTGACCGCACATCAGCGGCTTGAGACCGAACAGCGACGACAGATTGTCGTGCAGTTCCTGACCGCCGCGACGGTAGTACCAGTTGGCCATTTCCTGCGCCGTCATGCCGAAGGGCACCGCGGTGAAGAATGCAAAGGCGGGATGCTGGTTGAGGAAATAGTATTCCGCCGAGTGATAAAGGTCGGCCTGTCCCGACGACACGGCGTCAAACACTTCAAAAGCGCCCACCAAGCTGCCGGCGGGCATCTTGTTGAAGCTCAACTGCCCATCCGTCATGGCGGTGATATAGTTGATTGCGAGCTGTGCCGCGTCGTCAAACACCGCGAAGCCATCGGGCACCGATGTGACCAATGTCAGAGTGCGGTTGCCCTGCGCGTAGACCGGTGCGGCCAGCGTGGTGGCGGCGGCGGCAGCGCCGCCCAGTGCGGACGTTCTCAGAAAAGAACGACGATCCATTCGGTATCCTCCCCGTAGTTTGGAGTTGGCCACGATCCCCCTCGGATCGCGACAGCAGTGGAAGTAGCCCCACAAGTGGTCGCACCCTAGCGAAGTGAACCCACACCGCAAACAGGTTTTCGCGCCAAAGGGGTGAATTTTGTAAAATGCTCTTACCAAAATCGGTAATTTTTGGGCACTTCTACCGCAGGTTGTGCATTTTCCCGGCGCGGCGCCCGATCTGGGGCAGTTTTCAACCCAAACGGGTTGCCGGAAAAAAGATCGTTGCAGAACTTGGGGTTGTAAGACGCGCCCCGGCTTACCCGCGCAGGGATGTTTTTTATTTTCGGTCACAAGTTTCGATTCGTTGCGCACCCGCCCCTGTTGGCGACATTTTCGATAATTTGGCGGTTGACGCCCGCCGGCAGCGTTTCTAGTGTCCGCGCCATCAAACAGCAAAGGGGCAGACGATGGACTGCTTCGTAGGCGATGTAGGGACAAAGCGCATGGGTCGGTGACGACAGCCATCTCGGTTTCCCATGCGCCCCCGGTCACCCACCCGGGGGCTTTTTCGTGTCGCTGGGCACGGTTGAAATGATGACGCGAACGGAACGAAAAGGACAGATGCGATGACACGGCAGATGACCGGAGCAAAGATGGTGGTCGAGGCGCTGAAAGATCAGGGCGTCGAGGTCGTATTCGGCTATCCCGGCGGTGCCGTGCTGCCCATCTATGACGAGATTTTCCAGCAAAACGCGATCCGGCACATTCTGGTGCGTCACGAACAGGGCGCGGTGCATGCCGCCGAAGGCTATGCGCGTTCAACCGGCAAGCCGGGGGTGGTTCTGGTCACCTCGGGGCCGGGCGCCACCAACGCGGTCACCGGCCTCGTCGATGCGTTGATGGATTCGATCCCGCTCGTGGTGCTGACGGGCCAGGTGCCGACCTTCATGATCGGGTCGGATGCGTTCCAGGAGGCCGACACCGTCGGCATCACGCGCCCCTGCACAAAGATGAACTGGCTGGTCAAGGAAACCGACATGCTGTCGGACACCATCCATCAGGCGTTTCACATCGCGACCCAGGGCCGCCCCGGCCCGGTTTTGGTCGATATTCCCAAGGATGTGCAGTTCGCCACCGGCACCTATGTCGAAAAGCCCAAAGCCCGCACCAGCCATTACCAGCCCAAGACCAAGGGCGACCCCGCCATGATCGAAGCCTTGGTCGAGGCGATGGAACAGGCCGAGCGCCCGCTGTTCTACACCGGTGGTGGCGTGATCAATTCCGGCCCGCGCGCCAGCGCGCTGCTGGTCGATCTGGTCAACACCACGGGCTTTCCCGTCACCTCGACCCTGATGGGGTTGGGGGCCTATCCGGCATCGGGTCAGAACTGGCTGGGCATGCTGGGGATGCACGGGCTTTACGAGGCCAACCTGGCGATGCACGGCTGCGATCTGATGATCAACATCGGCGCACGCTTCGATGACCGCATCACCGGCCGGATCGCCGATTTCAGCCCCGGCAGCCTAAAGGCGCATATCGACATCGACCCGTCATCGATCAACAAGGTGATCCACGCCGATATCCCGATCATCGGCGATGTCACCCATGTGCTCGAGGACGTGCTGCGCATCTGGAAGGCCCGCGGCGCCAAGACCAAGGCGGTGGCGGTCAAGAAATGGTGGGATCAGATCGAAGAATGGCGCGCCGTGAAATGCCTGCGCTACACCAATTCCGAAACCACCATCAAACCACAATATGCCCTCGAACGGCTCGAGGCGCTGACCAAGGGGCGTGATCGCTACATCACCACCGAGGTGGGCCAGCACCAGATGTGGGCGGCGCAGTTCCTGGGATTTGACGGGCCCAATCGCTGGATGACCAGCGGCGGCTTGGGCACCATGGGCTATGGCACACCCGCCTCGATCGGCGTGCAGGTGGCCCACCCCGATGCGCTGGTGATCAACGTCGCCGGCGAAGCATCCTGGCTGATGAACATGCAAGAAATGGGCACCGCGATCCAGTATCGCCTGCCCGTCAAGCAATTCATCTTGAACAATGAACGCCTGGGCATGGTGCGCCAATGGCAGGAATTGCTGCATGGCGAACGCTATTCCCACAGCTGGTCCGAGGCCCTGCCCGATTTCGTCAAGTTGGCCGAAGCCTTTGGTTGCAAGGGCATCTTGTGCACGGACCCCAAGGATCTGGATGATGCCATCCTCGAAATGCTGGCCTATGACGGGCCGGTGATTTTCGATTGCCTTGTCGAAAAGCATGAGAATTGTTTCCCGATGATCCCATCGGGCAAGGCGCACAACGAAATGCTTTTGGGCGAAGCCGACACGCGCGGTGTCATCGACGCCAAGGGTTCGGTGCTGGTCTAGACCAAATCGCCGGCGGGCGCGATCCGCCGGTGCCATGTCGCGGGCGCCCCGCCCCGGCCTTTCCACATTCCCCCGATCCCCGGGGCCACTGCCTGACAGGAACGCAACGATGTCGCCGCTCAATATCGAAAAAGGCTCGTCCAGCCGATCGGCCTATGATCTTCGCAGCCACATGTCGGACAAGGTGGAAACCCACACGCTGGCCGTTCTGGTGGAAAATGAACCCGGCGTTCTGGCACGTGTGATCGGGCTGTTTTCGGGCCGTGGCTACAACATCGAAAGCCTGACGGTGGCCGAAGTCGATCACACCGGCCACCGGTCGCGGATCACCATCGTGACCTCGGGCACGCCGCAGGTGATCAATCAGATCAAGATGCAGCTTGAACGCATGGTTCCCGTGCACGAAGTCGCCGACCTGACCGTCGAAGGCCCGTTTGTCAGCCGCGAACTGGCGCTGATCAAGGTGGTGGCCAAGGGCGAACACCGGGTCGAGGCGCTGCGCATCGGCGAGATTTTCCGCGCCAACGTGGTCGATTCGACGCTGCAAAGCTTTGTCTTCGAGATCACCGGCACGCCCGAAAAGGTCGATGCCTTTTGCGAATTGATGCGCCCCTTGGGCGAGGTGCACCTGGCGCGCACCGGCGTGGCCGCCATCGCACGCGGCGTCTGAGCCGCGCGCACCACCCGGACGGGCGGCCGCATCTGCCCCGATCTAGCCGCGGCCGAGGATCCGGCGCACGTAATCCTGCGTTTCGCGGAAGGGCGGGATCCCGTCATGCGCGCGCACCGCGTCGGGGCCTGCATTGTAGGCCGCCAACGCATGATCCCAGCGCCGGAATGTGCGGAACTGCAACGCCAGGTAGCGCGCGCCCGCGTCCAGATTGGCCACCGGATCGGTCGGATCGACCCCCAGCATGCGCGCGGTGTCGGGCATCAGCTGCGCCAGACCGATGGCGCCCGCGTGGCTGACAGCGTCGGGATCCCAGCCCGATTCCTGCTGGACGAGACGCAAGAAAAGATCTTCGGGGATGCCATGGCGCCGGGCGGCGGCGCGGGCCACGTCCAGCCAAGGCCCGCGGTAGCGCCCATCAAAGCGCGCAACAACCGGCGCGTCGGGGCCCAGACCCGGGCGCAGCCGGGACGAGCGCGCATATTGGTTGGCGGCCCGCCCATCGATGACCGACAGCGCATTCGCGAACCGGTCCATCGGATTGGCCGAAACCGGCGCAACGCCGCCACACAGGGCCGCAGCCAAGATGATCTGCGGGGCGATACGGGGCATCAGACGAGGCATCAGACGGGGCCATGATCACATTCTGCATCGGGCCATAGGCCAAACGACGCAGAATTTCCAGCCTTTGACACCCACCCCCTTGCCCCGCGCGCGCAATTAACCTTTCCTTGACCAAACTTGGGTGATCTAAGCGGCGCGGCGCAAGGCTGGCGTGACTCGCGCCACTGACACCCGGCGCACGGGGCTATCGATCGAACAGGGGGACACAGACATGGCCGGATCCGTCAACAAGGTAATCCTGATCGGCAACTTGGGCCGCGATCCCGAGGTGCGCAGCTTTCAAAACGGCGGCAAGGTCTGCAACTTGCGCATCGCCACCTCCGAGACATGGAAAGACCGCACCACCGGCGAACGCAAGGAACGCACCGAATGGCATTCGGTGGCAATCTTTTCCGAGCCCGTCGCCCGCATCGCCGAGCAATATCTGCGCAAGGGCTCCAAGGTCTACATCGAGGGGCAGCTGGAAACCCGCAAATGGCAAGACCAGACCGGCCAGGATCGCTACACCACCGAAATCGTGCTGCGCCCCTACAGCGGCAGCCTGACCTTGCTGGACGGGCGTGATGGCGGTGGCGGATCCGGCGGGTCCATGGGCGGATCGGGCGGTTACGGCGATGACCGCGGCGGCGGCGGCTACCCCGATGACCGCGGCGCACCAGGCCCGTCGGGCTTTGGTGGCGGCGATCTGGATGATGAAATCCCGTTCTGATCCAATGATGGCGCGCGGCGGGTCGGGGGGGGCCGGCGCGCGTGCGGCCGGCCGTTACAGCCAGGCTGCGGCCGGCATTTCGACAAAACGACAACCAAGGGGTGCTGCGGGGGAACGCGCGGCGGGGTGGCCATGCAACCGATCAATCCGACCTATGAACACACCTTTGCGCCGCCGGTGATGGAGGCGCGCCGCTGGATCGCAGGGCAGACGTTTTCACCCGACCGCCCCCTGATCAACCTGAGCCAGGCCGCCCCGGTCGACCCGCCCCCCGATGCGCTGGTGCGCGCCATGGCCGACGCGATGCTGACCAATCCGGCCAGCCATCTATACGGGCCGGTCTTGGGTTTGCCCGAATTGCGCGCCGAGTTGGCGACGCAATGGTCGGCGGGCTACGGCGGCACGATCCGACCGACCCAAGTGGCCGTGACCGCGGGGTGCAACCAGGCCTTCACGGCGGCGATGTCGACGCTGGCGGGCGCGGGCGACGAGGTGATCCTGCCCCTGCCCTTCTACTTCAACCACAAGATGTGGCTTGACATGGAGGGTGTGCGCAGCGTCGCCCTGCCCACGGGCGACGATCTTTTGCCCGATCCGGCACAGGCGGCGGCGTTGATCAACAAACGCACGCGCGCGATCGTCCTGATCAGCCCCAACAACCCAGCCGGCGTCGAATATCCGGCCGCGCTTCTGCGCGCCTTTTACGATCTGGCGCGCCAGCACGGGCTGGCCTTGATCTTGGATGAGACCTATCGCGATTTCCATTCCGGAACCGGCGCCCCCCATGATCTGTTCGCCGATCCCGACTGGGATGGCACGCTGATCCACCTCTATTCCTTTTCCAAGGCCTATCGCCTGACCGGCCACCGGGTCGGGGCCATCATGGCCTCTGAGGCGCGCCTGGCCGAGGTGGAGAAGTTTCTTGACACCGTCGCGATCTGCCCACCGCAGGTGGGCCAGATCGGGGCACTTTGGGGCATGCGGAATCTGGGCGACTGGCTGGCGGGCGAACGGGCCGAAATCCTGGCCCGCCGCGATCGGCTGCGCCAAGAATTCGACCGCTTGCCGGCATGGCGGCTCTTGGGCTGCGGGGCCTATTTTGCCTATGTGCGCCACCCCTTCGATCTGCCCTCGGACCAGGTGGCGCAACGCATGGTCGAACGGGCGGCGCTGTTGGTTCTGCCGGGCACGATGTTTGGCCCGCGCAAGGCGCAAGGCGGCACCGGACAGGCCGAGGCCACGCTGCGCATCGCGTTTGCCAATGCCGATCGCGCCGGTCTGGTGCAGGTTGTCGACCGGCTGGCGGCGCTGGATCTCTAGCGGCGGGCCCGCAACCCTTGCCGTGCCGCGCCCAAGCGCGTAATCAACCCCTCGTTCGGATCGGGCCCATGACACGCCCGCCCAGAAGGTGAAAGGACCCCTATCGGATGGCAAGATCGGCTGTGAAAAAGGCGTCGAACCTGTTTGTCTGGGTCATTCTGGGCCTGTTGTTCGTCGCCCTTGCGGGCTTTGGCATCGGGTCTTTCTCGGGCGGGGCCAGCCGCGTCGGTGCCGTGGGCGATGTCGAGATCACGGCCGAGGATTATGCCCGCGCGCTCGATCAGGAAATCCGGGCCCGGATCGCCCAGACAGGCCAGCCCGTGACGCTGGCCGACCTGCGCGCGCAAGGGCTGGATCAGGCGCTGTTGCAATCGCTGGTCGCGCGCGCTGCGCTGGCCCATGAAGCGCAGGCCATCGGCCTGTCGGTGGGCGATGCCGAAGTCGCCCGCCAGATCACCCAAGTGCAGGCGTTCCAAGGGCTCGACGGCGCCTTTGACCGCGAAACCTACGAATTCACGCTGCGCCAGAACGGGCTGACGCCGGCAGAATTCGAGGACGACGTGCGCCAAGACACCGCGCGCGGGCTGTTGCAGGCCGCGGTGATCGGCGGGCTGGGCCCGCAGACGAGCATCACCGAGGCCTTGGTCGCCTATCAAGGCGAAACCCGCGATGCCAGCCTGTTGATCTTGACCGAGGCCGATCTGTCCGGCCCGCTGCCCATGCCCAGCCAGGCCGAGCTTTTGGCCCATTACGACGCCAACCCCACCCGCTTTACCCGCCCCGAAATGCGGCGCATCAGCTATGCTTGGGTCACGCCGTCGATGCTGATGGCCGACATGCCCATCGACGAGGCCAGCCTGCGGGCACTTTATGAGGAACGGGCGGAGCTGTATCGCCAACCCGAACGGCGGCTGCTGGAACGGCTGGTCTTTGCCGATGCGCCCAGCGCCGAAGCCGCGTTTGAGGCCATCCGCGCGGGCGAAACCAGCTTCGACGATTTGCTGGCCGCGCGCGGTCTTGCCATCGAAGACGTGGATCTGGGCGAGGTCACGGCCGACCAGCTGCCCCCCGACGCGGCACAGGCGATTTTCGCCGACACCGAAAGCGAGATCATCGGCCCGGTCGCCACCGATCTGGGGCCGGCGCTGTTTCGCGTCAACGCGGTGCTCGACGCCTCGGAAATCCCGTTTGAAGAGGCGCGCGCCGATCTGAGCCTGGAACTGGCCACCGACGCCGCGCGCCGGGCAATCGACGATCTGCGCGATCCGGTCGATGACCTGCTGGCCGAAGGCGCCACGCTGGAAGAGCTGGCCGAGACGACCGAGATGGCGCTGGGCCGGCTCGATTACACGCCCGTGTCCGAGGACGGCATCGCCGCCTATGACGCCTTTCGCGCGGCGGCCATGGCGGCAGAGCCCGGCGATTTTCCGGAACTGATCGCGCTGTCGGACGGCGGGCTGTTCGCGCTGCGGCTGGATGCGGTGGTGCCCCCGACCGTGCCCCCCTTCGACGAGATCATCGCCGATGTCCGGGCCGATTGGCGGGCCGATACGCTGCGCGCGGAACTGTCGCGTCTTGGCGAAAGCCTGGTGGCGGAACTGGCAAGCGGCGCGGCGCTCGAATCCTTGGGCCAGGTTGACACCGAAACCCAGATCCGGCGCCAAGGCTTTGTGCCGGACGCGCCGCCCGGGCTTGTGGGCCAGGTGTTTCAGCTGGCCGATCCCGGCGACGTGGTGCTGGTGCCCGATACCGACCGCGTGCTGATCGTGCGGCTCGATGCCATCAACCCCGCCGCGCGCGACAACCCCGAGACGCAATTCCTTGTGCAGATCCTGGGCCAGGCCGTGGCCCAAAGCCTGGCGCAAGATGTGTTCGAAGCCTATGGGCGCGCGCTGCAGGTCGAGGCGGGCATCCAGGTGAACCAATCGGTGATCAACGCCGTTCACACGCAGTTTCCCTGATGGCCCGCATTTCTGATTTCGCCAGTTTCGAAGCCGGCTGGGCGCAGGGGCGCAACCAGCTGGTGCATGCCCGCCTGGCCGCCGATCTGGATACGGCCGTGTCGGTGATGATGAAATTGACCGATGCCGGGCGCGACAGTTTCATCCTGGAATCGGTCACTGGCGGCGAAGTGCGCGGGCGGTATTCGATCGTCGGCTGCAAACCCGATCTGATCTGGGAATGTCAGGGTTCGACCAGCCGCTTGAACCGCACCGCGCGGTATGATCGCGACGCATTCGTGGCTTGTGCCGAGCCGCCGCTGGCGGCGCTGCGCGCGCTGTTGGCGGAAACCGCCATCGACATGCCCGCCGATCTGCCCGCGGCCGCGGCAGGGCTTTTTGGCTATCTGGGCTACGACATGATCCGGCTGGTCGAACACCTGCCGCATGTGAACCCCGACCCTCTGGGTCTGCCCGACGCGGTGCTGATGCGCCCTTCGGTCGTGGCGGTGCTTGACGGGGTAAAGGGCGAAGTCACGGTGGTGTCACCCGCTTGGGTCTCATCGGGGTTGTCGGCGCGCGCAGCCTATGCGCAGGCCGCCGAACGGGTCGCCGATGCGCTGCGCGATCTGGACCGCGCCCCGGCGGTCAGCAGCCGCGAAATGGGCGAGCCGCGCAGCGTGGCCGCGCCTGTGTCGAATTTCAGCCACGCCGATTACCTGGCCGCCGTCGAACGCGCCAAGGATTACATTCGGGCGGGCGATATCTTTCAGGTGGTCCCGTCGCAGCGCTGGACACAGGATTTCCCCGAACCGCCCTTTGCGCTGTATCGTGCGTTGCGGCGCACCAACCCGTCGCCTTTCATGTTCTTTTTCAACTTCGGGCCTTTCCAGGTGGTCGGCGCCAGCCCCGAGATCCTGGTGCGGGTGTTCGACCGGCAGGTCACGATCCGCCCCATCGCCGGCACCCGCAAGCGCGGCCAAACCCCCGAGGAAGACCGCGCGCTCGAAACCGATCTGTTGTCAGACCCCAAGGAATTGGCCGAACATCTGATGTTGCTGGATCTGGGGCGCAACGATGTGGGTCGTGTGGCCCGGATCGGCACGGTCAAACCGACCGAGGAATTCATCGTCGAACGCTATTCGCATGTGATGCACATCGTTTCGAACGTGGTGGGCGAATTGCGCGACGATCAAGATGCGCTGTCGGCCCTTCTGGCCGGCCTGCCCGCGGGCACGGTTTCGGGTGCGCCCAAGGTCCGCGCGATGGAAATCATCGACGAGCTGGAGCCGGAAAAGCGGGGCGTTTACGGCGGCGGGGTGGGCTATTTCAGCGCCGGCGGCGACATGGACATGTGCATCGCGCTGCGCACCGCCGTCATCAAGGACGGCAAGCTTTACATCCAGGCCGGCGGCGGCGTGGTCTATGACAGCGACCCCGAGGCCGAATTTCAGGAAACCGTCAACAAATCCCGCGCCATCCGCCGCGCGGCCGAGGATGCAAGCCTGTTTTCCGGCCAAACGAACCGCTGAACGCGGCCGCGCCTTCCGCTATCGACCGATGCGCGCCAACACGGCAGACACGGGCGCAAGCCGCACCGGCGCATCGGCGCGTTCGCGCGCCCATGCAAACAGCGCCGTCATCGTTTCGGGCCGGGTCCGCCCGACCACGATGACCGCCCCCTGCTGCCCGGCGGCATAGGCCGCGCGATCCAGATACCGCCCGATCCGCGGGGCGCGCTGATCGGCATCGTCGAGCAGCCGAAACACCACCGCCTCGCCCCCGACAAGGGGCCGGCCGGCCCCAACCGGCGCGTCTGGCCCCGGCGCAAACCGGATCAGGCCATGGCGCCCATCCCCCAGCACGGCGCGCAGCGCTGCCCGCCAACGCAGGTCGACATCGATCCGGCCGATGGGGCTGGCATCGATCAGCGCCACCGCTTCTGGCACAAGATCAAAGGCTTGCATCAACCCTGCAGCCAGATCGTCGCGCGCTGGGCCATCCCCCATCGCCGCCGCGCCGGTGATCACCACTTCGAACCCTGCCGCGCGCAGGGCGGCCGCGCGGGCCGGCGCATCGGGATGGGCAGGGTCGAGCGCAAGGCTGACCGGGAAATCGATCTGCGCCAGCGTGGCAGGGTCAAGCGGGCGCATCGGATCTTCGATCAAGACCACCGCCATGATCGGCGATTGCGCGGGCGCGTCGCCCGGTACGGGGGCCGGCACGGCGGCCACATCCGACGGCCCCACAAGATCCAGCTCAAGCATCGGCGCGGGCATGTGCGGGGGCGGCGGGGCGGTGTCGACCCGATCGGGCCGGGCGTCAGGGTCTTGGGCCATCACGCGGTTCGGCGCCGCCAGCCGTGCCACGCTGTCAA